>CAYQWK010000035.1:11298-25772 GCA_964420805.1 uncultured Bifidobacteriaceae bacterium | reverse complement strand
TGCTGTGGACGCTGGCGCTGGTTGTCGCGCTCTTTTTCTGGCTCGGCGGCGGAAATGCCGTCCGCGCCTACGTAAATCGGAAAACGAACGGTTGAAGCATGGAATTCATTTTCAAAAAGCTGCTATCTGAAAAGGGACGTGGAACAACGGGGCAAATCATCCTGGCCGCAGTGCTATTCCTTGCATGGTCGCAGAACAAAATTGAGAACCGGCTTGCCGCCATCGAGGGCCGACTTGGAATTTCTCCCGTCGCCGCCAGTGCGGGCAACGTGTTCGCGCATCGAAGCGGCGGCGGGACAAACCTCGCCGAAATCCAAACACCATGAAACCGCTCCAACCCTCGCTCTTTTTCGCCACGTTGACCGCTTCGGGCCTTTTGCTTGCGCTGGCGAGTGGTTGCGCCATCGCGACCTCCCCGCGCGCGAGTGCCACGCTAACGCACCCGGACGGCACGGTTGAAGTTCGAGAATCGAAGGGCAGTGCCTTCATCGCTTGGGGCGACGCTCGCGCGACGCTGGACAAGCTCCGCGTTTCCAACACGACGAAAACGCAAAGCATCGGAACCAGCGGCACCGAGTTGGAAACGTCCGCAACAAACGTAGCACCCATACTTGGCGGCGCGGGAGAACTGATTGGCAAGGCCGCAAAAGCGTTCGTTGCACCCTGAAAGGAACCATGCCCTACAACGTCACCATTGAAACGGATTTCCAGCCATTCCCGGCCGGGGCCGTGCTTCCGGTGGGAACCGTGCTTCCGGTGTTGATTGTGCCCGCGCAAGTCAACGGACGCGCAATGTTGAACGCTGGCGCATTCGTCACGGAAGGCACGTGGAGAATGGAGCGGAAAGCCAAGTATCAAGACGGGAATGAAAGCGAATTCATGCCGGTAATTTCGGCGGAACAGACCGGGAATTTGGTGCAATGCTTCGTCGCCAAGACGGCCGCCCGGCCCGGAATCACGTTCACCTATCGCGTGCGGCGGGTTCGGTAATCACCAACTCTCGTTCCAGTAGATTGCTTGGAACCTGCCGCCGTAGCCGGTGCCTTTGAAGCTGCCGGAAACAAAGTTCCCCTTGGCCGTGCCAGTGTAAATCCAAGAGTCAGAATCCACGAACCGGAAACGGAAGTTGCCGCGCGCATCAACGGTGTAGGTGCTGACGATCTCTTCAAACACGTCATCCAGCCACCAAAGGAGCACGGTCATTGTTCCATCGGTGCGGAATGTGAAGTCAATTTGCCCCGCCGCGCGCTGGCGAGCAGACGGGGCTTTGGTGCAATACCACGCCCCGGAATGGGTTACGCCGTCCGGTGAAGAGTCGGCGAACGTGGAAACGGAAAACGTTATCAACAAAGCGGTGAAAAGTGCTTTCATGGCGGCACACTGCCTCGCGCGAGCCTGAATGGCAAAGGCGGAGTTATTCACAACTGCCAACAACTTGTTGGTTGACGGGCCGCGCACTGTCCGTTCTGCGTTGTTAAGTTCTGCTTCGCCTCCGGCCCCTTTTCTCCTGCTCTCAATCTCGCTCCGCGCCTTTCCAGCCAGTCGCCCTGCGTGAAATCGAATTTCTGTCGGCCCCGCGGCTTCCAACCTCCCGTCACGCGTTGTTCGCGTGGTAATTCGCCCGGCACGAATGGTGAAACTCTCGGGGACAAGATTTCACTTTTCGCGCCCGGGTTTCGGTTGAGAAACAACGGATTCGTTAAGTCCCATGAATATCAGAGTGTCTCCTCGGGGGCCGGCGGTGTTGATCGGTTTGGCCATGGCCTGTGTCTCGTCGGCCGGCCCGGCGCGTCAGGTCAAGGCCGTTCCCGGCGCGGTGCCGGCGGCGAGGTCGGTTGCGGCCGTTCCTTCAGAGGAATTGGACCATCAATTCGCCGCCTTGAAGCTCGACCTCCAGCGCCGGGCGACCTTCGAAAAACTCGCGGCGGAAACCCAGCACCCGGCCGCCCTGATCCAGCCAGCCGACCATGACCCTGCCGATGTGGTCCTCCGCCGCACCATGGCCCTGCTCGCGGACCTCCAAACGAGCCTTCCCGCCGTGGTGTTTGATTCCTTCGCTGCCCGGCTCTCCGGCCTCCGCGAGACCGCCGCGAGCGTTTCAACCACGAATGCGGTCGCGCGCCGGGAATTGTTTGATCGCGCCTGCCTTCTGCGCCGGGAAATCGCCTTCAGCAATCCGCTGCTGAACTTCGACCGGCTCCTGTTCATCAAGCGCCACCGCTCGATTTACGAGCACATGTGCGATCAATACTACGGCATCACGGCGCGTCCTGGCGGCGGCTTGTATGTCCTGCACGATCCGTTCGGCCCTAATCCAACGCTGCGCGACGTTCTGGCCCGGTCGGTCGTGGAAAACGGAAGGCTGAAGGGCCGGCCACTCAAGGGTGGCAACGGCGCCGCGGCCACGCTGCATTACGACGGTGTTCGCAGGCTCTCCGGCGATGCCACCGTCGGCGGCTCGTTTTTGTCGCCGGCGGTTTCCTATGACGGCGGGCAGATTCTCTTCGCCTACGTGGAGGCCACCGGCAGCCGCGAGCAGGAAATTCACACCGACGCCTCGCGCGGCCATTGGGACGCCGGGCGCTGCTACCATATCTTCAAGGTGAACGCCGACGGCACAGGCCTCCGGCAACTCACCGATGGAACCTGGAACGACTTTGATCCGTGCTGGCTTCCCAACGACCGCATCGCGTTCATCAGCGAACGGCGCGGCGGCTACCTGCGCTGCGGCCGGGCCTGCCCGCTCTACAACCTCTACGACATGGCCCCCGACGGCTCCGGCATCAATCTGCTCAGCTTCCACGACAGCAACGAATGGAATCCCAGCGTGACCCATGACGGCCGCATCGTCTGGACGCGCTGGGATTACGTGGACCGCCACGGCTGCGTCGCTCACGTGCCGTGGATCACGCGGCTTGACGGCACCGACCCGCGCGCGCTCCACGGCAACTTCGCGCCACGCCCGAACCGCGCCGACATGGAACTCGGCGTGCGCCCCATTCCTGGTTCCCCCAGGTTTGTCGCCACGGCCGCGCCGCATCACGGGCAGGCCTTCGGGTCTTTGGTCGTCATTGATCCCCGCGTCGAGGATGACGACGCGATGGGACCGGTTCGCCGCCTGACGCCGGAGGTCGCCTTTCCGGAAAGCCAGGGCGGTCGCCAGGTCTATGGGACACCCTGGCCGCTCAGTGAAACTTACCACCTTTGCGTCTATGACGACGCCATGAACGGCACGCGCAAACCCAGGGGCAACGGCGACTACGGCATCTATCTCGTGGACGCCTTCGGCAACAAGGAACTGATCTACCGCGATCCGGAAATCGGCTGCCTCAGCCCGATGCCGTTGCGCCCCACCCCCCGGCCGCCCGTGGCTCCCACGCCGTCACTCGCTGCGGCTCCGCCCGCCGCCCCGGGTTCGACCGGTGAAGGCACCATGGCCGTGGTCAACGTCTATGACACTCTCAGTCCCTGGCCGGCCACCACGAAGATCAAGGAGTTGCGCATCTTCCAATTGCTCCCCTGCTCTGTTCCCTCCGGCGGAGATGCCCCCCATCAGACTGGCAAACGCATCGCCGAGGCCACCGACTCCATTGTCCCGGCCCGCTGGGTTCTGGGCACCGTCCCCATCGAGGTGGACGGCAGCGCGCATTTCAAGGTTCCCGCCTATCGCGAACTCTTCTTTCAACTCATTGACGAGCGCGGCATGGCGGTTCAGTCGATGCGCTCCGGCACCGCCGTTCGCCACGGGGAGAAGCTCGTCTGCGCCGGCTGTCATGAGGCGAAACACCGCACCGCAACTTCTCCCGCCGCGGTGCCGCTGGCGCTGCGCCGGGAGCCGTCCGTTCCGAAGCCGGACGTGGATGGCTCGAACCCCTTCAGCTACGCGCGCCTCGTGCAGCCAGTCCTCGACCGCCACTGCGTTGAGTGTCACGCAAAGACTCCCGACAAGGCGCCCAGCCTCGCCCGCGAACCGGTTCGCAACCAATGGTTCGCTTCCTACAACAACCTCGTGAAATACGCCTTCACCAGCTACGGCGCTCAGAAGGGATGGAACGATCCGCGCTGGTACCGCACCACGCCCGGCAAGTTTGGCGCCCACGCGTCAAAGCTGGTCGAGATCCTGGACCGCGGCCACTTCGACGTGAAATTGTCGCCGGAGGAATTCCACCGGATCACCCTCTGGCTGGATTCTTCCTCCCTCTTCTATGGCGTCTTCGAGAAGGAACCAGGCCAGGCCCAGCTCCGCGGTGAAGTCGTTCGCGCGACTCTGGAGTGACTCGTTGACCTGAACTGCGGCTCTCACTCACCCCGCCGGACGCATGACGCGCGCCCGCCTCGTTCCGGCTCAAACGGGTCCAAGAGCCTGTCTGAAAATTGCGTGGGGTCCTGCGGCGAGGGATTTTGCGCGTGGCCAAGGCGGCGAGACCGGAGGTGCGAGCCGCACGGGCCATTCCCCGCAGCGGGCTGTGACGGTCGAGCCAACGCCGGCCACGGCCAAAAGACGCGCCGCCCGGAGGGTTTCCGAGGAAAAGGCCCGCTGGCTTCGTTGCTCGTCAGTCGGGAGACCGCTGCGGGTATCCTCTGGTGCCCGTGCGGAAGCACTCGCGCCTTGCCATTGGGCCTTTTCCTCGAAAACAGGACTCCCACGGAATTTTCAGACAGGCTCTGAGTTGAAATTTCCTCTCCCCTGAACCGGTTTCTGGGTTTCCGTCGCCTTCATTCCCTGCTACCAAACCGCCGCCATGCGATTGATCGGTCATCTGGAACACGACGTGGATGCGCGCACTTTTTGCGACTTCCTCTACGTTCAAGGCATCGAGAACGAGGCGGAACGCGATGAGGGCAAATGGGCCATCTGGATTCACTCTGACGACCAGGTGGCGGCAGCCAGGCAGCTCCTGGATGAATTCCGCGCCAATCCCCGCGACGCGCGATTCAAGGCCGGTTCGCCGGCCGAAAAGCTTCGCAAAGCCAGGGAGACCGACGAAGCTGCCTACCGCAAACGCCTCATTGATGGGCGGACGGCCATCCCCGGTGCCCGGAGCTATCGCTTCGGCTTCCTCACCTACGCACTCATCGTCGCTTCCGCCATCGTCTTTGTCCTGTCCAAAACCGGCGATGACGTGGAACGCCTCTCGCCCTTGCTCATCACCGGCGTCGAGATTCGTGGCGAGCGTGTCTTTGCGGAACTGGGCCTGCCGGAGATTCGTCGCGGCGAAGTCTGGCGGCTCATCACCCCGTGCATCATCCACTTCAGCTTCCTGCACATCATCTGCAACGTCATGTGGTTGCTCGATCTGGGCAGCATGTTCGAGGCACGCCTCCGTTCCTGGTACTTCCTCGTCTTCTTCCTCGTCACCGGCACACTGTCCAACCTCGCTCAATACCTGGTTAATGGTTATCCCGTCTTCGGCGGCATGTCCGGCGTCGTCTATGCCCTCATCGGCTATGTCTGGGTCCGGGGCCGGCTCGATCCCGCCTCCGGCCTGTTTCTCGACCGTCAAAGCATGATCTACGCCCTCGTGTGGTTCGGCCTTTGTTTCACCGGCTGGCTTGGCCCCATCGCCAACGCCGCCCACACCGTCGGCCTTCTCTCCGGCGCCCTCTGGGCCTGGATTGATTCTCGTTACCGTTGAGGGTGCCCGTTGCGACGGCCTTGACCAAAACCAGGTCTGCCCATCTTTCTTCTCGTCCCCCTGCTCTGCCCCGCACAGAATTCCTCCAGGCACGCCCGGAATCATCCGATGCCTGCACTGTGCAGCGGTTTCGGTCCGGCCGGCGTTTGCCGGCCACCGGGGCTGCCCGCCTGAACTGTGAAGCCGCACGCTTTCGGCCGATCAATGGTCTTGCCGCCACCCGGCAAACGACCACGGGCGGCAGCTTGCCCGGGTGAAGGGCTCCGTTCCCATTTCCGCTTTCTGCTTTTCCATTTCGGAATTTTCCATGCTCATCCTCGGTCTTAACGCCTACCACGGCGACTCTTCCGCCTGCCTTCTCAAAGACGGCCGCTTCATCGCCGCCGCCGAGGAGGAACGCTTCCGCCGCGTGAAACACTGGGCCGGCCTTCCCACGCAGGCCATCGGGTATTGCCTGCGCGAGGCCGGGGCCGCCATCGGTGATGTCGATCACATCGCCGTCAACCGCCAGCCCGGCGTCAACAACTGGCGCCGGCTGCAATTCATCCTTAGCCACCGGCCCGATCCCCGGTTGGTCTTCGCCAAGCTCCTTAACATCCGCAAGGCCGCCACCATCGAGGACTCTCTCCGCGTCGCCTTTCCGGATGCGCGCATCCGCGCCCGGATTCATCACGTCGAACACCATCTGGCCCACCTGGCCTCCGCCTTCCTTGCCTCGGATTTCTCCGATGCCGTCTGCCTCTCCGTCGATGGCTTCGGCGACTTCGCCAGCGCCGCCTGGGGCATGGGCCAGGGCTCGCAAATCAACATCGACGACCGCGTCTATTTCCCGCACTCGCTGGGCATTTTCTACTCCGCCATCACGCAGTTCATCGGGTTCCCCTGGTTCGGCGACGAATACAAGGTCATGGGCCTCGCGCCCTACGGCGAGCCGAAGTTCCTCCCTCAAATGCGCGAGATCGTCCGCGTGCAATCAGACGGCTCCTTTGAGCTCAACCTCCGCTGCTTCCGCCATCACAACGAGAACGTTTCCTACACCTGGAACGACTGCTGCCCCGAGGTCGGAACCCTCTACCGTCGCGACGCCCTCGAAGCCCTGCTTGGCCCCGAGCGCAAGAAGGACGAACCCCTGGACCAGCGCCACAAGGACCTCGCCCGATCCGCCCAGGCCATGTACGAGGAGGCCTTCTTCACCCTCCTGCGCGCCCTCCACCAGAAATACCAATGCCCGAACCTCGCCCTCTCCGGCGGCTGCGCCATGAACTCCGTCGCCAACGGCAAGGTCTATCTCCAGTCGCCCTTCAAGCGCATGTACCTCCCAGCCGCCGCGGGCGACGCCGGTGGCGCCATCGGCTCCGCCCTCGTCGTTTGCGCTCAACTCTCAACACTCAACCCTCAACCAGCCTCACGCCCCACCGCCCCCCTGCTCCACGCCTACACCGGACCGCAATTCTCCGACGCCGAAATCGAAACCCTGCTCCGTGCTCGCGACCTCCTGGTTGGGCGAGATCCCACTGAACCATCTCGCATTCAGAGTTCGGAGTTCGACGTTCAAAGTTCAAAGTTGGAGACTCGCTCCGACTCATCATCAGCCCAATCGCCACTCGCCATTCGTCATTTCACGGACGAACAAGCCCTCTGCGCCGCCACTGCCCAGGCCATCACCGAGGGCAAGGTCGTCGGCTGGTTCCAGGGCCGCATGGAATGGGGCCCGCGCGCCCTCGGCAACCGCTCGATCCTCGGCGACCCGCGTCGTGCCGACATGAAGGACATCCTCAATCTCAAGATCAAACGCCGCGAGAGCTTCCGCCCCTTCGCGCCCTCGATCCTCCGCGAGCGCGTGGCCGGTTGGTTCGAGCAGGACGACGACGTCCCCTTCATGATGGAGGTTTTCCAGATTCGGCCTGAACAACGTTCCCGCATCCCTGCCGTCTGCCACGTCGATGGCTCCGGCCGGTTGCAAACCGTCCATCGCGACACCAACCCGCGCTACCACGCCCTCATCAGCGCGTTCGAGAAACTCACCGGCGTGCCCATCGTGCTGAACACCTCCTTCAACGAAAACGAACCCGTCGTCTGCCGCCCCGAGGAAGCCCTCGACTGCTTCCTCCGCACGCAAATGGACGTGCTTGTGCTGGGCGGATGGTTCATCCAACGCAGGTGACCGCGGAACAACCACCGCCGCTGGAATTCGGCGGAGCCAAAGCGCAGAATCCGCCGCCCACGGTCGCTCTGGTCCAACGCTCCGTTCCCCATTACCGCGTGCCGCTCTTCGAGAAACTTCAAGGTTCCCGCCGCTTCCGATGGCGTTTCTTCGCCGACGCCCATGCTGGCGGCGCATCCAGCGGTTTGGCTTCCCCTGGGGTGGCGCGGCTTGGTCTTCAACCCGTCCGGAACCGCCATCTCGCCGGTCCCCTGCTCTGGCAATCAGGCGTGCCGGCCCGCCGCGGCGGCTGTGATGCGCTCATGGTCGATCTTGGTTGGACCATCGTCTCCAACCCCGTCCATCTCCGCCGCGCCCGCTCCCATGGCATCGCCACCATCGGCTGGAGCAAGGGCATGGCGCAGGATCAACTCGCCCGCAAGCCCGCCTGGCGCCGCGCTGCCGAACGCTGGATTACCTCCCAATGCGACGCGCTCGTCGCCTACGGCCGCACTTCTCGCGACTATTTCGCCGCGCTCGGCTTTCCGGTGGAACGGATCTTCGTCGCTCAGAATTGCACCGACACCGCCCGCATTGTCCGTGATCGTGCCGCTGCGGTGGAACAAGCTTCGCAACTGCGCGCGCGATTGGGCCTTGCCGACCGGCGGGTCGTCGGTTTCCTCGGCAAGATAGCGGCCTTCAAACGCGTCGATGCCATCATTCGCTCCTGGGAAATCGCCCGGCGTTCCGGCATGGACGCCGCCTTGGTCCTCGCCGGCACCGGGCCGGATCGCGCCGCCATCGAGGCGCAAATTGCCTCCAGCGACTTCGCCGCCGACATCCGCTACGAGCCCGACGTTCCCGCGGGCGCCGAGGGCGGCTGGTTTCAGTTGTTCGATCTTTACGCCTCCTTTGCCCAGGGGGGACTCGCGCTTCTCGAAGCCATGGCGCACCGCCGCGCCATTCTCAGCACGCCCGAAAAATTTCCGGAGACCGAGCTGCTTGAAGACAACGAGACCGCTTTCCTCAGCCGTGACTTCACATTCGATTCATTCGCTGAACGCATGAACGCTGCCATCACCGACCACGCCCGGCGCGCCGCCATCGCCGCCGCTGCCGAGGCGCGCGTCCTTGCCGAGGCCACCCAGGAGAAGATGGTCGAGTCCATCGAGAGCGCCGTGGAATGCGCGCTTCACCGCCGTTCAACGCGCTAAGATCATTCTTCCGCCATGCCCGAGGAACTCTTTACCACGGCTGCCAACGCCGAACTCGTCAAACGCCCCGCGCTCGAAGGCATCGATCGTCCGCCCGACGGGCTGTTGCCCCGTTTGCGCCATTACTCGCGGCGCTACGGGTTCGTTCACGCCGCGTTGAGTTTCGTCGGTCGCCAATCCTTCAGGCTTTGGCAGCTCATCGGCCCCGCCGTGACACGGCCGTACCTGCAACGCTGGCTCAAGAAGGACGGCGTGAAGATTCTCAATCTCGGCGGCGGTAATGTTCTCTTCGACCGCTGGCTCACCGCCGATGTCGTCCCGCGTGCCGACGTTCACATGAGCGTCACTGAACCGTTGCCGCTCCCGGATGCGTGCCTCGACGCCATTTACTCCGAGGAAGTCATCGAGCACATCTCGCTTGAGCAGGGCCGCGCCATGTTGCGCGAATGCTGGCGCACGCTCCGGCCCGGCGGGTGGCTGCGCCTCACCACGCCCAGCCTCGACTTTTTCGCGCGCCGGGCGCTCGCCTCGCCAGATCACGTGGCGGAGATCAATGACATCTTCTATCTGCACGCGCACCGGCATATTTACTCTGAGGCGGAACTGAGGCGGGAGATCGCTGCCGCCGGTTTCGTCAATCTGCTTGCCTCCAGCTACCGCGCTGCGGATTCACGCCTTGGCTTCCTGGACTCCCACCCGGAGCGTCACACCTTCGCCCCGCCCGAGTGGTCGCAATACTGGGAGGCGCAAAAGCCGACGACCGCCGCTCGTTGATTTTCTGTGGCCAGGCTTCCCAGCAAACGCGCGTTCTTCACCACCTTCGCCACTGGCATTGCCACGCAGGCGCTGACGCTCGTGAGCGGCGCGCTGGCGGCTCGGTTGCTTGGTCCCGAAGGGCGCGGGCAGTTCGCCGGTGCCCAGGTCTGGCCGGGCATCCTCGGCATGGCCGCCCTGCTCGGCATCAACAACGCGCTCTCCATCCGCGCCGCGCAACAGCGCGAGCACAAGGGTGCCTTCGAGCGCCAGTCCATCCGCCTTGGCCTTCTGCTCAGTCTGGCTGGCGTGATCGCGGGCTGGCTCGCCATGCCGTGGCTCGTGCCGGCGGACAACCCGGAACTGCTCTGGCTCAGTCGCATCAGCCTCATTCACATCCCGGTCTTCGTCCTGACCTCGAACTTGATGGCCATCGACCAGGGCTGCGGTGATTTCCGGCAGTTCAACATCGCGCGGCAGATTCTCACGCCGGTCTATCTGCTGTTTGTCGTGGTCCTTTGGTTCATGGGCGTGCATGAAGTGGTCTGGTTCGTTCTCTCCCTGCTCGCGGCAAATCTCGCGGTGCTGTTCTACCGCCTTGCCGTGGTGCTTAGGAAATCAACCGCTCCCTCCCCTGCCCCCGACCATGCCGAACTGTTCCGCACCGGGGCGCGCTTTTGGGTCACCGGCATCGCCGCCGTGCTGCGCGACAACGCGGAGCGGCTCTTGCTCATGTTCCTCCTCGGGCCGGCCGCGCTCGGTCTCTACGTCGTCGCCGGCACCGCCTCCGGCGCGCACTTGAACCTCACGCGCTCGCTCAATCTCATCGTCTTCTCTCGCGCCGCGGCGCTCGAGGAACGGCACGCTTTGAACGATGCCGCGCGGTTCTTCCGCCTCATGGGCCTCCTCAACTTGCTCCTCAGTCTCGGCATGGTCGCCGCCATGCCACTGCTGATCTGGTTGATTTACGGCACCGGCTTCAGCGGCTCGGTGGTTCCCGCAATGCTGCTGGTGGCAGCGCAGTATTTTCTCTCGCAAGGTGCGGTGCTTGATGAAGCCCTGCGCGCCCGCGCCAACCCGCTGGTCGGTCTCGGCGGCATGGTCTGCGGCATGGGAGTGTTCGCCGTCGCGGGCTGGGCGCTTTCCATGACCATGGAATTGCTCGGTGTCGCCATTGCGGCCATCGCCGGGCAACTGGCCTACTGCGTTTGGATGATCGTCGCGTTTCGCCGGGCCAGCGGCAATCAACGCCTCCTTCCTGGCCCGACGGATTTCGCGGACCTGCGCCGGTTGATCCGCGAAACCCTCGCCGCGATCCGCCAGCGTCTCTTTGCCCGTACGGCTGCGTGAAACTCGTTGTCCTTGATGCCAACGCCTTCTGGACGGAACAGCTCTTTCGCCAGTGCGGCCGATTCACCGACGTGCTGCTTCTTAAGCCGCGCGACTTTCGCGCCCATCGCGCTTCCGCCGGAACCGTTCGCAGCGATCCCGCTCCACGCCAACTGGTTGATCGTGTTTGGGAACAGCGTCTCTCCATGCCGCCCGGTTGGATGTTTGGCCTCTGGCCGTGGTCGCAACGCCGTTTCACCGGCGTCATCCACCAGTTCACCTCCGGCCAACCCTTTCAGTTGTTCATCACCTACCCGCAATACCGCGGCCTGATCCCCGCGCTCAAACCCGCCTTGAGTGTCTATTACAACCTCGACGACTACCGGGACAACTGGCCACGCCACCGGACCCGTGTGCCCGATTGGGAGGCAGAGACGGTCGAACTCGCGGACCTGACCATTTGCATCGCCGCGCATCGCGCCGGAGTCTTGCGCGAAAATCACCCACCGAAGGCATCGCGCATTCACCACCTGCCCATCGGCTGCACACCGGAGTTCATGGCCGACGCCATTTCGCATTTCGCATTCCGCACTCCGCATTCTCCCACCGCCGGCTACATTGGCGCGCTCAACTACCGGTTCGATTTCGCGTTCCTTTCCGACGTGGCCGCCCTGCTTCCGGACGTGCAATTCGTGCTTGGCGGGCGGGTGCAGGAGGATGGCGATGGGGCGTGGCGCGCGGGTTTGGAACGCGCACGACGGCAGAAGAACGTGAAGTTCCTCGGCTGGATCGAGCACGCGCAACTCGGCGAACACCTGGCCACTTTTGACGTGTTGCTGATGCCTTACGCGCACTGCCAGTTCAACACCAACGCCTGCCCTGCCAAGCTCTGGGACTATCTTGGCACGGGCAAACCGATCGTGGCCAACGACGCCAATCCCGAAACGCTGCTCTGGCGCGAGATCGTGCGCGTGGGCACGACGCCACAGGAGTTCGCCGAGCAAATCCAGCACGCGCTCGGCGACCCGGACGCCCAACGTGATCGCCGCCTCGCCATCGCGCGCGAGCACACATGGGCAAGGCTGAGTGAACGGCTGGAAAGAATCCTGTCTGTAAATTGAACCCGAGTCGGCCATGCCAACGCGGATGAACTGATTCTGGATGACGCAGAGGCGTGCAGTGAAATGACAACCGGTTACAAGGACTACGGCTGGAAAGATGCCGCCCCGTCGCACATGCACGTCCATTTCATGCCGCATGTGCTCGCACTGGCCGGGGAGGTGCGGCTAGGAACACGGGTTCTGGATGTGGGCTGCGGCAACGGTTTCACCTGCGGCGAGTTTCTCAAGCACGGCTGCCGTGTCGTGGGCCTCGACCTCAGCGAACAGGGCGTTTCCGTAGCGCGGCGAACGTATCCGCAAGGCCGATTTGAAGTCCTCGCCGCCGATGACCGGGTATTGGAGACGCTTAGAGAGGAACCGTTCGACCTGGTAGTGAGCACCGAGGTGATTGAGCACCTCTACGATCCGCGCGGCTATGCCCGCGGGTGTTTCAAAGCCCTAAAGCCGGGTGGCCGATTCATTTGTTCAACGCCATATCACGGTTACTTGAAGAACCTCGCGTTGTCGCTGGCCGGAAAATGGGACGATCACGCTAACCCGTTGTGGGACGGCGGACACATCAAGCTGTGGAGTCGCCGGACGCTTTCGCGTCTGTTGCTTGAAACCGGCTTTCGAAACCTTCGCTTCGTTGGCGCAGGGCGGCTGCCGTTCTTGTGGATGACCATGGTGATGGCCGGCGACAAACCCGCGTAGCTCGTGAGCCTGCCACCCGAATTGCGTGTCCTGACTTCCGGGCCGAGCCATTTCTTTGGCTTCCATGACCTCACGCCGTGGAACATGCACACCGACGAACTGGTTTGCCTGCGCACCCACACGCCGGAGGACCATGTGCCCACGCACGCGGACGAGGCCGAAGTTGTCGTCATCGACGAGGCGACCGGAAGTGAAACGGTGGTGGGGCGAACACGGGCATGGAACTGGCAGAAAGGCGCGCGGCAACGCTGGCTGCCCGCCTTGGGACGGCGTGTCGTGGCCTGGAACGCCGCCAACGCCACGGGTTTCGAATGCCGAATCGCCGACCTCGACAAGGGCATCGAACGCGCCCTGCCTGTCGCGCTCTACGACATCTGCGATCACGCGGGTTTCGGCCTCACATTGAACTTCAGCCGCCTGCTCACCTGCCAACCCGGCTACGGCTACGACCATCCAACCCTCAACCCTCAACCCTCAACCCTCAACTGCTCCACCGACGGCCTCTTCCGGGTGGACCTGACCAGCGGCGAGACGCGGCTCATCCTCAGTGTCGCCGATTTTCTCCGGGCGCGCGGTCTGGACGCCGGTCTCGGGCAGCATTACTTCACGCACCTTCAAATTTCACCGGATGGAAGACGCTGCGTGTTCATGCATCGCTGCTTCCTGCCCAGCGGCGGTTTGGTGAACCATTTCATTGTCGCGAACACCGACGGCTCCGGTTTCCGCGTCCTGCTGGATGACAAGATGAGCCATTTCGACTGGAGCGACAACGACCACGTTCTCGTGTGGTGCAGGAAGAACACCGCCATCAAGAAGTTGAAGGAGTCAAAGCTGCTCGCGGTGGCGCGGATGCTCTACCGCCTCTCCAAGAAGATTCGGATGAACGCGGTTCGTCAGGGGGTTTACAACGAGTCCTTCCGCGAGATCGATGTGAACAGCGGCGCGAGCGCGCCCGTGGGCAAGGGCGTGCTGCCCGAGGACGGTCATCCGCAGGTCAATCCGCGCCATCCCGGCCTCTGGATCAACGACACCTATCCCAACCCGGGGCACGTCCAGACATTGATGCTCTACCATCAGCCCACCAATCGCCGCGTGGATTTACTGCGCCTGCCCACGCAGCCGTCCATTCAGGAAACTTGCTGGCGCTGCGATTTCCACCCCCGCTGGCATCCGCGTGGCGAACGCGTCTGCGTGGACTCGGCGCACCTCGGCCGGCGCCAGTTGTGCGTGGTGAACGTGGCGGAGAAGATGCAAGCACTCGCCGGATGAGCGACACACGGAAAGCTTCGGGACGCATTGCTTTGTTCCTTCCGTTCCTGGGCGGCCGCGGCGCACAGCGGGTGCTCTTGAATCTCGCCAACGGGTTTGCCGCTGTGGGTTGCGACGTGGATCTCGTCCTCGCCGAGGCCAAGGGCGAATTTCTCGGCCGCATCTCGCCAGCCGTCCGATTGATCGATCTCAAAAGCCCGCGCGGCGTACTCCGCAGCCTGCCAGCCTTCCGACGCTATCTGCGCAGCGAGCGCCCCGTGGTTCTGCTTACTGCCATGGACTACATCAACGTCCTTTCGGTTATTCTCCGGGCTGT
>CAYQWK010000035.1:0-11288 GCA_964420805.1 uncultured Bifidobacteriaceae bacterium | reverse complement strand
CCAGACAAAGCTTTTCGTGAGTTGCCATAATTCCATGATCGCCTCGACACGGAATTCTCCGTGGCTGCGCGACCGGTTTCTGCCCCTGGCCATGCGCCTGGCCTACCGGCACGCGGATGGCGTCATCGGCGTGTCCGGCGGTGTGGCGGATACACTCGCGCAAATCACACACCTGCCCCGCGCGCGCATCACCGTGTTACACAATCCGGTCGTCGTGCCCGGTTTCGCCGAGGACGCGGCGGCGCCGCTGGATCATCCTTGGTTCGAGCCCGGCCAGCCGCCGGTCGTGCTGGGGGTGGGCAGCCTCACGCGCCAGAAGGATTTCGCCACGTTGCTGCGCGCCTTTGCCATGGTGCGCGGGAAGCGGTCGGCCCGGTTGGTCATCCTCGGCGAAGGGGAGGATCGCGCCACGTTGGAATCGCTCGCTGCGGAACTGGGCGTGAAAGGCGACGTCGCACTGCCGGGGTGGGTGGCAAATCCTTACGCTTGGATGGCCCGCGCGGGCGTGTTCGTCCTATCGTCGCAATGGGAGGGCTTCGGCCTCGTTCTTGCCGAGGCGCTCGCCTGCGGCACGCCGGTGGTCAGCACCGATTGCCCGAGCGGCCCGGCGGAGATTCTTGAAGGCGGCCGGCACGGACGGCTGGTCCCGATGCAGGATTCCGCCGCCATGGCCGCCGCCATTCTCGACACTCTTGACAGCACATCGGACTGCGAGGCCTTGCGCCGGCGCGGACATGATTTCTCGTTGGAGAAAGTCTGCGCGCAGTACTTGCGACTAATGTTCCCGGGCTCCAAACCCGCGTAAGACGCCATGCCGGATAAACTCGAATTCGCGGTAATCCATGTTGGGCCACGGTTGCATTACGCGGTGCCGGAGGTGCTCGCCCAGGCAGGACTGTTGAAGGTGCTTTATACGGACGCGCACGCTGGAACGCCTTCCGTGCGGCTCGCTTCGATCATTCCCGCCGGGCTTCGCCCGCGCCCGCTGCGCCGGTTGCTGGCCCGCCAGTTGCCCGCCCCCATCCCGCCGGAGCGGGTCAGGTCGTGGCTCTTTCCCACCCTGCAACACGAGCACTTCAACCGGCGCCATCCCGACCGACGCAAACTCGCGTCATTCGCCGCCGCGCAAGGGGTCGGCGGGCACTGGCTCGGCCGGAAAGCAATCCGCGACAACTTCGGTGGTGCCAACGCCCTGTATGTGCATCCCTGTTGCTGCACGGAGGCGGTTCGGGAAGCGAAGCGGCGCGGGTTGTTCATCGTGTACGAAGCCATTTCGCATCCGTTCAACATGCGGACCCAACGTGACGAATACGACCGGCTTCGCCTCGAACATACGGAGGGCATGGATTGCATCGACGAGAACATCCGGTTCTTTGCCGAGGAGGCCGCCTTGGCGGACATGGTGCTCGCGGCTTCGGAATACGTGAAGCGCGGGTTGGTGGAACTGGGACTCGCGCCGGAGCGCATCGCCGTGATCCCTTACGGGCTGGATGCAGGCTTCTACTCGGAGCCGCCGAAACCACAGCCCGGGCGCGTCTTGTTCGTGGGCACGATCGACTCGCACAAGGGCATTGCCTACCTCGCGGAGGCGGCCCGGCGATTGAAGGCGGAGAAATTTCCGGTGGAGTTCGTGACCATCGGGCCACCCAGTTCTCCGGAGTTGGTGAACCACCCGGCCTTCGCGGGCCTGGTTTACTCCGGGCAGGTGCCGCGCTCGGAGGTCAAGCGCGAGTTCGCGGCGGCGGATGTGTTCGTGTTCCCCACGCTCACGGACGGTTTCGGGATGGTATTGCTGGAGGCGTTGTTCGCCGGGTTGCCCATTGTCTGCACTCCAAACTGCGGCGACGTGGTGCGCGACGGCTTTAATGGGCGTGTCGTGCCCACTCACAACAGCGCCGCCCTCGCGGCTGCCATCAAGGGGATCGTTGGGAACCGCGAGTTGCGCGATGAAATGAGCCGGAATGCGCTGGCCCGCAAGGAGGAGTTCACGCTAGAAAGCTACCAACGCCGCCTGATCGAGGCCGTGCGCGAGCACGCCGCCCGGCGCCGCCATTGAACAACATGCCCACGGTTTGCAGTATTCATCAACCGTCCTACTGGCCCTACCTCGGCCTGTTCGACAAGGTCGCGCGCAGCGACGTCTTCGTATTCCTCGATGACGTGCAGTACGTGAAGAACGAGTTCAAGAACCGCAATCGGCTCTTCGTGAACTCCGTGCGTTCGCCCGAGCCGTCGCGCGTGGATTGGCTCACCCTTCCGGTCCGTCACGAATCCATGCTCCAGACCATCCGCGCCACGCGCGTGGTCAACCACGCCGCCGCGGCGCGCAAACATCTTGCCACCATTTCCCAGGCCTACGGACAGGTGCCGGGATTCAAGGCCTGGAAACCGGAGATCGAACGGCTTTACGGCGAGATCGCCTCCGGCCCGGATTCGCTTGCGGACATCAACGCCGCCACCACGTTGTTTGCCTTCCGTCACCTCGGCCTCACCACCCGCGTGTTCGGCATGTCCTCCTCCATTCCGGGAAAATCCGAGGACCCGACACAGCGTTTGATCGACATTTGCCAACACCTCGGAGCTGACACCTACCTGGCCGGCGCCGGCGCAAAGAACTACATGCGCGTCGAGGAACTGGAGCGGAATGGCATTCGCGTGCTTTGGCAGGATTGGCATCCGTTCGCATACCCGCAGGCGCATTCGCCCCGGAAATTTATGCCCTATCTTTGCTGCCTGGATTTCATGGTTAACTCGGACAGCAACCCTGCTCAGTCCTTTCGCACCGCCTCGAATTTATGATCACCAATTCCCGCATCATGGTCATCGCCGCCCACCCGGATGATCTCGAAATCGGCATGGGCCAGTTATTAATCGAACTACTCGATGAGCGGCGCGGCAACTCAATCAGCTTGTGCGTGGTGACCAACGGTGGGGCGGCTGGATCGCGTTCTGTCCGCCGCCGCGAGCAGGCCGAGATGGCGGCTTTTCTCAAGAAGCTCGCGCCGCATTCCTTCGAGGGCATGCACCCCGAAAGCTACGCTTTCGAGGACACCAAGCTCGCGCCGAACCGCAAGCTGATCTCGTATCTTGAGAACGTCTGCGACGAATCCGACGTGGTCTTCACCCATTTTCCAGCCGACTCGCATCAGGATCACCGTGCGTTGGGCGTGGCCATCCGACCGGCCTGCCGGTTCACGCGCAATGTCCTGTTCTACCAGAGCTACTCCGCCCTCGATTTTCAGCCCTCGGTGTTCTTTGATTTCACGAAGGAGGAAATGGAGTCAAAGCACGGGAAGCTCACCCTGTTGAACTTCCATCGCTCCCAGATCAAGCGCTATGCCGGTTCCCGCCAGGATATCATCGAGGACATGTATGCCCTCGCCGCCTACAACGGGTTTCTCTACAAGACCCCGAAGCGCTACGCCGAGGGTTTCGTTCCCTGGAAGATGAGCCTCGCGGAGCATCACCAGCGCGAGGCCTGACCGCGGACCCGCATGACCTTCTTCGATCTTCTCACCGCCGCCATAGCCGTGATGGCCGCAGGGGCAATCTTCTGGGCTGTTGTTCATATTCGCGATGTGTTCCACCCGTTGGCGTTCCTCATGCCGATGGTGCTCTACATCTACGTGTTCATCCCAATCGAGATGCAATTCCACGACCTGATGCGGGAATCCGCATTCACCATCAGCGAGTTCACGAGCGTGCAGGGCCTCAACGCGGCCTGCATCCTCGCGCTGATTGTCGGCTGCCTTGCCGGCACCGGCCGCATCGGAGCCGAGCCGCGATTCGTGGCTTTGAGCGACTTGCAGGTGGAAAAGGTCTTCCGCCTGGCGCTGCTTTTGGGTGGCATCAGCCTCGTTGCTTTCGCCATCAACGTGGGCAATGTCGGCGGATTGTTCGAGGCTTACTCGCACGAGAAAGGCGGCGGCACCGCGGAGACCGGTTACGGGCGGGACACCGTGTTCTGGTCCATCTCCGCGCTCGCCCTGCTGGCGCTGTGCTTCTTCCACGGCAGCCTCCAGCCGAGATTCATCTGGGCGGCGGTGGCGTTCGCCGCGCCCATGGCCATCCATGGCCTGCTCGGAGCGCGCCGCGGGCCGACCTTCATCGCGGTGTCTTCAGTGGCCGCCATGTATTTCCTTGGCCGAAACAAACGACCCAGGCTGGCTGTTTTCTTTGGTGGTTCGCTGACTCTGGGGGTGCTGTTGCTGCTCATCGTCACCTTCCGCGATCAGTTTCGCATCGGGTCGGATCTGTTTCAGAATCCCACCGCCGTGCTTGGGTCCATGATTGATCGCCTTGACGAGGAGCGAGCGGAAACCATGGAGCGAACGCTGGGCGCGAATGAATTCGTCTATGGCGTGGACGTGGTGACGCGGTTCTCGAAAGGTGATCCGGACTCGGTCTATTGGGGCAGTCGGATTCTCACCATCATGTTCATCCGGCCCATTCCCTCGAAAATCTGGGAGAATAAATACGAAGACATTGGCATGGGGCGTTATCTCGTGAATGTGGGCCTCGGCGGCGTGGATGAGTTCTCCACCGTAGCTTACGGAGCGGCGCCTGGTTTCGTGGCCGACCTGTTCGCAGAGTTCTCCTGGGGCGCAATCGTCGCGTCGTTCCTGATCGGGTTCGGCTACGCCCGCGCCTGGTTTAAGGCCATTTACCGCGGCGGCGTCTGGCTGCCGGTCTATGTCCTCTGCCTCGCCTTCTCCATCTTTCTCGTCACACAGACCATCGAGGCCATTCTCTTCCGTCTTCTGTTCACCTCCATTCCGATTCTCGTGCTGTGGCGGATGATGGTTCCACGCCAGGAAACCACGCTGGAGAATGCGGTCGAAGCCGCTCCCGGCAGCGCTGAATCTTGAACGTCGCCTTTCTCACGCCGTCTTTGTCGCGCACCTCCGGCGGCATCTTCGAGATTGAGCGCCGGCTTGCGCAGTCGTTGCTCGAACTGCCGGACACGCGACTGGAAGTCTTCGGCGCGCATGACCAGTTCACGGACGCGGACGCGCCTTTGTGGCTGCCATTGAAACCGGAGGCCTTCCCCTTCCGTGGCCCGCAGAACTTCCGCTACTCGCCGGCCCTGCGCCGACGGTTTCTGGAATGCCGCGCCGACGTGGCGCATCTCCACGCCCTGTGGATGCATACTTCGGTGATCCTCTCCGCCTGGTCGCGCCGGACCGGGCGTCCCTACGTGACGACCGTCAACGGCATGCTTGATCCGTGGGCCTTGCAAAACTCGCGCGCCAAAAAGCGGTTCGTTGCCGCGCTTTACGAACGCCGTTGTTTGGAGGGTGCCGCGTGTCTTCATGTGAACTCCGGGCAGGAGTGGCAATCGGTCCGCGCATTCGGTCTGCGCAATCCAGTGTGCATTATTCCGAATGGCGTGGATGTCAACCCCGCGCCGCCGGGCGTCGCGCCACCCTGGACGGGCCAGGTTCCGCCGGGGGCGGACGTGTTGCTCTACCTCGGGCGGCTGCACCCAAAGAAGAACATCAGCGCACTGCTCCGCGCCTGGAATGCTGCGGCGCGTTCCACGGCGGCGCAAAACTGGCACCTCGCTATTGCGGGTTGGGACCAACTCGGCCATCGCGCGGAATTAGAGGCGCAGGTCCGGCAGCTCGCGCTGCCGCGCGTTGCGTTTATCGGCCCGCAGTTCGACAGCGCAAAGGCTGCGGCGCTAAACCACGCCGGGGCGGTGATTTTGCCTTCCCTCAGCGAGGGCTTGCCCATGGTGGTGCTTGAGGCATGGGCCGCCGCGCGCCCGGTTCTCATGACCCGCCAATGCAATCTCATCGAGGGCTTCGACGCCGGCGCGGCCATGCCGATCGAGTCCGCGGCCGGCGACATGGAGCGCGGGTTGATGGACTTCTTTGCCACGCCCGCCGAAGATCTGCGCCTCATGGGAAGTCGCGGTCTTGATCTGATTCAGCGGCGCTACGCCTGGCCGCTGGTGGCTGCGGAACTGCGCGGCGTTTATCAATGGCTGCTCGGCGGCGGTTCCCCGCCCTCCTGCGTTCGCCTGAACTGATTGCCCGCCATGAGTCCGGATCTCGTCACGCCCATGATCCTCACTTTCAACGAGGCGCCCAACCTGCGGCGCACGTTGGAGCGACTCGCGTGGGCGCGCCAGATTCTGGTCATCGACAGCTTCAGCACCGACGACACGCTCGAAATCGCCCGCGCGTTCCCGCAAGTCCGCGTCGTGCAGCGCGCGTTCGATTCCTTTGCCGGCCAGTGCAATTCCGGCCTGGAGCACATTCAGTCCGAATGGGTTCTGTCGCTGGACGCCGATTATGTTCTTTCCGAAGAACTGGTTCACGAGCTTCGGGATCTGGAATCCGGCAATGCCCCCGCCGGATTCTCCGCACGGTTTCAATATTGGATCGCCGGCCGCCCGCTGCGGGCCTCGCTCTATCCGCCGCGCGTTGTCCTGTACCGCAAGAACCAGGCGCGTTATCACAACGACGGTCACGGGCATCGGGTGCAAGTGGACGGCAGGATCGAAGCGCTGCGCGGGCTGATTTATCACGACGACCGCAAGCCCCTTTCCCGCTGGCTGGCTTCCCAGGACAAGTATGCCGCCCTCGAAGTGAAGAAGCTCCTGGCTGCGCCGCCCGGTTCGCTGCGCCTGCAGGACCGGTTGCGGCTCTGTATGATCCCCGCCCCGTTCGTGGTGCTGCTCTACACTCTTCTCTGGAAACGGTTGATTCTCGATGGGTGGCCCGGATGGTTTTACGTGTTCCAGCGGGTGACCGCGGAACTGGTGCTGTCCATGCACCTGCTTGAGGCGCGGATTTCGGCATGGAAGGCGGACCCGAAATGACCCCGGAAAATCCGGCTCGCAGTGCGAAGACTTGGCGCCAGCGTTTGCGCCGGGCGGCTCTGATTCTTGGCGTGGTCGTGATCGTCCTGTTCGCCTTTCCCGGGTTCTTCCTCCGCGTTCACCACGATCCCGCGCCGTGCGACGCCATCGTTCTGCTCGGCGGCGCGACCGGTGAACGCGATCCCCTCGCCGCTGACCTTTACCGCCGCGGCATCAGCAGGCTCGTTGTCGTCACCGGCCGCGGTGACTGCCTCGACAATGTGCGCGGGTTGGTCACGCGCGGCGTGCCGACCAACGCCATTGTCTTCGAGTGCGAGGCCCGCACCACGCAGGAGAACGCGGTCTTCGCCGCGCGCATTTTGCGGGAGCGCCATTGCACCAACATCACGCTCGTCACTTCCTGGTATCACTCACGCCGTTCGCTCGCCACCTTCCGCCGGTTCGCCCCGGACCTGAAGGCCCGCTGCGCGGTAGTCGAGCGCCCGCTCACCTTGCGCTATCAAGTCCCCTACATCGCCGCCGAATACGTGAAGACCGTCATCTACGCATTTCGCTGGGGCATCTGGCCCTGGTCCCTGCCCGGCACCTTCTGAACACCCCGCCGCCTTTCGCATTCCGCATTCCGCATTCCGCATTCTCCCCCTCTCCCACCCCGTCAAGTCCATTGCGGAAAAAATAATTGCGCGTCCCTGCGCATTAACGACGTCTCCCCGCGCGTCCCCGCACGATGTGCGGACATTCGTCGCGCGTCTTCGGCCGCATCCCGTGTTTTTCATGCTACAAGTGGGCCGATCAAAGCGGACCCATCCGCACTGAAAGGAAACACATGAAAGACATGGAAACACAGCAGCGGTTCGTTCAACTGCGCGCCCAGGGTTGGAGCTATGCCCGCATCGCCGCGGAACTCAAAGTTGCCCGCGGCACCGTCATCAACTGGAGCCGTAAATTCCGGTTCGAGATCGGCAACCAGCGCGCCATCGAGTTGGAATCACTTCAGGAGGAGTTGATTTCCAGTTGCGAGACACGTGCCCGCGCCCTGGCCGGCCAGCTCCAGCACGTCGAGAAGGAACTGGCCGCCCGCGATCTCAGCCAGGTTTCCACCAGCCGCCTGTTCAGCCTCGCCCACTCCCTTCGCCGGCAGATCATGCAGGAAACCGGCCGACTCCAGTTCGTCTCTCCGCTTGGGGACATCCCGGGGGAGGAGTATCACGAACAGGTTCAGAACTGGTCCGTGTGAACTGCCATGGCCTCGATCGTCGTGAACGTTGAAATTTCGATGCCTGCTGCTCACACGTCGATTCGCCGGCTCAACCGTGGTTTGAACCGGAGCCTGAATCGCCGCCTCAATCGTCGCTGCCTCCGTTCCATCAACCGCCGCATCACCTCCGGCCGCGGGCCGGCCGTGAATCACCTGTCCCGCGCCCTGTTCGCCCTGGGAAAAACCATCCGGGCCGGGCAAAACCTCGCCCGTCTCGCCCCGGAGGTCTTCGACATGGCGCGCGTCGCGAAGGACGCCGCGCAGGCGGAACAGCAGGCCGCGCTGCGCGTGGAACTCGAATCCGCCCTCACCCGCGCCTACGGTCCCGCCGCTGATCCGCCTTCGGCCGAACCAGAGAAGCCCGGCGATCCCCTGGCGCGCTATTCACGCCGAACCCTCCACGCCATCGAACGGGAAACGGCGGCCCGCGAGTTGTGGCTCACCATTGGACGTCAGGCGTGGCATGATTTCCGGCGCACTCGGCCGCATGCCCGGATTGGGCTGGGGCAGATCGCCCGCGTCTTGTCCATCGCCAGCAAGCTCGGCCGGCTGGCCACCGGTCTCGACACCTCCCGCTCCGCTTCCAGCCCTCCGCCCCTTGAAACACCCGATTTCCGCGCGGCTCTTGATCGCCTTTATGGTGATTCGGAATTGACCAGTGCAAAATTGTGAACTGGTGCAGAAACGGTGCAGAAACGGTGCAGAAAACTCCCACGCTCCCGCCGTCCCGGATGGTGGGACTCGCCGCGCTGCGACGAGTCGCGCTGCGTCCAGCGGCGCCCCGGTCAGCCCCACGCCCTCGTTTCCGCCCGCTTTGCGCGGACGGGGTTGTCGCAGCGCGACAACCACTACCTGCAGGAAAGTGAGATGCGCCCGTGCCGTGGCCTTTTCGATCTTTCAGCCTGTGATTGAATCCGTGATGATGTCCGCTTGTTGAACGCGCCATTCCAGCAGCAACTTCGCCGGCTTCCTGCCATCTGGTGGGTGTCCCTCTCCCTCATCGCGATCATGGTTTGGGGGCGCACCATCCAGCACCTTTCCATCGAGTGGTCGATCAATGACCAATACGCCTACGGCTGGGGCGTTCCCGCCCTTTGCCTGCTGATGCTCTGGCGTCGCCGTGGCCAGTTCGCGCTTTCCGATTATCGGTTTCCGCTTTCCCTCTTCTGCCTCATCCCGGTCTTCGTCTTCATCCGCTGGATTGGGGAGGCGAACCCGGACTGGCGCCTTGTCAGCGCCGGATTGGGCGCTTCCGCCGTCGCCATTACCCTCGTCATCGTGGCGGCGCTTGCCCCGGCCAGTTGGCGTTTCGTCGCCATTCCCATTCTGCTCTTCCTCACCGCTGTGCCCTGGCCCACCTTTGTCGAGCATCCCCTCGTGCAATGGCTCACCCGCGGCTCTGTGGCCGTCACCACCGAGGTGCTCAGCCTGATCGGCACCCCTGCCATCGCCCACGGCAACATCATCGAAACCGCCGCCGGCACCGTGGATGTGGATGAGGCATGCAGCGGCATCCGCTCCTTGCAGGTCTCGCTCATGCTCGGCTTGTTCTTCGGCGAGTGGAACCGTTTCTCCGGGCGTCACCGTGCCCTGCTCGTGGGCGCGGCGATGGGATTCGCCTGGTTCTTCAACCTCTGCCGCACCCTGCTGCTTTCCGTGATTACCTCCCAAAGCGGTCCGGCTGCCGCCGGCCGGTGGCATGATCCCGCGGGCGTGGCCATCCTCCTTGGATGTTTCTGCTGCATTTGGTGGCTGGCCGGCTGGCTCGCCCGCGGCGCGGTTCCCGCACCGGATCAGCCGGCCGCCACGCCTGCACCGATTGACTTGCCTGCCCCAGGCCCCGGTCCCCGGCCGTGGCTGATCCTCGCCGCCCCTGCCCTTCTGCTCGCTGGCGAGGTGGCCATCGCCGTGTGGTATTTTCGCCCCGGCGAAATCCAAACGCCATCCTGGCAGGTGAATCTGCCCCGCGAACTGCCTTCCTTCCGCGCGTCCACCGTTCCGGACAAAAGCCGGAAAATCCTCCGCTTCGATGAAGCCCAGGCCGGCCACTGGATCGAGCAGGACGGCACCCGCTGGCAGGCCGTGTTTCTGCGCTGGAATCCCGGCGGTGTCGCCGTTCACCTGGCTCGCAACCACACTCCGGACATCTGCCTGCCGGCCGCCGGCCGGCGCGTCAGCGAAACTCTGAATCTGGCCCCGATCGCCGCCGCGGGCACGTTCATCCCGTTCCGCTGTTACACCGCGGTTCAGGAGGCAGGCCCGGTCTTTCTCTTTTACACCCTTTGGGAGGATGGAGCACGGGTGCAGAAGGCTGATTCCGGTTCACTCACGTGGGCGAATCGCTGGCTCTCTGTCATCGGACGTCGCCGCAATCCGGGCCAGCGCGTGCTGCATGTGGGTATTGCTGGCGCGCGTGACCGCGTCCATGCCGAGCAGTTGCTCCGCGAACGCCTGCCCGCCCTGCTCCGCTCTGCTTCCTGACGCCGGGTCATGCGCTTCCTCCTCCTCAACCAGACCTTCCACCCGGACGTCACCGCCACCGGCCAGTATCTCTCTGACCTCGCGCGCGAACTGGCCGGGCGCGGTCACGAGGTCAGCGCCATCACCAGCCGCCGCGCCTACGACAATCCCGCCACGCGTTTTCCCGCCGCCGAAACCTGGCAGGGCGTCCGCATCCGCCGCGTTTGGAACGCCGCTCTCGGCAAGGGCGCGAAATGGCGACGCGCCGTCAACTTTGCCAGCTTCATCGCCTCGTGCGCATTTCGCCTCCTCCTCGCGCCGCGGGCGGACGTCATCATCGCGCTCACTTCGCCGCCGCTCATCTCCTTCCTTGGTGCGCTCCATGCACAATTGCGCCGCGCGCGCTTCGTCTATTGGGTCATGGACCTCAACCCGGACGAAGCCCTGGCCGCGGGCTGGCTTCGTGAAGGTTCCCTGGCCGCGCGCACACTCGACGCCATGTCGCGGTTCAGCCTGCGCCATGCGGAAAAGATCGTCGTGCTCGACCGCTTCATGCGCGACCGCATCCTCGCCAAGGGCATCGCCCCGGAGCGCGTCGTCGTCCTCGCGCCGTGGTCGCTCGATGACGCCGTCCGCTTCGATCCCGCCGGCCGTGATTCCTTCCGCGCCGCGCATGGTCTGACCGGCCGCTTCGTGGTCATGTATTCGTACTTGAACAGCGCGTCGAAGTTCTCGGTCGGG
>CAYQWK010000034.1:0-25943 GCA_964420805.1 uncultured Bifidobacteriaceae bacterium | reverse complement strand
GGCGGGGGATGAGGGAAAAGAGAAAGGCCGGACAACAGGTCCGGCCTCTTCACACACACCGCGCTGTGAGAACCCAGCGCAGCGAACACGGGATGACCATACCGGCTCGCTGGTTTCCGGCCAGTCACCAGTGCTGGGGACAAGGGGAGGAACGCAAAGGCACAAGCGCGGCAGGCGGGCGGTTGGCGATAAGCGAGGATGTCTCGCGATGGCCTGGAGATTGAAGTGCTGGCAGAGAAAAGCCTTTCCTCTTGCCGGACCAAACGGCGCCTTCAGAATTTGAGCATGATGAAGTTGCGTGGGCCGCTGATTCTCGGGGGGCTGCTGGCGGCAGCCCTGGCTGCGTGGTTCCTCCGGACACCAGCGGAACCGGTCTATCACGGCCATCCCATCTCCTATTGGATCGAGCCCTGGCAACATCACGGCGCGGAGCCTCAAACCAACATCGCGGCGGCATTCTCGCAAATGGACGAACGCGCGGTGCGCTGGCTGGCGGCGCAACTCGACTGGCGGCCATCCGAATTGAAGCGGTCGCTGAACGACATGGTGGCCCGGCTCATTTCAGCGAAGTTCTTCAGCGACGCTCCCGACCGCCGGGAAGTGGCAGGGATGGCTCTGGGCCGGCTGGGCCCCCGGGCCGTACGGGCGGTGCCGGCGTTGGAAAGGTTGGTGCGAGACGCGGCCGAACCACGCGCCGGAAACGCCAAAGCCGCGGCCATGGCGGCGCTGATTCTGATTCGCGGCGACTCTCCCGACGCTTATCTCGACAAACTAAGAAATCCGGCGTCCCCGGACTGGGTGACTTACGCGACGGTTTTCTGGCACCTGGGCACCAACGGAGCGCCTGCGGTGCCGCATTTGGTAAAGACCCTGGCGGATTCTCCTCCGGAACATGTTCTCCCCACGGCCGCCTGCACACTCGGAATGATTCGCAGCCGGCCCGAATTATCCGTCCCGGCACTCAGCCGGATGTTGGAACACACCAACCACCAGGTCCGCTGGCACGCCGTGCTTGGTCTCGGCCAGTTTGGCCCCCAGGCCAAACCAGGATGGCCGGCACTGGTGCGAAGACTGGCTGACAGCGACCGCATTGTTCGATTCGCCACGACGAACGCCTTGAAGCAGATCGACCCGGACGGGGCGCGGCAACTCGGGGTGAACTGAGCTGATTTCCGACATGGGAACCGCGAATCCGCGCGGCGCGGCGCGAACGGGAAATTCACTGCTTTCTGGTCTTCTCGACCCGGCCATCGAAGAAAAGCGCGTTCTTGCCGGTCCAGATGCCCTCGGCGCCGTGCGCCGGTCCGGCGTCGCCGATCAAGGGCGTGTTGATGTGGCCGCCGAAAACGGATTCGACGATGGCCTGCGTCACGGGGGACCAGTCCTCCGGACGATCGTACGAAGCGCCGTTGAGGAACTGGTTCCATTCGTAGCTGTTGGTTTCCGTCGCGAAGAACTGGCGGTCGGACGGGCAACGCCAGACGTCCTTCGAGGGCAGGAAGGGCGCGAGCACGACGTGGATGGCCGGCTGGTTCGAGTTGGAAAGGCTGGGCAACTGGGAACAGACGGGAAGGCGGTGGTCGTTATCCTGGATGAACAACTCCAGCGCGATGCCGGCCTGGTGCAGATTGTTCAGGCAGGCTGTGGACTGGGCGGCACGCTTGCCACGACCGAGCGCCGGAAGCAGCAGGCTGGCAAGGATCGCGATGATGGCGATGACCACGAGCAGTTCAACGAGCGTGAACGCGCGGCATGGTGGCGGAAGATTTGATGAGCGATGGATGACGCGGTTCATTGAGCCTGGACAGTGGAGATGGTGGTCATGAGTTCGGCGATGACCGGCGCGGTGGCGGCGCGGTAACGAACGTCCTGGGACAGGTATTGGGACGCGGCCTTCTGCAACATCGTGCGCCCGGATTCGGTGGCGAGGGCGACGCGCAGCGATTGCCTTTCCTCGGGAGTCATGGTCCGCCGGTATTCCGAAACCCAGTGCGCCATGGCCTTGATGCTGGCCTCACGGCGCGACTCCGGGGCGCGGGACACCAGAATCTGCAAACCCTGGATGTGGCCGGCGTTGAAGAAGTCGAGGAAGGCCTTCTGCCGGTTCTCCGGTTCGGACATTGGCCCGTAACGCAACTCGAGAAACCGCTCGGTGGGGTTGGGGGCATTCCTGGCGGCAATGCCCGCCTTGATGTCCAACATCACCTCGACCGGCGTGTAGCGATGGAAATGGCGAACCCACAGGATCACCGCCAATCCCAGGAGGGCAAACAAGGCACCGGCGATGCCGAGGAGGATTTTGGTTCTGCGTTTCAACTTCATTGACGGGAGCAAGAGTAAGGCAACCAACCCCGTCGCGTGATGTGCCAGAAGTCATGGCGGAAAGTCACCACCAGCAACGGCACAAACACCACTCAGAGCAAGCCAAGCTCCCTGGCCTTGAGAGCAGCCTGGGTGCGATCCAGCACACCGAGCTTACCGAGAATGCTGGTCATGTGATTCTTCACGGTGCCCTCGGCAAGATTGAGCGAGACGGCGATCTCCTTGTTGCTCATGCCGTGAGCGAGGTGCCGCAGCACTTGGCACTCGCGGTCGGAGAGATTCTCGACAAGGACCGAACGGCGCGCAGGCCGGGTTTGCGACAGACGGCTGAATTCTGCCACCACCTTCGCCGCGATGGCAGGCTGGAGGAACGACTCGCCGCGCGCCGCCGCACGGATGGCCTCGACGAGTTTTTCCACCGGCGCGTCCTTGAGCAAATAGCCCACGGCTCCCGCCCGCAAGGCGTCGAAGACCTCCTCGTCGTCGTCGAAGGTCGTGAGCACGATTACATGGGAACCAGGAGCCGCGTGGCGCAGGCGCCGCGTGGCCTCCACGCCGCCGAGCACCGGCATGCGCAGGTCCATCAACACCACATCCGGCGCGAGCGTCCGGACGCGTGCGATGGCATCCTCGCCATTGACCGCTTCCCCGACAACCTCAAGGCCCGGCTGCATCGAGAGCAAAGTCCGCAGCCCCTCGCGGAACAACTCCTGGTCATCCACCAGCAGAACGCGGATGCGCGTCATCCGGGCACCTCAACATGAAGTTTGAATCCCGCGCCCGGCGCGGTCTGGATGCGGACTTCGCCGCCCAGAAGCTGCACGCGTTCGCGCACGCCCAGCAGACCGAAGCCGCCCGCCGACTCCTCCGGCGCGGCGACGCCTCTGCCATCATCGGAAACGCTGAGCCGGATTTTCTCCGGGCCGGTGAAATCCAGTTCCAGAGTCGCGGTTCCAGCCTGGGAATGTTTCCGCACGTTGGTCAGCCCTTCCTGACCGGCGCGATAGAGCGCGAGGGCGGCCTGGGGAGACAAGGTTCCGGGAACGCCGAACACTTTCATCTCCGCCGCCAGACCGGCGAGACGGCATTCGTTCACCAACCCGCGCAAGGCGTCGGCCAAGGTGCAATTGTCGAGCGGCGAGGCGCGCAGGGTGGCCACGGAGCGGCGGATTTCCTGCAAGCCGTCCTGGGTGAGCGACCGGGCCTTGTCCAGCGCGGCCCGCGCGCGCGCTGGATTGGCGTCCTGCAAGGCGCGCGCAGCCTCGATCTGCACGTTCACGACCGTGAGGTAATGACCCAGGCTGTCGTGAACTTCGCGTGCCAGACGATTGCGCTCGCGAGTCACAGCCAGTTCCTCAACCTGCGCGGCGTATTCGCGGAGCTTGCGATTGGCCCCGGCCAATTCACCCGCCAGACGCACGACGTCGATGCGCGCCCTTTCCGAACTCACCGCCAGCAGCGTGAACACCAGGGTGAAGATCAGGGCAAAACTGAATGCGAGCAGCGCGTAGGGCACAACGGTCCATCCATGACGATGCACCACGTTGAAGACGAAGACGGCGGCAGTGGCCAGAACCACCAAGACGAGACCGGGGCGTTCGAGAAGGAACACACCGTTCGCCACCGCCGGCAGCAAGATCAGCCAGAGCACGGCGGGGGTGCGGCCTGAATCACCGAGGCGGTACACCAAGCCGGCCAGCGCGAGTTGAATGGCGAAATAAGCCAGCGCGCCACAGCGCGGAATGCCGGTGGATTGGGCCGGCAACGGGTCTTTGTCCCAAAGGAACAGCCGCGCCGCGCCACTGGTTCCGTAAAGGCTCCAGGCGGTGAAGGCAATCGTGGCCGCCGCCAGCGCGGCGAGTTTGCCGGTCGGATATTCCGCGAATCCCGAAGCCACCGAACCAACGACCGCGGCCACGATCATCACCACCATCGCCAGATGTCCGGACCGAACGGCGAATTTCTTGCGCCGCTGCACCTCGGTGTCATTTGGCGCAGGCACAGGCCACACCGTGGCGAGGAAATCCCCCGCCGGTGCAAACTGATGCGGCCGGTCTTCGGAATCGTTCACGGGCGAATGGTATCCAACGAGCCACAGCCGCGTCATGTGACATAAGTCACGAATCATCCGCGCCAATGCGCACGGTCTCAGCCTGACGCGCCCTCCATCAGAAGGCTGCCCATGTCCAAGGGACGGGTGAACATGGCCAGTTCACCGCTGGCGGAGCGGGGCCATTCCGCTTCGGGGCGGTCGCGGTAAAGTTCCAAGCCATTTCCATCGGGATCCCGCAGGTAGAGCGCCTCACTCACGCCGTGATCTGCTGCGCCATCCAACTCGACTCCGGCGGCGAGCAATCTGCGCAACGCGTCCGCCAGCGAAGCCCGGCTCGGATAAAGAAGCGCCAAATGATACAGGCCCGTGGTCCCAACAGGTGGCGGCCGGCCTCCCTGGCTATCCCAAGTGTTCAGTCCGATGTGATGGTGGTATCCGCCTGCGGAGAGAAATGCAGCCTGAGTGCCGAACCGTTGTTGCAGGTCAAAACCAAGTACATCGCGGTAAAACAGCAGCGAACGTTCGAGGTCGGCGACTTTCAAATGAACGTGGCCGATGCGGACCTGCGGATTAATTGTGGGTATACTCATCGCTCACCATGATTGTGAACTCACTCATCACTGGTGCCCGGAGCTGCGCGCGAGTTGATTCAATACAGCCCTGGTGTGCCGCCAGTTTTGAAACGAATCAAAGGCCGCGAACTGATAAGCCAGCACGATCAGCCAAAACACCATCTGGTAGCCGGCCTTGGAGCATTTGTGGCGCAAGTGGCGCTGGGCAAGAAATGCGCCGGGCCATCCGCCCAACAACTCCAGCAGATGCAAACGACCCTCGGGAATACGCCACGAGCCTTCCACAGCGCGGCGCTTGTCGACGGAATAGACCCAATAGGCGATGGCATTGATCCCAGCCACATAGGAGCCGATCCAAAGATATTCCAATCCCAGCCGATGCGCGGCGATTACCGGCAGCGGGAGAAGTAGAATCAGCACCAGAATTGCGAACAACATGCCCGTCTTGTCGGTGGTGATTGAGGTTTACGGTCGGCTCACAATTCAATTGGGCGGGCTGGCAAGCCGCTTCGCGATGCCTGCCACGTGCCGGCCTTGAAAGCGGGCTTGAGCCAGTTCCTTCGCACTGGGTTGCCGTGAACCATCGGCCCCGGCGATGGTGGCCGCGCCCCAGGGAGAGCCGCCCTTGACCTCGCTGAGATCAGCGAGCTCCGGACACGCGTAAGGCAGGCCGACGTAAACCATGCCGTGATGCATCAAAGTGGTGACGAAACTCATGATGGTACTTTCGTTTCCCCCACCAGTACCGGTGCTGGTGAAGACGCTTCCCACTTTGCCGACGAGCGCGCCCTTGACCCACAGGCCGCCGGTCTGGTCCAGGAAGTTACGCATCTGCGCCGCCATGTTGCCGAATCTGGTGGGCGTGCCGAAGATGATGGCATCGTATTCGCCGAGTTCTTTCGGGCTGGCAACAGGCGCGGCCTGATCGAGCTTCGCACCGTGATGCTTCGCCACGTCGGGCGGCATCGTTTCGGGAACGCGCTTCAAAATGACTTCGACGCCTTCGACGAAACGCGCGCCTTCAGCAATGGCGTTGGCCAGTGCTTCAACGTGGCCATACATCGAGTAATAGAGAACGAGTATCTTTGCCATAATCGGTGGGTGTGTTTTGGTTGGCAGTTGATTTGCGAAGCTCCATTGGGAGGCAACAGGAGTCCGGTTCTTCAGCGAGGTGAAGCTCCCGCAATGCTCAACGTGATTTCAATCGTGTCGGCGACCTTGTCCTCCGGCGCTTTGGGGTTGATGCCAAAATCGCTCCGCTTGATCGTGAAACTGGAGCGGATGACGAGCAAATCGCCCTGCATCTGGCCATTGGTGCGGGCGGCGAGCTTGTCCTTCAGGAAGGTGAACTTCACCGGCGCGGTGACCTGCCTGGCCACTCCTTTGACCGAAAGCGTTCCGGTTACATCCGCAGTTACGGCATCACCCGCCGTCTTCACATTGGCCAGCGAGGCGACCTCGAACGTGATTTCGCGATGCTTTGCCACGTCCAGCCATTGCTGACCGTGCATATGCTCCTTCATCGCCGGGTTGGGGACATGCAACGAGGTGGCGGCGATGACGATCTTGCCCTTCGTCGCCGCAGGCGTTTCCGGGTCAAAGGTAACCGTGCCGCTGACACCGTTGGCACTGCCATTGATGGCTTCGAGCGGTGCGTCGAGTTTGAACACGGCGTTGTTCACGCCTTTGGGGTCTTTGAAATCAAAGCTGCGGGGCGCAGCCAAGGCGGCGCTGGCGAGCGTGGTGAGGGTCAGCAGGGTGATGATTTTGTATTTCATTGGTTTGGTTCGTTTGAGTTCTGGGTTGGTTTGTTACGGAAAAGGAATGATGCCCCGGCCAGGAGCGAGGCTCCGAACAAGGCGGCGGCCAGGAAGTCCAAGCCGGGAACAAAGCGCCGCTCATAGTTGACGGCCTCGATGCCGGTAACCTCGTCCACGGTCTTCTCTGGCACGCTGGTCTTCGTCCAGCCCCGGCTCCCGCCGCAGACAAGCCAGAAACCAGCAGCGGACAAAGCCAACGCGAGAGCCATGATGCGAAGGGTCTTGGTCATGATCTTTTGCAGTTTGGCGCGATCCGGCCGTCAGGCCAAGTCGAACAAGATCGCCTCGGCCGGGCTTGTCGCCGCGAGTGTGAGCGTCCCGGGTGTTTCAGTGCTCGCTCCGTCACCGGTCGCCAAAGCCACACCGTTGAGGGTCAAAGCCCCGTCAGCCACCTGCAGCCATGCCCCCCGGCGCGGCGCCAGTTTGTGCGTGACCGTCTGTCCGGACTTGAGCCGGATGCGATAGATTTCGGCATCCTGATGAATGACCGCCGAATCACCCGACCCTTCGGAGGAAATGACCAGCACCTTGGCGGCATCGACGTGTTCGGGCTTGGGATGCCATTCCGTGTAACTGGGAGGGAGACCCCTTTCGCGCGGCTGAATCCAGATTTGCAGCAAGCGCAAGGGTTCGGTTCTGGAAGGGTTGTATTCGCTGTGGGCCACGCCCCGGCCCGCGCTCATGAGTTGGATCTGGCCCGGTCGCAGTTGCCTGCCATTACCCATGCTGTCCTTGTGTTCAATCGTGCCCTCCAGCACGTAACTGAAGATCTCCATGTCGCGGTGGGGGTGCATGCCAAATCCCTGGCCCGGCTCGACGCGGTCGTCATTGATGACGCGCAGGGACCGGAAACCCATGTGAGCCGGATCGTAATAGTCCGCGAAGGAAAAGGTGTGAAATGTCTTCAGCCAGCCGTGGTCGGCGTGTCCTCGCTCATGGGCTCGCCGGATGTTCAGTTCAATCGCGTTCGTTTTCATGGGAGTAGAGTGGAGGCGGTTGGCGAATCCGGCCAATGCCGAGTTATTGGCCTGAGACTGCTTTCTCGTTATGGTGAACCGGAATGGAACTGCGACAACTGCGTTACTTTGTGGCCGTGGCGGAAACCGGCAACATCAGCCGGGCGGCGAAAAAGATTTTCCTGACGCAACCCGCGTTGAGCCGCCAGATCAAGGCGCTGGAAGAAGAGATCGGGCAGTGCCTGCTCGAACGGCAGGCGCATTCGATCCGGCTCACGCCCGCGGGCGAGGTGCTGGTTGGCGAGGCCCGCGAACTTCTCCAGCGCGCCGAGGATTTGCTGGCAAAGGTGCGTGTCGGCGGGCGTGAAATGAGGTTACGGGTTGGCTATGCCCCATCCCTGGCGGCCGGAATACTGTCTGCCGCCGTGGCGAATTTCACTCAGGCGCTCCCAGACGTTCGCGTCGAGTTGTTCGATCTATCCACCAAGGAAATGCTCGCTGGGTTGGACAGCGATAAGGTCGATGTCGTGGTGACGGTCGGGCAACACAGCGAGACACGGGGACTGGCATGGGTGCCACTCGCACGCGTGAAATGGCAACTGGCCGTCAACCGCAATCATCCGATGGCACTGCGAAGCAAGATCGCGCCGGTCGAGATCGCCGAGGAACCTCTGCTTGTCTATTGCCAGCGCGATTACCCTGAGTACTGGGAATTCGTCACCAACTGGTTCCGTGGCCACCGGCTGCGCCCCCGAATTGCCGGCGAATACGACGGCATTGAAAGCCTGATGGCAGCCGTGGAATCGGGACTCGGCATTGCGCTGATCGCCACACGAACGGCAGATCGATTGCCGAAACACGTCCGCCTGAAGACGCTCGCATCTGCTCCCCATCCCATTTGTATTTCTGCCGGCTTCAGAGCCAGCAGGGCGACCAACAAACCGCTGGCTGCCTTCGTCGAAGCTTTGCGCAAAGCGGAACCAGACGCCCAAGAAGACGCGACATCTGCGGTGCCCCGCAAACAAGCTCAACACCGCTGAAACTCATCGCTGCAAATCCACGGCGGCTGGCGACTGCTTCACGCGCGGTCTCGGGAAACCAACGGCTCCTGTTCTGCCATGGTGACCCATCTCAACGGCGCGGCAGTCTGGCGGCAAACCAACATCACCGGGAACTCGATCACCAATACGCCCCCGCCAGGACCTGAATTTCAGATTGAGCGCCCACCGCATCTTCACTGCGGCCGCCGCCGGATGCGCTCCGGCGTCACCCACTCATCGTACGTCGCCGCCCAGCCGTCGTAGTGAATCCTGGTTCGCGCGCCGTCGGATTGCACAACGGTGGAAGGCCACCACTTGCCGCCCCAAAGCACCTCAACCTTGTCGCCCGCCTTCCACGCCACACCGGTGGCCGGGGCCGTTGACGGCGCAGGCGTCCCGGCTTGCGATCCGGACGCGGTTGCCGGCGCGGTCCCGGGCGGCTTTGGGGCGGGCCGGGCGGAAGCAGGAGGAGTTGTTGCGTCGCCAGAAACGGGACGCTTGTTCCTGGGACCATCGCGCAAGATGGACCACGCGGAGGGCACATTGACCTGTGGCTGAGGACCACCACGCAGTCTGGATTCGCGCGATGCCGCCACACCGATCAACACCGCCGCCGCCAACAAAATCGCCACAGCCATGACCCAACGCCCCGCCAACTGCATCGAACGCGCCGGCCGGCCGGCGTGCGCACCCCAGAAACGGTAGAGTCCGGGCGCGGGGTTCTGAATTTTCGCGACGTGCTGTTCGAGCCGCTGCCATTCGCGCTCGGGAATGGCCGCCCGCGCACGATCCACCTCGGCGGGAATGGCCGCGCAAAGGTCGATCACGTCCGGCATGAAGTCGCGCCACGCGCCACCCATGACCGGCCGGTTGTATAGTGCCACCGTCGCGACGCGCGTCCCGGCCGGGGGGCATCCGCCGGGCATCCGGTGCAAAGGCTGCCGGAGAACTTTCACCGCCGGCTTGAATCCGCCCTCGGCCGCCAAGTTGGTGAACACCGCCACCGTCGCCGGACTGGCCGAGACCACGACACCCGGGCAGAGGTCGCCGTCCATGAACTTCGCCTTCATCACGCGGCTGAATTGAAAGAACAGAAACCCCGCCACGGCCACGGCCACAATGGACAACAACGGAATGAACAACAGCGCCGCAACCGCCACGACCACGAGTGCGCCGAACGTGATGAAATCGCCCGGGTGCGAAAGCATCGCCTTGTGCAGGTCCAGGCGCATCCGGCCGGGATTCGAGGCGCAGGAGTCCATGAGGACTTCGTTGGCGGTGAACTCGCGACGGACGGACGGAGGTTCGCTGCTCGAAGCCACGCGCAATCCGGGTGGCGCGGCCGGCGCTGGCCCCGAGGCCGCAAGCACGCCCGCGATGTGCTGGTTCGCAGCGGCCGTTCCATCCGCGCCGCACACGGGGCATTGGACGGGATGGGGCATGACGCCATTGGCAGGTTCCACCTCAAACGAATACGGCTGGCCGCAGCCGCACTGGATTCGGATGTGCATCATAAATGTGGCTCCGCGAATTCTGCAGCCGACGATGCCACTTGCGCCACGCAGGTCAAAACGATTTGCCGGCCAAAGCCGGACCGAGTGCGAATCTTCGTTTCTTGCACGATGCGTATTTCCGGGTGGTGGAACTCGTCGCGCCGCGTCCAGCAGCGCAACGGACGGCCTTACGCCCTCCTTTCCGTCCGCTCTGCGCGGACGGGGTTGTCGCAGCGCCACAACCACTACCTGCAAGAAAGTGAGATGCGCACCCGGACCGAAGTCTCAGCCGCCATTTCTCACCGCTGGCACGGATCGTTGGGCCCAGCCACGACGGCTGGGCTACGTTGGCAGGCGAGGACGCCCGCCCCACAACATCGCGCCCGTCTCGCCCGTCAACGGACCCGCGCGCGCAGGAACGCCTTCGCATCCGAGCCGGGCAGCACCACGTCGAGCGACGTGCCGTTCGATGGGATGTTGCGGAAGCCGTCGATGCGCCAGTCGATGAGGTTGGTCGAGCTTTGCAGCTCGAACCGTTGGCCGGTCGCACCGGTCACGCGCGCGGTGAAGTTGTTCGGGCCACGCGCCGGGCGACTCAGGTTCAGCGGCGACATCGCGCCGCTGCCAGGGCTGTAACGCAAGAGGCGGCTGCTGAACTTGTACTCTCCAACCCAGAGATACTGCCCATCGAAGTCCACGGCCCCGGGCATGAACAGCTTGTCGCGCCCGATCTCCGGTGTGGTGTCACCGAGCGCCATTGTCGCCGCACCGAGAACAATATTCGGGCCGAGGCCATTTACCGCGTCGAGCACGTTGGACCAGACGAGCACGCGGTTGTAACTCGTGTCGGCCACGAACAACGCGCCGCGCGACACCGCGCAGCCGTGCGGCAGATTGAACTGGGCCTGCGGGCTTTGGATTGTCCGCGCGGGCGTGACCGTGCCCGGCATGTTCGCCACGCGATAGAGCTTCACGCTGTGCGGCCCGCCCTGCCCCTCGACCGGCACGGCAAGCCAGGTACCATCGCTGCTGATGCGCCCCGGCCGGCCGCCCGGCGAGATGATGGCCACGGGATTGTCATTCGTGGTGGGAATGCCGGACCACACGAGCACGCGCTGGCTGTCGTAATCCGCGACGTAGAAGTAATTCGTGTCCAAAGCCACGCCGCGGAGCTGCCCGAGGTTGTTCGTGCCGATGCGCCCGGCCAGCGAGCGCGAGGGAAGCTCGCCGTTCAACGGCAACGAATCCCAGATGTGGACCGCGCCGACACCCGCGACGAGCAGCTTGTTGCTGAAGATCGTGTTCGCCCAGCCGCCGAGCTTCTCATACACGACATCCGGATACGCGCCGCTCTGGTCCGGCGACCGGCGCCACACGCACAGGCGTTGGTGAAAATCCGAGCTGACGAACAGGTTCGATCCGCTCGAAACCGGGCACGGGTTCTGAAGGAAGAACCTGGTCAGCAGCGTGTTCGTCAACGGCGATGGCGACCCGACGGCAAACAGCGGCGAGGCCGTGCCGGTGGTGTTCGTCGGCAGCGCGCTGAAGCCGAGGATCGCGTTGCTGTTCTCGTCCACCGTGTAGATTCTTCCGCCGGCCACAGTGAGGCCGTCGCCGTCGCTTGCCCACGGTCCGCCCAAGTCCTGCGCGGGCGGGACGTTGGTGCCGGTGGGAACGGAGTTCCAAATTTTCATGCGCCCCTCGCCGAGCATGACCAGCTTCGCGCCGACCTTGCCGCCGCGATAACGCCCGTTGATGGCAAAGTGGAACGGCGTGTTTGGCGCCGTCGGGAAGTTGGTGAAGAAGAACGTCGCGTGGCCGAAAGGCACCGTGGGCTGCGCGAGAATGGCGTTGTGGTCATCGACGGTCAGGAACGTGCCATCGCTGGTGATGGCGCGCGGCGTACCGAAGGCAGAGTTGGTGACAATGAAGCTCGGTGGCTGGGTGTCGTTGGTAGGCCATGAATTCCAGAAGAGCAGCGCGCCGCCCGAGGTGGCGCTGGCGACCAGCCGGTCGCCGTCCGTCCACACGCCCCACGGCCAGCCGAGGAGCGGACGGCCGGGGACCGGGTTTGGAAAAATCGTCATGACGATGACACGATCCGCGGGTGCAGCGTTGCTGGTCGGGAACGTGTTCCACAACAGCAGCCGGTCGTTGTCCGCGTCCGCGACCGCCACGCGGCCGTTGCCCGCCACACTCACGGCGGTCGGCCAGTTCATTTGGGAACGGCTCTCGCCGGGATTGTTCTGCGTGAAGTCCGGCTGGCCCAGCACAAGGTCCGGCAGCGAGTTCGTGTTCGGCGGCGAATTCCAAACCAGCACGCGGTTGTTGTCCCGGTCGGCGAGCAAAACCCGCGTGCCGTCGCCGGCGATGTGGCCGGGGTGATTGAAGAGCAGCGGCCCGCCCGTGTTGTTGAAATCAATGCCCGCCAGCATGATGTCCGCCTCCTGGCCGTTCTGGAAAAAGCCGCTCGTTCCGCCGCCAGCCGGTCGGTAGCCCGTGCTCGGGAACCACACCTGCACGTTGGTGCTGGTTCCGCCGGAGGGCGGATTCGTAATGCCGGTTTCCTGCGGCGGGCTGCTCTTGAAATACATCTTCCAACCGCCCTGCCACCGCACGACGAAGGGATCGGTGATCTGCTCGTTCGTCGATGCCAGGAGGCGCGTGCCCGCCTCCTGCGTCCACGTGAGGCCGTTCGTCGAGGTGAAGCTCCGCACCGAGTTCCCCAGCGCCTGCGTCTGGTCGAACGCATACAAACGCAGCCGCCCGTCATCCAACAACACCGGCGCGGTCGTCCCCCATCCGGGCAGCGCCAGCACCTGCGAGTAGGTAAAGTTGGTCCCGTCCGCCGAGGTGGCGATGATCGTCCCCGTGCCGATCTTGAACACATACATGAACCAGCCGCCCTGATAGGTGAACACATCCGGGTCCACCAGCCACGGATGCGCGAAGGCCGTTCCCACCTCCGTGAAATTCGTCCCGTCCAGCGAGGTTGCCAGATGAATCTCGTGGTCATTCGTGGCCGAACCGGGATCGCCACCCTGGTTTGACCCGAAGTAATAGAGCCGGAAAACCCCGTTCGCATCGCGCAGGATCGACGGATCCACGGCCTTCAACGTCGTCATCCCATTGATCGCAAACGGCTGCCGCACAAAATCGAGTCCGTTCGTCGAGACCGAGCACGCGACGGACTCGGGCTGGTTCGTCGGATGATCGCCGTCCACGTAATACAGGAAGACCCGGTTACTGGTCGTTGCCACGCACGGCACCGAGGCATGGTCCACGCGTACGCCCGCGTCGCGCGTCCAGTTGATGCCGTCCACGCTCGTGGCGCTGTGAACCTGATGCAGATAAATGGCGTGCGATGCCGGCGCCGCAAACAAGGCGAATCCAGCAATCAATCCGAAACCAAGAATTCTGAACGCGCAACAGACAGCCCGCCAACCGCGTGCCGCGAGAGCATCAATCGCTGGAGTAGTTTTCATAAGCACCTCTGAGTGGATTGCATTCATCGTTGAACCACCGCCAGACAACACCCCCGGCGTTAAGCCCGTGTGCGTTCCGCCAAAAGAATTGTTAAGCACAGGTAAAACCTCCGCTCTGCGCAACTGCCGTTGTGAAGCGGCGGCTGATCACCTTTCGGGTAAAGATGGCCGCACATGCACCGACGCGGCCGCGGTTCGCGCGTTCAAAGCGGACCTCGGTCCCCGGACGAAATTTCTCCAGTGGCAACTATTCGCGGACGAACTCCTCGAGGGCGCGGCAGAGCGCGGGCAGATCCGCGATCTCGGTGCAACCCGCTGCCGTCACGAGTCCGAATCCATCGCCGTAAGCCGGGCCGTTGGCCACGCAAGCGTCAGTCTGGTTCTCAAAAATCTGCCGCGAGGCCCGTTCAACGACCACGTCGCGCCCGCCTTCCACCTCATATTTCCAGCCGACCAGAATCGACCGGGGAAACCACTGGCGCAGCAAAGCAATCAACTTGGGCGCTGGCACGAGTTCAACCAGCAACGACTCGCCGCGCGTGGAGAATTTGCCCGACTGCACCTCGGTGAGGCCGCCCTCTGCGCGCGCGAACACCTTGCCGAAAGTAAAGTCGCCTACCGCTGCGGCGTGAAAAATGGCGTCGAAGGACTCCGCAGCCAGTTCCTGCAACTGCTCGCGCAAGCTGGCCGTGGTGGTGAAGGTGCCGACACGCGCCGCGCGACGTTCCCCGCGCCATGAGGCCTGCTGCCCGACGAGCAGAGTGACCTCATGGCCACAGGCGGTAAGATGATTGGCCAACTCCGAACCGAGCCGCCCGGTGGAGAAATTCGTCAATCTCCGCACTTCGTCGAGCGGTTCAAACGTCGGTCCGGCGGTGACGATGCAACGCATGGCGGGAAGAGTGACCGTGCAAGCGCGCACAGTTCAAATCCGAAAGCCGGAAAGAAGAGCAGGCATGATCTCACATTACCGATCGGTCATGCGCTGGCGGATTTCAGAAACATCAACTTTGACATATCGTCTTATCACGATACGTTTTCGTCGTGAACGAACTAGTCACCACCGCGAAGGCGTTCGCGGACCCAACGCGCGTGCGCATTCTAGCCGCGTTGCGACGCGGCGAATTGTGCGTTTGCGAGCTTTCCGATGCGCTAAACACCACGCAATCAACCCTCTCGACCCACCTTCAGGTAATTCGCGAGGCCGGATTGGTCGAGACGCGCCGGGACGGGAAATGGATTTACTATCGGATCAACGAGCGAGCGGAACAACTCATCGACGCCCTCTTCGGATTCTTCGCTGGCACCATGAAGAAAGAGGGCACGATCCGCCGGGATGAGAAGCAACTCACCGCGCGGCTTCAGGAACGCAAGGGCGGGGCCTGCTGCGTGGGCTTCCGCCGCCCAACTGGCAAAACAAAGCAGTAACCACAACGCCATGAGAAGCCGATCACTCGACATCGAATGGAGACATCTCGACCGCCAAGGCTCCACCTGCCGGCGCTGCGGCGACACGGGCGATCAATTGCGCGCGCTTGTTGACCGCCTGGCACGCTGCTGCGCGGCGGATGATTTGCGCGTTCAACTTCGCGAAACCAAATTGACGCCCGACCGGTTGCGTGAATCGAATGCCGTCCTTTTCAACGGCCGGGCCATCGAGAACCTGCTGCCGCAGGCTGAGGTCACGGCGACAGATTGTCCGTCCTGCACAATCCTGACCGGCGCGACCGCCTCCTGCCGCGCAATTCTGGCCGATGGAATGCGCCATGAGATCCTGCCGCTTCCTCTGCTTTGGGAGGCTGCAACCAAAGCGCTCGACTGTCTTTGCCCGCTTCCCAAATTCACGTCGCCCATCCGACTGCGAACCAATTGATTTATGAACCAAACCCGGAAACCACTCGTCCTCGTGCTCTGCACGGGAAACTCCTGCCGCAGCCACATCGCCGAAGGATTCCTTCGCGCAGCCAGCCGCGGCTTGTTCGAAGTTGCCAGTGCCGGCAGCAAGCCGGCTGGTTACGTACATCCACTATCCATCAAGGCGATGGCTGAGGTCGGCATCGACATCTCGAAGCACACCTCAAAGCACCTGAACGAGTTTCTTGACCGGCCAGTCGAGACGGTGATCACGGTTTGCGGCAACGCCGACCAGGCCTGTCCCGTGTTTCCCGGCCAGGTGAATCGCCACCATTGGCCATTCATTGATCCGGCGCACGCGGCCGGCACCGAGAGGGAGCAGATGAAAGTGTTCCGGGAAGTACGCGACCAAATCCGCGCCGTCTTCGAGGCCTACGCGGCCGGCCGCCACGACCAGAGCAAAACCACCCATTGAATCATGAAAACACTCGCTGTTTACGATCCCCCAATGTGTTGCTCCACCGGCGTCTGCGGACCACAGGTCGATCCAGTTCTTGTCCGCATTTCCGCAGACCTGAAATGGCTGGCTGGCCAAGGCGTACAGGTCGAGCGTTTCAACCTCTCGCAAACCCCGGCAGCTTTTGCTGAGAATGAATTGGTCGTGGCGGCTTTTCAGGAGAAGGCAGCGGCAGCGCTTCCGCTCTTCATTGCCAACGGTCGCGTCGCCGCAAGCGGCCGGTATCCGGATCGCGCAGAACTCTGCCGATGGCTCGACGTGGTGGAAACACCCGTGCCGAAGATCAGCCTCACGCCGGAGACCGGCGGGTGCTGCGGAGGAGGACAATGTTCGTGAGTCCGGGCACGGTATCGCTGCAGAAACTCATCGAGTCCCCCACCCGTTTTCTTTTCTTCACCGGCAAAGGCGGGGTCGGCAAAACCTCCCTGGCCTGTGCCACAGCTGTCGCCCTGGCGGACGCAGGCCGGCGAGTGCTGCTTGCCAGCACAGACCCGGCCTCGAATCTTGAAGAAGTCCTGAAGGTAAAACTCGGCACCACACCGAGACAGATTCCGGCAGTGCCCCGGTTGCAGGCGCTTAACATCGACCCGCACGCCGCCGCACGCGATTACCGCGAACGCCTCGTTGGTCCTTTTCGAGGGAAATTGCCCGAGCCGGTCATCCGCGGCATGGAAGAGCAACTCTCCGGTGCCTGCACCCTGGAAATTGCCGCGTTCGACGAATTCTCGCGGCTCCTTGGTGACGCCGAAGCCACAGCGGACTTCGATCATGTTATTTTCGACACGGCGCCAACCGGGCACACGCTGCGTTTGCTGGCCCTGCCAGGCGCTTGGAGCGGCTTTCTCTCCACAAACACCAGCGGCACTTCGTGTCTCGGCCCGCTGGCGGGTTTGCAGAAACAACGCTCGCTTTACGAAAATTCTGTCGCCGCCCTTGCCGACGGCCGGCGCACCACACTCGTGCTCGTAAGCCGCGCCCAGCGCGCCGCGCTGGAGGAAACACGGCGCACCAGCCGTGAACTCTCCGCGCTCGGCGTGAAGAACCAGCAACTCATCCTCAACGGCATCTTCCGCACCAGCGTGGCCAACGATTCCACCGCGGATGCGCTGGAGGCACGCCAGACGGAGGCGTTGCGCTCCATGGAGGGTTTCATCGCCACGCTTCCTGTCATCGAAGTGCCGCTTCGCCCCTTGAATCTGCTCGGAATCGAAGCGCTTCGCGCAGTTCTTGCGCCTCTCGAAATTCAGCCCGCATCGGACCATCCTGCCGCAGACGCGCCACCTCAAAACGCCCGCAGCCTTGATTGCTTGCTGGAGGAACTCGCCAAGGCGGGGCGCGGCGTGATCCTGACCATGGGCAAGGGTGGTGTCGGCAAAACCACCATCGCTGCCGCAATCTCAACGGCGCTCGCCAGGCGCGGATTTCGGGTTCATCTCAGCACGACCGATCCGGCCGCGCATGTGGCGGCAGCCGCAGATCCGATTGATGGACTCACCATCAGCCGTATTGATCCAGCCGCTGAAACCCGCGCGTATGTCGGGCATGTCATGTCCACTGCCGGGGCGAATCTTGACACCGACGGACGCGCCCTGCTGGAGGAGGATCTGCGCTCTCCCTGCACGGAGGAAATCGCGGTGTTTCGCGCGTTCGCGCGTGTGGTATCAGAGGGTGTCGCACAGTTTGTCGTGTTGGACACCGCGCCCACCGGTCACACCTTGCTTCTGCTCGACGCCACTGAATCTTACCATCGGGAAGTCGCACGGCGCACCAGTGATGATCTTCCAGAGGAAGTGCGGTTGCTACTGCCCAGGCTGCGGGATCCGAACTTCACCCGCGTCATCATCGTCACTTTGCCCGAAGCAACACCCGTCCACGAAGCCGCAGCGTTGCAGGATGACCTGCGTCGCGCGCAAATCAAACCTTGGGCCTGGGTGATCAACCAGAGTTTTGCCGGCAGTGCCTCCCGCGACCCGCTTTTGCAGGCGCGAGCCCGGAACGAAATTCCATACATTCGCGAGGTGCTGGAACAGCACGCCACGGAAGCGGCCGTCGTGCCGTGGGTGCCGGAGGAACCTGCGGGAACGGAGAAGCTGGCGCAGCTCTTCATGCCTTGCCGCACCTCGCCCAAACACAGCGCTGAGAGTCCGCCCAACCAGCCGACGGCATCGGCACCCTGATTTCACACGCAAGCGCGGGGGCTTTTCAGCACCGGTCAATTCTCGTCCGGACTGCCACAGGACATCAGCGCCAGACATCTGCCGCGAACAAACCAATTGATTACTTCTTCTCCGAACTCCTCGGCGCGAGAGGACGGCAGACGAGCATCTTCAATTTCGATTTCGGACCGGTGAGCGACTTCGCCAGAACATCGGCCTCCGTGAAACGGGCGAGCAAAATCTCTCCGTCGGTGGCGCGATTGCGGTCGTAAGAGATGTAGATCGTGCCGTCGGGCGCTTGAAAACCGTCGGGATAGGAAACGCCCTTGCGCTCATCGAGGACTAGGCCGCCCTGCCATGACTTCCCATCATCATCGGAGAGCCATGCGCTGAGTTGCACGCGACCCTCGTGGGCATCCACGCGGTCGCCATGCTTCACCAGCAGCAACCGACCCGAGGCCAACCGGCGGACGTGGAAGCGCGCGTTGGGCTGGCGGATGCCCGGCGGCTCATCCGGCACGGCCCAACTGCGCCCGCCGTCGGTCGAGGTCGTCTGCATGATGCCTTTCGCGGTACGCGCTAGCATCCAGAGGGATTTGTCGCGGCGCTCGACGATCATGTGCTCGTGCCAGTCCGGATTGGGAAACCGCGCCGCGCCACGCCGCGCCCAAGTCGCGCCTTCGTCCGTCGAGACAAAGACGTTTGCGCCGCGCAACGGATCAAGCTCCTTGAACAACCCCTTGAACACACCGAAACCCTCGCGCTGATCGAGCGAGACGGGCAGCATCCACTCACCGTTCGAGAGCACTGTTGGCTTGTTCAGCGTCACGCCGTGCCAAACGCGCCGTGGCGCGGACCAGGCGGGATTCCCGGCGTCCGGATCTTCGCACCGGGCCATCCAGACCCCGGCGCGTCCGTCGAACATGTCCATGCTCTGGTCGAAGATCAGCCAGAGCCGCCCGCGCGGATCAGTCCACAGGTTTCCGACGAGGATGCTGCGGTCCATCGGAAGGTTCCTTGAATGCGCGTCCACGACGAGGCGCGGCTTGGACCACGATTCCCCGTCGTCATCGCTGGTCGCGAGAACGAAGAACGCCTTCGGACTGTCGCCGCCCGCCACCCAGCAGGCCCACAAGCGGCCCTTGGGCGTGCGTTCGATGCCGATGGTCATGCCGTAATCGAGCTTGTCGTAATCGTATTGCGGCAGCGGCGCGAGGTTCAGCTTCGGCGGCACGAGCGCGAGGTCCGCGACGCGGCGGGCCACGTCCAACTCCAGGGCGCGAACCTCATCCGGCTTCATGGAGGCGAATCGCGCGGAGTCATCCTGCGCCGCGACCGCTAGCGCGGACAAACAGGTGAGCACCAAGGTGAAGATCGTTTTCATTTGATGAGGAACGTAGAGCAAATCAGTTCGTCGCCGGTCAATTTCCATCCGGCTTCCGCGCCGCCCCGGCATGGAGCTACCACTAATTTCCATTCCTCGGCCGTAATGCACCATGCGGCAAACAACAGGAAGCAGGGGTTTCAACATGCGCATGACAAACAACTCAATAGCGGTTTCCCAGACGGAGGACAGGCGGAAGTTGCCCGACTCTTCCGCACGGAATCGCCGTCGTGAATTGCACAGGCCGGGTCCCGGTCATGGCACCGGTCTCAAGGCTGCGGAAGCCGCCACCACGCGCATTCCAACCAAAAGAAGGTGCTGTAGTACAGCCGTGTGTAATCGAGGCGCGCGATCATCTCCTCGATGGCGGCGCGGTGTCCGCGAACCAGCGCAGCGTCCGGGCACAGCGTCACAATCCAGGCGGCCGCGGAAGGCTCGCGAATGAAGGCAGCCTCCCTGTGGCGTCGCGGTGAGATCTTTCCGAACTCGCGCAACTGCGCCTCGGCGAGTTTCACCGCGTCCGTTTCGTTGGTCTGGGGCTTCCACAACGGCATCATCGCGGCGCGCCAGTCCTGGCTGAAGCCGGAGTTGTCGCGCGGGTCGAACTGCGCGGCGGGCGGCAGGCTTTCAGCCGCGAGCCGCGCGCTGGCGGCGAGTCCGCGCGCGTAGACAACCTTCAATCCGGCGTCGCTCTCCAGCTCCCAGAGTCCGCGCAACGCGGCCACCCCCGCGCACGACGTCCAGTTGTGCGTCTTCGCGTAAAAGAACTTCATGCCCGCCTCGCAAACCTCTCGCTTGGTCGCGTTTCTCTCGCCGCCTCGTCGCGCCAACTCCGAGCGGTAGAGCGCATCCCATTTTGCGTCGCCAGTGACCGTGTAGAGCATCTTGAGCGTGAAGAGTTTCCGGGACACTTCCTCGAAGTGGAATCCCTCGAAGCTCCCGCGCGTGCCAAATGGCGGCTCCGCGGGCATTCGCCAACCGAGCTTCGCGATCGCTTCGACAGTGGTCACGAGATGCCGAGCGATTCGTTGCTTCTCCTCCCGCGTGGCCAACGGCGAACTCCAGTAGCGCCACAATCCGTAAAGCCACGGCGCGGTCTGGTCATTCGAGCCCATCGGGAAATGCGCGCGCCCGTCGGTGCTCACGCCGCGCGCCACGAAGCCGGGCACATCGCTGACCGTGTTCAACAACAGCAGCCCTTCCATCAGCCGCCGCGCCTTCTCCGCATCATCCGACGCATGAGTTTGTCGCCAGCGGTTGATGGCCGCATCCATGTAAAGCCCGTTGAACATCGCTCCGTTCTCAATGGGCTGGAACCAACCAAGAGCATTCGGCTTTCCTTCGCGGCATTCATCCGGCGTCGGCAAATTGACCGCGCCATCCAATCCGGCGAAATCGACCATGATCCCGTGGCGGTCGATGAACCTCCGCCACAACTCGCGGTGGGCCTGACTGACGGAGGATGCGGCGTCTGCGCAGGGGGCGGTCGTTGGAAGCAGGGTTGCCACGAAGAGCGCAACCACTCCCAGTTCCTTGGCGGCAAGGTGCCGGTTCATGTTCGCAGTCCCGCCTTCCGCAACGCCTGCTCAGCCTCCGTCCATTCGAGCTGGTGAGGCCGCCGGTTGCTGCGGGCAGCCAGGGCTGCCACGGCTCCAGCGGCTTCGCCCATGGCGACGGCGTTGCCTGTGACGCGATAGCTCGCGTGCGCGATGAAATCCCCGCTGATGCAACGGCCCGCCATCATCAGTCCGTCCACATCCTTCGCGATGAGTGCCCGCAGCGGGATGTCATAGGGCTTCATGCGCACGTCTTCATGACTGATCGCGCGCTTCTCATTTTCCTGCGCGCTGGCCGCGTGAACATCCACGCCGAAGGTGACGCGGCAAACGCCGTCCGCTTGCCGCCGCCCCGCGATCAAGTCGTCGCGTGTGACCGTGGCGCGCCCGGCGATGCGCCGCCCGTCGCGCACACCGATCTGCTCCGCGGTCGCGACAATCTGAAAACCCTCCCAAACACCGCCCAGCTTGCGCAACGCCCCGGCCAGCCGATGGACCTCGGCCCGCGAGCGGATCGTGGCCGCGGTGAGTTGTTCCGCGTCGAACGGTTTCACGCCGTACTCATGGTTCACCATGAACTCCACCAGGTTGTCGCGAATGGGGAAGATGGTTGGCCGGCCGTAGGAAGGATTGATGCCCGCCTTTTGGAAATCCTGCATCAGCTTCCCCACGGCCGTTTCGTGGGTCTGAAAATCAGGATTGCCGTCTGGGAACGAAAGATAGTCCTTCATGGCCACCGCGTCTTTCACCACGGCCAGCGCGTTCATCGTCATGGGCTGGCAGGGGCAGTCCTTGTCGCGCCCGATGCTCCATTGGCAGCCAGCCAGCGCCCCCAGGGCGCCGTCGCCGGTGCAATCCACGAACACGCCGGCCCGCCAGGCCTCGCGACCGCCGGGCGATTCCGTGACGACGGTCGTCAACCGCCGGCCCGCGTCGTCCCGGTAGGCAGAAACCACGCGGGTGAACAGATGGACTTTGACGCCGGCGGATGTGCAAAGGTCCTCCAGCAACACCTTCATCTTCTCCGGATCGTACACGAAACGGCTCTTGTTCCCGCCGAAGGTCCGCGCCTGTCGCGCGTCGAGTTCCGTCGCCAGTTCCCTCGTCAGTCCCGGTTTGTCGAAGTCGAAAATGTAAGTGAGCAAACCAGCCGTCCAGACACCGCCAAGACAGCCGTGAACCTCGAAAAGCCGCACCTTTGCGCCACAACGCGCCGCCGCCAGGGCCGTCGCAATCCCGGCGGGTCCGCCTCCGCAAACGATCACCTCCGCGTCCTCCCGCACCGGCAGGTCACGCGCCGGCTCGCGGAATTTCCCGGTGGCCGCGGCTGGCGCGGCGAGACCGCTCCCGGCCACCGCCACCAGCGGCGCGCCTGCCGCGGCGACTTTCAGAAAATGCCGTCGTGACAAAGAATCTGCCCGCTGGTTCTCGCTCATGGCGGCGGACTATGATTCCTCCTCCCGGGCATTACAAGTTGGCCAGCCGAACAAGGACGCGATCTGAAGTAGCGGCACGCGAAGCCGGATTGGTGACGGCTTCCAACGCGAGCCGTTCCACAATTTCGATGCACCTGCCCGGCCGGCCACGCGCCAGTTGAGAAAGCACATGGATTAGGCCACGCTCGTTCCTCGGCCAGCGCCGACAACACATGAAAACAGTCAGTATCTTTAACCACGTCCTCGGCCCCGTGATGCGCGGGCCTTCCAGTTCGCATACTGCCGGCGCGTTTCACATCGGATCGATGGCGCGGTCAATTCTCGGCGGCACGCCCGGCCGCGCGGTGCTGGCCTTCGATCCGGCCGGCTCCTACGCCGCGACCTACGAACCACAGGGCGCAGACCGCGGCTTCGCCATGGGCCTGATGAACCGTTCGTTGACCGACGAGTCATTCTTCACCGCGTTGCGCGACGCGCCGGGCGCGGGGATGCAACTGCAATTTCAGGTGCGCCCGCTCGCCGGTGCGGATCATCCCAACACGACAGACCTCGATCTTGCCGCTCCGGACGGACGCCGGCTGCATCTTGTCGCGCGATCCATCGGTGGCGGCGAGGTCGAGATCACCCGCGTTGACGGCCGCCCGGTCCTGTTCAACGGCACCGCCTTCGAGTCGCTGCTCGAAGTGCCGGCCACGCGGGCTGGAACATTGGAAGCGTTACTGGCCGGCGACGACGAGTTGCTCGAATGCGGGACGGCGCGCCAGGAGAACGGCACGGTTCGGTTCAACGTGCGGCGAAAGTCGGCGTTCTCCCACGACTTTCGCGAAAAGCTGGCCTCGCTCGATCGGGCGGCCCACCTGTGGGAATCCGCGCCCGTCTACTTCGTGCAGAAAGGCGCGGCGCTGTCCTCGAGCGCGGCGGAGATGGTCGCGATCGCGGAACAACGCGGATGGTCCCTCGGTCGCGTGGCGCTGGCACACGAGGCCGGCCTGCTGGGAATGAGCGAGGCGGAGGTGATCGGCGAGATGCTGCGACGATACGACATCATGGAGCGCGCGGTGGTGCGCGGCCTCGACCCGGCGTTCACGGGCTTGCAGTTGCTGCCGGCCTGCGCCGGCGCGGTGTTCCGCGCGGAGGCCGAGGGACGCCTGGCTGTGCGCAGCCTGCACACCCGTGCCGCCGCGCGGGCGCTGGCGGTGATGCATGTGGACGGCGCAATGGGCGTGGTCTGCGCCGCGCCCACGGGCGGCTCCGCAGGGGTGATTCCCGGCACGCTGGTGACGCTGGCTGAGGAGCGGAATCTCTCGCGGGAACAAATCGCGCTGGCCCTGCTGGCGGCCGGCGCGGTGGGGATGATTCTCGCGATCCGCGGCACCTTCGCCGCCGAGGTGGCGGGCTGCCAGGTGGAGATTGGCGCGTCCGGCGCGATGGCTGCCGCCGCCGTGGTGGACGCGACAGGCGGCAGCGCGCGGCAGGCCTGCGACGCGGCGGCCATTGGTTTTCAGAACACGATGGGAACCGTGTGCGACCTGCTGCACGGCATGGTCGAGATTCCGTGCCACACGCGCAACGCCACCGCCGCCGCCAGCGCGTTCGTCAACGCCGACCTCATCCTCGGCGGCTACACGAATTTCATCCCGCTGGATGAAACCATCGACGCGGTGTACGCGGTCGGGTTGGCCATGCCATCGGAACTGCGCTGCACCTCCAAGGGCGGGCTGGCCGTCACGCCTTCCGCGAAGGCGCTCAAGCCCGGCTGTTGCGGCTCGGGCTGCGTGACGTGCGTGAAGTGAGCCGAACCACGACGCTCCACCAGAAACGCAGCCGTGAAACCGTTGGTTTCCCAACGGCCGCCATTCAGGCAATTCCGAACGGTCCGGCGGAGCGCAGCAACACCTGATCAGACATCACGTTTCTCTTCGGTTCTATTTGCGGCGAAATAATTCCATGTGGTCTTCGCAATCACCGCCACCGCCAAAGCAATCACAAGCGCGCCACAGATGCTGTAACCGAGACCAATGTCTCTGCCGATTGCGATCAAGCCGGCTCCGGTAAATCCGAACACTCCGAAAAGGGACCAGATGCCGGCAACAACGATGAAGCTGCGCGGGCGCGCCACAGCCTGACGGTAAAGATGCCCTTCCGCGAAAACCGACTCGAACGGGCCAGTGGCTGCGTAAGCCGTCAGCGGCGCGCCACACTTGGCGCAGAAGTCCGCCTCCGGCTCGTTGGGCGACAAGCAACTGACGCACAATTGCTTTTCGTTGCTCTCATCCGGAGCTTCAGAAATAGCCTCGGGTTCGGATGGCATGACGTGTGGCGATGCCCGTGCCCGCCGGCCGGGCCGCCCATTCGCGGGCGGCTCCTGACCGGCAAGTTCCAGCTCAAACGCTCCACGGCCCGCGGTAGTCGCGGGTCAGCCATTTCACGTCGCCCGTTCCGTCCGTGAACTTGAAGTTCTTCGGGTCCCACTTCATGGCCTGGCCGTGGTAATAAGAGAGGTTCATGAGATGGCAGCAGATGACGGTGTGGCCGCCGACTTGTTCGCTGGTGATGGGCTTCTTGCGCTCGCGCACGCACTGAAGGAAGTCAGCGATGTGGTTCTTGCTGTCGTAGAGTTTGATCTTCGCGTCCTTGAGGTATTCCTTCTCAGCCTTCTGAAGCTCGGCGGCCAGCGAAGTGGTGACCTCGCCCTTGTCGTTCTTCTTGCCGGTGTGCGCGGCGATCATGTCGTTGCCACGCTTGAGGGTGAACTTCCCGCGGTTGACCTGAACCTCGCCGTCCGCGCCGAAGAAATGCACGCCGAAGCCATCAGCATGGACCACGGTGATTCCGCTGGCATAAACGAGCGTCGAGCCACGTTTCTTGCCGGCGGGCGCGGGCCGGATTTCCACCGGGCCGCTGTCGTCCATGCCGAGGCCCCATTGCGCGATGTCGAGATGATGGGCGCCCCAGTCGGTGACCATGCCGCCGCCGAATTCACGGTAGGCGCGCCAGTTCGGGAAATGGCTGTGAACGCCACGTGGACTCAGTGTCGAGTTGTAGGGCCGCAAGGGCGCGGGGCCGACCCACATGTTCCAATCGAGGCCCGGTTCAGCGGCCTCCTCCTTGAGGTTGCAGGGCACGCCCGCGTCGCCGAACTGGCACTCGACGCGTTGGATCTTTCCGATCACGCCGTTCTGAACCAGTTCGCAGGCCACGCGGAATTCCCTGCTCGACCGCTGCATCGAGCCGGTCTGGAGAACGCGCTTGTTCGTGTCCACCGCCTTCATCACCTCGACAGCTTCGTGGATGTTGTG
>CAYQWK010000033.1:0-26136 GCA_964420805.1 uncultured Bifidobacteriaceae bacterium | reverse complement strand
TCTCTCCACCGTGGTGAAGAGTCTCTCCCGCACCACGCTTTCCAACGCGTTGAGCGGAACATTCGAAACGGCGGGCAGTGACTACTTCGACTATGTCCTCGGCTCGGCCCTCAGTGCCTCAAATCGCCTGGCCTTGCTGCACGAAAGCGGCCCGCGCAAGGGTGCCCTCAAGTCCCTCGCCCAGTTGCTGGACTACCTCAACGATTCGGATGTCGATCCAAGTCTGGTCAATGCGTTCAAGCTGCTCTCGATTGCAGCGGGCAAAGTGCCGCTGGTGGACAAGTTGATCGAAAAGGCGGTCAAGGCGCCGTTGCCGCCGGCGCATTACAGCGCAACCATCACCGGCGCGCTCTATGGAGATTTCAACTGGACGCCCAAGCCGGCCAACGCCATTGGCGTTGTGTATAATTCGGCGGCCAATTTCCTGGTCATCAACGGAGTGAACGGCCAGTTGAGCGGGGGCGGTTTGAGTTCCAAACTCACTACGCGCACATTGACGATCACTATTCCGAGCCTTGCGGATGGCACCACGGTATACAATGTCGGCACCACGGCGGGCACAGCTTCCATTCTCTACGCAGTTGGTCGCGGAGGTGTTGGCGGGATTGACGAGGCGGATGGTTATCAGGCTATCAGCGGTACTCTGACCGTAACAGTCAACAAGGCGAGCCGCACCGCTGTTGGCACGTTTAGCTTTACTGCTCCTGGCGAGGACACCGCCACCACGGCCAGCACGTCGAACGGCTCGTTCTCCGTCGTTTGGATTCAATAGCCGCGTCAGGCGGCCGGCCTTGATGGGCCGGTACCGCGCTGATCGCAGGGCCGCCCGGTTTGCCGGGCGGCCCTTTTCATTTCTGCGCCCGCTTCATTGCCGGGCTGGCCTGCTCGTTCGGAATTTTCGATTACCGGTGCGCGCCGCGGCGGTTCCATTGTGCGCGCCATGAAGACGAGACTTGGTTTTACGATCGCTCTGGCTGCGCTCGCTATGTTCACCGGCGGTTGCGCGAACATGGAGATGAAGGGCACGCCTTTCTTCACCGGCGGACACGGCAAACACCGCGGCCCCGCCGAGCAGCGCGTGAACGGCTGGCCGCTGGTTTATTACCGCGACCCGGCGCTTTCGGTGCTCTGGCCGGTCTTTGAACTGACTGACGACCACGCGGCCGTGCGCCCGGTCTTCTCCGTCTATGGCCTCGATCGCGCCAACCGCGAGTACAATGTGCTCTGGCCGCTGGCGCAGTTTGATTTCCACACGCGCGATCACCATGTGTTTCCGGTTTTTTGGGGCGACGACCATCGCGTGGCGTTCCCGCTATACTGGCACTTCGATTCCGGCATGAACCGCGGCTGGACGGACTCGTTGTTCCCGCTTTGGGTGGTGCGGAAGCGCGGCACCAACGAACTTAGCGTGTGGGCTGCCTGGCCTTCGCTGCATCGTCACACCAACACGCGAACCGGGCGGGAGAGCAGCATGGTCTTTCCGTTCTATTACTACCGCCGCGCCCCGGACGGTTCGCTCTTCCTTTCGTTGCCCTGGATGTCCGGTCGTGGTCCGGGCGACGAGAAATGGAGCGCGCTGTTCCCGCTGTTCTACCAATCCTCCGATTCGAACCACTCCGCGCTGGTGACGCTCCTTTGGGCGCAGGGCAAGTCGGAGCGGCGCGACTGGATCGCCGTGGTACCGCTGGCCTGGTGGGATCAGAAGCAGGAAACCTGGCTCTCGCCATTGTGGGCGCAGTGGCGGAATGGCGATCGCCGGCACCACGTCGCGCCGTGGGCATTGTCGTGGTCCACCATCGGCCCGGATCGGAGCGACCTCTGGCTACTCGGGGGACTGGCCCACTCGAGTTGGGGAGAAAAGCCCGGTGCGCATCACGCGTTCCCGTTCTATTATCGCAACCCGAGGACGGACACGCTGCTCACTCCGCTCTGCGGCTGGAGCGAAAGCGCGGAATTCCTCTATCCGTTCACTCCGCTGGCCGGCATTCGAACCAAGTCGCACAGCGGAAGCTGGCTTTTCCCGCTCTACAGCCTGTCGCGTAACGAACGCAACGGCGACGTAATGAATCAATTCCTCCTCACGGCCGGTTACTCGAAGACAGGCCAAAGGAAATCCACCTTCTGCTATCCGCTGTTTTCCTTCCACGATTTCGGGCCGTTGGAATCGAGTTCGGCTCCGGGAATCCACTACGGGCATTACGGCAAATCGTTCTGGTGCCTGCCGTGGTGCTGGTCTGAGAACGTCTCCACCGTCCGTGCCGTCGGTCGTGGTGAGAAGCCGGACGCAGCGAATGGACTCGTCCGCGAATACACGCGTGGCAATGGCGCGGTACCGCTGTGGGACTGGTCGCATCGCACGGTTCCTGCCGCCGGCACCACCAATGAGGAGTTCTCCGTGCTTGGATGGCTTTACGACTACAAGCACGACATCGGACCGGCGCGTGGCGGTTCCGCGCCGAACGACTACACACGCACGCGCGTACTCTGGCGGCTTTGGCACTACGAGCTGCTCAATGGCGATGTGAGCGTGGACGTCTTCCCCGGCATTACCTATGACCACAAAAAGAACGGTTACCAAAAGACTGCTTTTCTCTGGCGCGTCTTTCGCAACGAACGTGCGGCCAACGGAAACGAGAAAACCGACGTTCTCTTTGTTCCCGTGCGGCGGTGAGATTCAGACCATCGAACCAGACGTCATCTGAGTTCCTACAATCCCTCTTCCCCCTTCCGCGTTCGCTCCCTACGCTCCGCGCCGTATGAAACAGACTGCCGTCATCACTGGCGCGGGCAGCGGCGTGGGCCGCGCCGTGGCCGTCGCCCTGGCCCGACAAGGCTGGCGCGTCGCCTTGTTGGGCCGCCGCCGCGAAACGCTCGAAGAGACCGCCCACCTCGCGGGTGCCGCTGCCGCGGACACGCTGATTGTCCCGTGTGACATCGGACGCATTGAACAGGTGCAGGCGATGACTAAGGCCGTTTTCGACCGGTTCCAAACCGTCGATGCGCTTGTCAACGCCGCGGGGACGAACGTTCCGCGCCGCGCGCTCGAGGTGCTGTCGCTGGAGGACTACCGCGCGATGATGGATACGAACCTCGATGGCGCTTATTTCTGTGTGCAGGCCTTCCTGCCCCAGATGCGCCAACGCCGCGCGGGCACCATCGTCAACATCATCTCCGACGCCGGCAAGCAGGCCAGCCCCAAGGCCGGCCCGGGTTACGTGGTGTCGAAATTCGGCCTGGCCGGTCTCACCCAAGCCATCAACGCCGAAGAACGTGGAAACGGCGTGCGCGCCTGCGCGATTTTTCCTGGCGACATCGACACGCCGTTGCTCGAACGCCGCCCGACCCCACCCTCGGCCGAGGCCCGTGCAAAGATGATGCAGCCGGAGGACATCGCGGACTGCGCGTTGCTGGCGATCAATCTTCCGCCGCGGGCGATCATTGAGGAAATCATCGTGCGCCCGAGGTGATGCCGGTTGGCGCGTCCTGAAGCGGCAGCGAATCCCGGACAACCTCAGCACTTCATCCGCCCGCCCGGCAGGATGCGGCAAGCAACAGGCTCGGTTTCCGCAACCGGCCCGCCTTCCGAGCATCGGTGCACGTAGTTCAGAACGCGCTGCGTGTCGCCGCCCGCGTCCCAGACCTCGCGCAGGAAATCGGCGGCGTGGATGTTGTGCTCGCGCAGGAACGCACGGTCGCCGCCGCAGCAATACATCAGATCGGGCGGCATCTCGCCGCGCAGCTTGGCTTGGGCTTTCTCGATGATGCGCGGAAGCCACTCGATGCCATCGAGCCGCGCCTGCTTGGCGGGAAGTTTGTCCATGTCGATCAACTGTCCGGATCGCCGGCCCCGTTGCACGCGCAGGAAATAGTCACGCCGAACGGCCGTGATGAGCAACGCGGTCTCAATGGATGGATCACCGCCGAAGTGATGGTCCTCGACGAAATCAAAAATCTCCTGCGGCGTCGCGCCGATCTCATCGAGGAACGCTCGGTGCGCGGTGGTGAACATCGAGTCCGCATCCTGTTTGCCCGCACGATAAGCGGACAGGCCGTCATTGAACAACCCGGTGAAAGTTTTGGGCCAGTTGTAAGAATCCATGCGCGCCAAGTAAGCACAACGACACAAAACGCCAAGCGGCAATTGAAGACGCCACCATTTTCCCCGTTGCGCTCAAGGCGTTTGCCGCCATTGTTTGGCACCGGCCAATCCGTGACATCAACGCGGACGGCCTTTTGAACCCTTGAAGACACGCTGGACGAAACCTCGAATTTTCCGGAGCCACGCCGACGGAGAGGCATTCTGCCTTTCCCGGCCATTGGCAACGAACATGGCTTGGATCTTGCAGGCCCGGCGCGGAATCGTCGCCGCATTTGCCGCGCTTCTTCTGGCTGGGAGCGCCCATGGTTTCCGTGCGCCGGACCAGCCTGCTCCGGCGCCATTTGACACCCGCAAATCCGCCGCGGTTCCCGCGCGCGTCAGCGGCACCCGCGCGAATGCGGTCGGCCGGTTGCATGAGAAGCTCTCCGACGCCTCGGTGGCTTTCGATTCCGTGACGCAAGCTCCGCGGCTTATCCGGGCGCGCGACGGTTTTTTGACCGGTCCGAACGGCGAGGGCCGCGGCGTCTCCGCCGCTTCGGTACGCGGTTTCCCGGAGAAGGATCCGCATCGTGCCATCAAGGCGTTCCTGTCGGAGCACCGCGCTGTATTCGGCCACGGTCCCGAAGCGCTTGATGGCGCGCGCAAGACCCGCGATGCCATTGACTCGAACGGCGGATTCCGCACCACGGTCTGGCAGCAGCAACTCGATGGCATCGACATCTTCGACGCGGTGTTGAGCGCCCACATCACGCGGCGCGGCGAGTTGGTGAATCTCGGCAGCCAGTTTGTCTCCGCGCCCGCCGCGGCTCGTGGCGCTCGCGCGGCGTTGCCGGTCATATCCGCTTCCGAGGCCGTTGCTGTCGCGTTGCAGGAACTCGGCGCGTCCGCGGATGAAATCAACGCGAATGCTCCGGCAGCCGGCGTCGAAATGCGGCAGACACTGCGCGGCTCCGGTCTCAAGGGCCTGGCCGGCGCGCGACTGGTCTGGTTGCCGTTGAAGGGGGATGAGCTTTTGTTGTGCTGGCAGATCGAGTTCACCACCCGGCGGCACGGCGAGATGTTTTGCTCGCTCGTCGATGCGCAGACGGGTGTGATTCATCTCCGCCGCAACCTCACCGTCCATCTCACCAACGCCACCTACCGCGTTTACACCGGCGACAGTCCCACGCCATTTTCGCCCGGTCATTCCTCGCCTTCGAGCGTCCAGCCGTCGGCCGTTTCGCGCGTGCTGGTGACATGGGCCGCCTATGACACCAACGCCTCGCCCGGTGGCTGGATCGATGCCAGCGTCAACGAAACGCGCGGCAACAATGTCGATGCGCACACCGACCTGACCGACGACGACGCGCCCGATTTGCCGCGCCCGCAAGGTTCGCCGTATCACGTCTTCGATTTCGCGCTTGATCTCGCGCAACCGCCCTCGGCCTACCGTTCCGCCTCCGTGGTGCAGCTTTTCTACACTTGCAACTGGGTCCACGACCGCCTCTGGCAGCTTGGCTTCACCGAGGCCGCGGGCAATTTCCAGACCACGAACTTCAGCCGTGGCGGCCTCGGCAACGACGCCCTTCAAGCCGACGCGCAGGACGGCGGCGATTTCAACAACGCGAACATGTCCACGCCTGGCGACGGGTTTCCGCCCCGGATGCAAATGTATGTTTTCAACGGGCCGTTCCCGGACATCGACGGCGATCTCGACGCGGAGGTGGTGGTTCATGAATACGTGCATGGCCTGACCGCGCGCCTCGTCGGTGGCGGTGTTGGCATCTTCTCGTTGCAGACCGCCGGGATGGGGGAGGGTTGGTCGGACTGGTATGCGCTGGCGCTACTCAGCGAGTCCGGCGACAATCCCGGCGGTTGCACCGCAATGGGCGCGTACGCCACGCGTCAATTCTACGGCCTTCAGGAGAATTACTACTTCGGCATCCGCCGTTACCCGTACTCGACGAACCTCTTGAAGAACCCGCTGACCTTCAAAGACATCGACCCGTCGCAGTTCAGTAGTCATGCCGGCATTCCTCGCAGCGCGGTCGTGGGCGGCGGCGGCGCAGAGGAAGTTCACAACCAGGGCGAAGTCTGGTGCGCGATGCTATGGGATATGCGCGCCAACCTTATCGGCAAACACGGATTCGCAACCGGCAACGAACTTGCCCTCCAGCTTGTGACCGACGGGTTGAAACTCAGCCCGGCCAACCCGAACTTCATCGAAGCCCGCGACGCTATTCTCCAGGCCGACCTGGTGCTGACCCGCGGTGCGAATCAGCTCGAACTCTGGCGCGCCTTTGCTAAACGCGGCATGGGTTTCACCGCCTCGTCGCCACCGAGTTACACGACCGTGGGCGTCCGCGAGAGCTACGATATTCCCGACACCTTGATCATTACCCCCGGTGCCGGCATCGCCGCGGCGGGATTGGTCGCCGGGCCGTTCACACCCACGAACTCGGTTCTGCTGCTCACCAACTCTGGCAGCAACACCCTGACCTGGACCGCGCGCTCTGGTGGTTTGTTCGGCTTGTCGTTGCACGGCGGAACGCTGGTGCCTGGCGCGACCATCACCGTCACGGCCGGGCTCAGTTCCGCCGCCGCCGCGCTCCCGGGCGGCGACTATGCGGACGCCGTGATCTTCTCGAACGCCACCAGCGGTGTAACCCAACGGCGCGACATGACGCTCACGGTGGCCGAATCGCCCGCGCTGGCCGAGTTCTTCGATTCGACACCGTTCGACCTGGCCGGCGGCACGCTCACCTTCACGCCGGACGGTTCGGCGCGCTTCTACAACGTGTGCCGCACCGCCGCTGCGTCGTTCCCGACGGACCCGACCGGCGGTGTAACGCTGTCACTTACCGATGATTCATTCGCCGCCGTGGCATTGAACAACGGCGCGCTTGTCCCGCTCTATGGCGTGAACCACAGCTCCCTTTACATTGTCAGCAACGGGCGCGTGACTTTCGGCTCCGGTGATGACGCGTACGAGGAGAATTTTGGAGACCACTTCTCCCGGCCCGGCATCGCTGCGTTGTTCGATGATTTGAACCCCGCCTCCGGCGGCTCCATTTCCTATAAACAACTTGGCGACCGCTTTGCCGTCACCTGGCAGAACGTGCCGGAATACGACGAGACCACCGGCAACAGCTTCCAAATCGAGATGTTCTTCAACGGCGTCATCCGCATCACGCATCTCGCCATCGCTGCACAGGACGGGTTGGTTGGCCTCTCCGCGGGCGGGGGCATGCCGGGCGCGTTTCTGGAAGCCGATCTCAGCGCTTTGAGCGCGTGTTCTCCGCGGCTGCGCGTCGCCTTGCCGGCCAGTACCGTCGAAGGCGACGGCCTGCTCGCGGGCGCGGGAGTTGCCTCACTCGCGCAACCCGAGGGCGTGGATGTCCTCGTGACGTTGACCTCCAGCGACGCGCTGTCGCTTGGGGTCTCCGCCAACGTCACCATTCAGGCCGGCCAGACCAACGCGCCATTCTCGCTCTTTGCCGCTGACAACGCTTTGCTTGATGGCTCCCGTCTTGTGCGCGTCAACGCCACTGCGGCCGGCCATCAAGCCGGTGCCGCGATCATGGCTGTGCATGACAATGAATCTGCGCAGCTTCACCTCACGCTTCCGTCCACGGTGCGCGAAGGCGACGGGTTCCTCGCGGCTGCCGCTACCGTGAACGTCAGCGCGCCACCGGCCGGCGATGTGGTGGTGTGGCTCGCCTCGCTTACCACGAATGAACTGGAGATTCCCCATCCTGCCTTCGCGATTCTGCCGGCGGGGCAGACGAGCGCGCCCGTCAGCCTGAAAGTGATTGATGACTTGATTCCAGATGGCCCGCAGACTGCCAGCATCACCGCCCAGGTCGTCAACTGGGCCGCCGCCACCAATGGATTGACCGTATTCGACAACGAAACCACCGCGCTGGTTCCGGCGTTGAATGGCGGCGTGCTGCAGCTCGCCTGGCCTGGCAGCTATGCGAGCTTCGCCCTCGAAGCCGCCACGAACCTCGCGCCGCCCGGGAGTTGGACCACTGCCACGAACGCCGCCGTGCTGACCAACGGCGAATGGCGCGTGCAACTCGACTCATCCGCGCCACAACGCTTCTTCCGCCTGCGCGCGCCCTAGAGCCACTGCGCGGTGCTTTGACACAAGACAAGGCGGGCAGCGTGGTTTTGCGCATCGTCTGGGGCGAATGATTCTGCCCCGGTTGTTGCGCGCTTGGCCGCTGTTCGTGGCCGCGGGTGCGCTGGCCGCCGCACCTGTTGCCGACGTGGTGACGGAGGACGCGGCGCGATTCACGCGGTTGCTGGGCAGCGCGGCGGCGGAGCGGCGCGTGGAGGGCGTGCAGGGCCTGGCCGGATTGAAGCACTGGCCCGCCGAGGAGGCATTGCTGGCGCGCCTCACGGACGCGTCGCCGGAGGTGCGGCACGAGGCGGCGCAAGCGCTGGCGCGGGTGGGAACGGCGAGGTCGGTTCCGGCATTGATCGAACAGGCCGGGGAGCGATCCTGGGAATTCCGGGAGAACGCCTTGCTCGCCCTGCAATTAATTTGCGCGCAGCCGTTCACGAACGCGGCGGACTGGGCGAGGTGGTGGAGCGGCACGACGCTGGAGGCGAAACAGAAATCTCTGCTGGAACAAGCGGCGGCGGCTCATCGCGAAACAGCGGCGGTGACGAACGTTTCCGCCGCCGAGGTGGTGCGCGAGCAGTTCCCGTTGCGGAAGAAGCGGTCGTTGCGGAACGTGACCGAACCGCCGGTGTGCCCTGAGCGGCGCGAGGCGCTGCGGGCGTTGCGGCATCTGGCCACGCCGGCCATCGAGGCGGAGTTGATCCGGTTGCTGATCCAGCCGCAGACCCCGCCGCTGGACCGCGATGAGCGGACGTTTCTCTGCGAGTCGCTGGAGCGTGTTGGAACGGCGAATGCCATTCCCGTGCTCGCGGCGCAGCGACTCGACGCCGCCGCTTGGGCGTTGGCGCGCATCGGCGGGTCGCAGGCAGAGCCGGCGGTGCGGAAGTTTCCGCCCACGCTGGCCATGTTCCTCGCGCTGGACCGGCTGCATTCCACCAATGCCGCGCCGTGGATTCCGCAACTCGTCGGGAGCATGGCGCTTCTGACGTATCGCAGCCAACCGGACGACGTGATGAACGACGATCCGCAGCCCATTCAACGCGTGGGCGCGAATCTCATTCGGCGCAGCGGGTTGTCGCCGTTGTTCTGTGAACTGGTCGTCCAGGAACTTGAGGACTCGATGAAGCCGCCCGTGGCGCACGGACCGAGGCCGGCGTGTCCGCCCGAGTGGAACAAGATGTTCGCCGACATGCGCGGTGAACTAAAGCCGGGCTTCGTGCGTGGCGACGGGGTGACGACGTCGCAGCCCGTGGCGGCGCTTTGCTACACGGCGGATGATCCGGCCCTGGCGAAGCGGCTGATACCGTTGTTGAGACATCCGGCGTATGTCGCGCGGTCGTATGTGGCACTGACGCTGGGCCGGCTGCGCGTGAAAGAGGCGGTGCCCGAGATAGCGGCCATCGTGCGCGAAGGCTATTCGTTCAGCGACTCCACCACCCTGGCCTCCGGCAAGCACTTCGACCAAAGCCAGACGGTGCGCTGGCGTGGGTTCTTTTGCATGGCGCTCGGGCGCGTCGGGAATGATGAGGCGCGCGTGGCGCTGGAGTCTTTCGCCGCCGACGCAAAGCAGCCGCGCGATGTGCGCTACAGCAGCGCGGTCGGGTTGCGGTTTGTCAGCTCCCCCAAATCCGTGCCGGTGCTCCAGCGCGTGGCGGATGGGGACATCATCTGGATGGTCCGCGACGAGGCGCGGCAGGCGCTGGAGAACATTCGCGTGCTGGAAACGGAGAGGGCGGAGGCGGGGAAATGAGGAGGCCTCGTAGCGGCGACTCGGCAGAGCGCCGCCAATCAAGAATGAAGACCATTTTGCAATCCGCAGCCCGAGGGAATGGCGGCTTTCTCCCGAAAGCCGCAACGGGGCGTGGCGGCGCGTCGGCAGGCCGCCGCATTCTTCTCTTGCCGGTGAAGATGGCGGCGCTCTGCCGAGTCGCCGCTACGACGCTGCTGGCCTCGCTGGCAACGTCGGCGTTTGCAGCCACGTGGGGCGACTTCCTAAACAACGCACGGGCTGATCTCGCCGCGACCGCCGCCGCTGACCGTCCGCTTCGCGCCGAGCAGGTCTGGGCGCAGGCGCGGGTGAATTTTCCGGTCGAATGCGACTGGTTGCTTCAAGACGCGGGGACGGCGGTTCCCCAATGGCTGGCGTCGGGCGATGCGAATATGGATGCCCGGCTGGACGCGGTGGTGAAGTCATCTGACGGCGCGCTCAGGGGCACCAACTTGATCGAGCTTTACGTGGCCGCTTGCGAGGCGCGGCGGGAGCGGCGTTTGCAAACCGTGTTCCGGCACGCGCCCAAGGTGGTGTTCACGAAACGCCGGACGGTGCGTCCGTCTTTCTTTGCCTACACGGAGGCGCAATCCGATGCGCAGCACGAACGGTTTTTCATCCCCGGCGCGGAGCTTTGCCTGCTCGAATGGGACGGCACGCGTGCGCGGACACGGACGTTGCTGACCGATGCCAACGGAGTGATCCGCGATCCGGCGGTGTCGTGGGACGGCGCGCGGGTGGTGTTCGCGTGGAAGAAATCGCTCAACGAGGACGACTACCATCTTTACGAAATCTCCGTGGCGTCGGGGAAGCTCCGGCAAATCACTTCCGGCACCGGCGTGGCGGATTACGAGCCGGCATTTCTGCCCAACGGCGACCTGGTGTTCGCCTCGACGCGCTGTGTGCAGACCGTCGATTGCTGGTGGACGGAGGTGAGCAATCTTTACACCTGCGATGCGGACGGGCGATTCCTGCGCCGGTTGGGTTTCGACCAGGTTCACACGGTTTATCCGCAAGTGCTGGAGGACGGGCGCGTGATTTACTCGCGCTGGGATTACAACGATCGCGGGCAGGTTTTTCCGCAGGCCCTTTTCCAAATGAACGCCGACGGCACGGCGCAGGCGGAGCTGTACGGCAACAACTCGTGGTTCCCGACGACCATCGCGCACGCGCGCGGGATTCCCGGCACGCAAAAGGTCCTCGCGATCTTCTGCGGGCATCACACGTCGCAGGCCGGGAAGCTCGGCGTGCTCGATCCCGCCAAAGGGCGGCAGGAAAACTCCGGCGCACAACTGGTCGCGCCCGTCCGCGCCACGCCTGCCGAGCGCATCGACGCCTACGGCCAGCAGGGCGAGTTGTTCCAATATCCGTTTCCCCTCACCACGAACGAATTCCTCGTCGGCTACGCGCCGGACGGCTGGGAACGCGCCGGGAAGTTCGCGCACGACGCGCGGTTTGGAATCTACTGGATGGACATGGACGGGCATCGCGAGTTGCTGGTGAGCGACGCGGCGCTGCCCTGCAACCAGCCTGTGCCGCTCGTCGCGCGAACGCGCCCGCTGACACGGCCCAGCGGGGTGGATTACGCGAAGACGAACGGGACGTTTTACGTGCAGGACATCCACGCGGGCGACGGACTGGCGGGCGTGCCGCGCGGGACGATCAAGAAGCTGCGCGTGGTGGCGCTGGAGTTTCGCGCGGCGGGCGTGGGCGAGAATCGCAGCATGGGCCCGGCTGGCGCGGCGCTGGCCAGCACGCCGGTGAGCATCGGCAACGGCACGTGGGACGTGAAGGTGGTGCTGGGCGACGCGCCGGTGTTCGAGGATGGATCGGCGTTCTTCAAAGTGCCGGCGCGTACGCCGGTGTATTTCCAGGCGCTCGACGCGAAGGGGCAGGCGGTGCAGACCATGCGAAGCTGGAGCACGCTGCAACCCGGCGAGGCGCAGTCCTGTGTGGGCTGCCACGACAACAAGAACACCGCGCCCACTGTGCGCTACGCCACGACGATGGCTTTGCGCGCCGGGGCAGGGGAACTGGAGCCGTTCCACGGCGCGCCGCGCGGGTTCAGTTTCGCGAAGGAGATTCAGCCGATCCTCGACCGCCATTGCGTGCGCTGCCATGACGACCGCGCGGCGGCGGTGAAGATTTCGCCGGTGTTGAGCGCCACGATTGCCGCCACTCCGTCCGGTGCGACTAACGCGGATCGCTCATTCAGCCTGCTTTCCGCCGAGACAATCGACCCGCGGGCGAAGCGGCGCTGGAGCGACGCCTACCTGGTGTTGACGCACGCGCATTCCGGCGGCGCGCCCATCCTCGCCGGGACGTGGCAGGGCAATCCCACCAATGCGCTGGTGAACTGGATCGGCTCGCAGTCCGTGCCGTCGGCGCTGCCGCCGTATTTCGCGGGCGCGGCGCGCAGCGGGCTGATGCCGTTGCTCGAAGGCGGCCACAAGGGCGTGAAGCTGTCGCGCGAGGAACTGGAGAAATTCGCCTGCTGGATCGATTTGCTCGTGCCTTTCTGCGGCGACTACACGGAGGCCGCCGCGTGGACGGACGCGGAGAAGCAGAAGTACGAACGCTACGCCGCGAAGCGCCGGCGGCTGGACGAGCAGGACGCGGAGAACGTGCGGCAGTTCATGCGGGCGAGCGGCACGGCGCGGAAGGAGGCAGGACGATGAACCGAAGCGGAGTCATGAAGTTGTTGTGGACGGTGTTGATGTGCGGATGCGGTGCTGTTTTCGCCCAGCCTGAGGAAGCGTTGCTGGCGGAGTTGCAACGCACGCAATCGCCGGACAAGGCGCTGGAACTGGCCCGACGGGGTGAGGCGGCGACGCCTTTCCTCGTGCGCGGGCTGCAACGGAGCGACCGCACGGCGGCGCTGTGCGCGTGGGCCTTTATGCAGCATCCAAGTCCGGGCGCAGCGGCCGCATTGCGTGGGCGTTTGCTCAAGGTGGACCAGGTGGCGGGCTACTTCGCGGCGCGCGCGTTGGGGAGGATTCCGTCGGCGGAGAATGTGGAGGCGCTCGCCGCGTTGCTTCCGAACGTGGCGAACGGCTTTTGGGAATTGTCCTCCGGCGGCAGCGGCAAGCTGAACGACGCGTGGACCGACAAGGGCGAGCGCTACAACGTGAAGGCTCCGACGAACATGGCCAACCTGCGCGTGGCCTACGCGGCGATGGAATCACTTGGCGAGATCGGCGGAGAAAGGGCTGCGGGCACGTTGCTGCGCGCGCTGACGAACGATCAGTATCTCATCCGCTACGGCGCGGCGCGCGGGTTGGGGAAGTTGCGGCATCAACCCGCGGCGGCACGGCTTGCGGAGCTGGCGGTGAAGGATCCTGCGCTGCTGGTTCGGCGCGCGGCGGAACAGGCGCTCGCGTTCATTGACTATTCCGGCGTAGCGGCGTCTCGGCAGAGCGCCGCCAATATTTTGAAGCTGTCGCCGGTCGCCGACGCGAAGTTGAGAAGCGGCGGTTTCCCAACCGCCGCCACGCCGCTTCCGCCTTCCATCGCTTTCATCAAGACCAGGCATCGCTCGGACGCGACGTTTGGGTTTCGCGACTCGTACTTCTTTCCCAAGACTCCGCGCTACCATTCGGGCGAGAATATTTACTCGCTGACCCCGCCGCGACCGGACGGAGTGTTGAAGAACCTGACGCAACTCACCGGCGGCGAGGTGCAGGGGCTGGAAGTTTCTTTCGATGGAACCAAGCTGCTCTTCGCCATGCGCCGGGACAGCGCGCGCGACGGGTTTCACCTCTTCGAGATGAACACCGATGGCACGGGCTTGCGACAGATCACCGACGGCAATTGCAACGACGTGGACCCATGCTACCTGCCGGACGGGCGGATCGCGTTCGATTCTGACCGTTGTGGGTGGCAGGAGTATTACCATCAGGAACGGTCCCGCGTGCTGTACGTGATGAACGCCGACGGCACCGGCATCACGCAGATCACGTTCAACCCGAACGAGGACTACGAGCCGGTGGCGTTGCGCGACGGGCGGCTGATGTATTCAAGCTACCGCTTCTACGCGCAGGACGGCAGCGAGGCGCCGTTGCGCGGCGAGTGGATGGGCCTGGCGCGCATTGAGACTGTGCTGCGCGCGGTGAATCCGGACGGCAGCGCGGACAATTTGTTCTACGGCTCGATGCGTGGCTCGTTCTATTCGCCGATGCGCCCGATGCCGTTCAGCGACCAGTTCGCGGGCTGGCATGGGCGCGGTTACCACGTGGGCGTGAGCGTTAGTCTGCAACGCGAAATGGCGGACGGGCGGGTTCTCTGCGTGACGCCGGCGGGATTGACGGTGATCGAGACGAAACTCGCGCCGCGTGACTGCGAGTTGCCGGTGTTCCCCGAGGTCGTGAACCTCGCGGGCGGCGAGGAGGTGTACATCCACAACTACGACGAGATGAATCCGGTGGGGCGCTTCACCGCGCCGTATCCGCTCGAAGGCGATTGGGCGCTCGTCTCGCACGCGCCGTGGCATGACTTGCGCGTGAACGGCTACGGGCTATACGCGATGAACCTGGCCACGCGGGAATTAGAGCTGATTTACGACGACCCGCAGATGGCTGACGTGGACGCGGTGCCGCTGCGGAGTTCGGATAAACCGCTGGTGAGGGAGACGACGCTGGCGGAAAGACGTCCCGCTTCAACGGGCCGCATCTTTTGCAACAGCGTGTTCAACACTGACCAGCCAATCGACACGAACGCGGTGCGTTACGTGCGCGTGCTGGAGGGCGTGCTGATGGGGCAGAGCATCGCGGCCAACGCGTCGTTCCGCACGCGCATCCTCGGCACGGCGCCGGTGCGCGCCGACGGCTCGTTCTTCGTCGAGGTGCCGGCGGATGTGCCGGTGCGTTTCGAATTGCTCGACGAGGATGGCCGGATGTTGGTGCATGAAACGGAGTTCCTGTCAGTGCGGGCGGGGGAGACCAAGGGCTGCGTGGGCTGCCATGAAAACCGGAAGGAGTCGGCGCCCAACGCGCATCCACTCGCGCTCAAGGATGCGCCGTTCAAGGCGCTGCGGCAGCGGGGGGATCTGATCTATTTCGGGCAGCGGACAAGGCCTTACAACCAGGTGTACCGCGATTGATTTGGGGCTGGGGCCCAATCTGGTTGCGCCAGTTTGACCTGCGTCAAGGCGGTTGCCGGAGCGGCCCCGTCTGTTTCTCCGAATAGCAGACATCTTTATGAAGCTCGGAGTCGCCGGTTTGCTCGGAATGCTCCGCGGTGCCGTGTGCATCGCGGCATTGTTGTTTTCCTTCCCCACGCGCGCCGCCGGACCGGGCGGGGACACGTGCGGCATGCCTCCCATCGCTGATGCGCTGCTCCAACTCGGCGTGCCGGATGGCTCGGCGACGGAGTTCGGGCTGGTTAAGCAAACGTGGCGCGCCTACGCGGAGAAGTTCCCAAAGCCCGTCGAGTTCATCGTCGGCAAATCGCCCCTCAACGCGTGGCCTTACATTCATCCCAGCACGCATGACAAGTGGGCCGGCGGAAAGGCTCACACCTTCAAGGTGCGGTTCAACGTCCCGACCGTTCCGGCGCAGAAACAGTTCCTCATCCTTGGCGCGGCGGAAACCTACACGCCCCCGCTCGTGGCGGTGAGCTTGAACGGGAAGGAGTTCGGCAGCCGACGCGCGCCGGCGGGTTCGGGCAGCGGCACCGGAGACGCGGCGCAATGGGGCAAGCCGACTTCGATGGTCTTCCCGGTGCCTGCGGGCGCGTTGACAGCGGGCGAGAACACATTGGCCATCACGCTCAACGACGGAAGCTGGCTGATGTACGACTACGTCTATCTCGGCGCGAAGGGCCAGCCGCCGGTGATTGGCCAGAGCAGCGATCTGCTGACGAAGTTCCTCGAAGGCCCGATGCGCGGCATCGAGGACATCGTCTTCGCGGTGCGGAAGGCGAATCCGACGGACGGGCATTGGTATGCGAACTTTGGCTATTACGGCCCGGACGCGGATCGCAAGGCGTGGCGCGAGGGGACGAAGCTGCAGAAGCTCAACCTGCGCTCCGGCAAGGTCACGACCCTTCTCGATGATCCGCGCGGCGGCGTGCGCGATCCGCAGTTGAGCTACGATGCGAAGAAGATCCTCCTCTCGTACCGTCCGGGCGGCACGGAGCATTACCACCTGTTCGAGATGAACGCTGACGGCACGGGCCTGCGGCGGTTGACGGACGGTGGCTACGACGACATCGAGCCGACCTACATGCCGGATGGCGGGATCGTGTTTGTGTCGAGCCGGTGCAAACGCTACGTGAACTGCTGGCTCACCCAGGTGGCGGTGCTCCACCGCTGCGACGCGGACGGGAAGAACATCGTCGAGATTTCCAGCAACAACGAGCACGACAACACGCCGTGGCCGTTGCACGACGGGCGCATTCTCTACACGCGCTGGGAATACGTGGATCGCAGCCAGGTCAACTTCCATCACCTTTGGTCCGCGAATCCCGACGGCACCATGCAGCAGGTCTGGTTCGGCAACTTGCACCCCGGCATCACCATGATCGACTCGAAGCCTATTCCCGGCAGCGACAAGATCGTCTCGTCGTTCTCGCCCGGCCACGGCCAGCGCGAGCACGACGGCGTCATCACTGTCGTCGATCCCAAGCTCGGCCCCGACGCGAAGGAAAGCGCGCGCACCATCAGCCGCGGCTCGCATTTCCGCGATCCGTGGGCGTTCTCGGAGGAATGTTTCCTGGCCGCGACGCGAAACGCCGTGGTGCTGATGAACGGGCGCGGGATGCAGCAGGAGATTTACAAGCTCCCCGAGGCCGAGCGCGCCGCCGGATTCGAGTGCCACGAGCCGCGCCCGGTTCAACCGCGCGAGCGCGAGGAGGTCATCCAGTCGCGCGTGAAGCCGCAGAACGGCGTGGGCTACATGCTCCTGGCCGACGTGAACAACGGCCGCCGCATGGAGAGCGTGAAACGCGGCGACATCAAGAAGCTGCTCGTCCTCGAAACGCTGCCCATGCCGATTCATTACACCGGCGGCATGGAGCCGATGAGCTACGGCGGCACGTTCACCCTGGAGCGCATCGTCGGCACGGTGCCGGTCGAGGCGGACGGCTCGGCCTACTTCGAGGTGCCGGCGCTGCGCAGCGTGTTCTTCGTGGCACTGGACGAGAACGACATGTCCGTGAAGCGCATGCAGAGCTTCTGCACCGTGCAACCGGGCGAGCAACTGAGTTGCGTCGGCTGCCACGAGCACCGTTCGCAGACGCCGCAGATTTCGCAGAACAACCTCCTCGCGCTGCACAAACCGGCGGCGAAGATCACGCCCATCGCCGACGTGCCGGACGTGTTCGACTTCCCGCGCGACGTGCAGCCGGTGCTCGATTCCCTCTGCAACGACTGCCACGGCTGCGAGAAAACCGCGCGCGGCGGTCCGCGAGCGGGCAAGCTGCTGCTCACCGGCGACCACGGGCCGCTCTACAGCCACAGTTACTACATGCTGACCATCGGCAAACTGTTCGCCGACGGCCGCAACCAGCCCAAGGGCAACTACGAGCCGCGCGCCCTCGGCTCATCGAGTTCGCGGCTCCTTTCCTACCTCGACGGCTCGCACTACGGCGCGAAGGCCACGCCGCACCAGAAGAAGACCCTTCGCCTGTGGATCGAATCCGGCGCCCCGTATCCTGGCACCTACGCCGCGCTCGCCTGCGGCATGATCGGCAACTACATCGAGAACAACCAGATCAACACCGGCGCGGACTGGCCCGAGACCAGCGCCGTCGCCGATGTGGTGAAGCGGCGCTGCGCCGGCTGCCACAACGATCCCGCGCGCGTCCTCCCGCAATCACTGGCCGACGAACGCGGCCTGTCCTTCTGGATGCCGAGCATGGATGACCCGCGCCTCAACACCAGCCGGCACATCGTCTGGAACCTGTCGCGCCCCGAGAAATCCATGATGCTGCTCGCGCCGCTCGTGTCGGGCGCGGGCGGTTGGGGCGTGTGCCGCGACGTGAAGACCAAGGCCCCGGTCAGGGTGTTCGAGAGCACCGGCGACGCGGACTACCAGAAACTCCTCGCCCTGGTCGCGCGCGGCAAAGCCACGCTCGACGCCGACAAACGCTTCGACATGGCGGGCTTCAAGCCACGCGCCGAGTGGGTGCGCGAAATGCGCCGCTACGGAATCCTGCCCGCCTCCGCCACGCGCGATTCCGGACTGAACGTCTATTCCGTGGAGCGCGCCTACTGGGAATCACTGTGGTACCGCCCGGCGGCGCCGGATGGCCAGCGGCTTGGGTTGCGGTGAGGCTGGGAGGATGGCCAGGCGGCACGTTCCCAAAACACGCCGTTAGAAATCCCCAATAAAAACAGGCTTCAGGACGGACCCTTGTTTCTCACGAGGCGTTTCCGGGTGTTGGAAGAAGACTGTCACGAAAAGGAACGGCGAAGGGTGTCATCGCGGGCAAACTCAGTCTCCACTTCGAGCCGCGTTGGAGGCTTTGAGCCGTCGTAGAAATTCACGTCGATTGTGATCCCGGTAATGCGTGCTCGGACGGAAACCTCAGAAACGGTCAGAATCTGAATGCAGTTCTCATCGCTGCCTTCGTGTTCGCAGTAGTAGAAGTTCGTGACATGCTCCTCGTAGTCGTCGTCGTAGCCGGATGGGATCTCGAACACTGAGTCCGCAGCAATCGTAACCTGACTAGCAGCCGGTGCGCGCCAGACGAGCTCCCAAAACGGACTACCCTGAAGCTCCTCGGTGTCCTCAAGCAATTGGACTGGGGTAGGTGCCTCAACACGGAAGACAACAAAGGTAGTTCCGTCGTCGTCGTAAATGCTATAGCGGGCCTCGGTGACAGAGAACAGTTCGACGCCATTGAATCGCGTGAGACGCAGCAAATCGGTTTTGTTTGTGGCGGCAGCATTCATGGACGCGAGGAAACGCCTAACATGTGGCTAACCAAAAGTGGGCCGAAGGTGGGTACTGGCTATCTGATCTGGCTTGCATGGTGGGGATTGTGCGCTTGGTGCTCGGGTTGTCAAAGCGATTGCCCCGGTCGGACGTCAAGTTTTCCATCCCGCGAAGCCAGCGCGATTCGGCTGATCACAGGAGGTTCCGGGCGCAGACGCAACCTGCGTGAGATGGACGCGGCGGCCCTGTGGAGTGCGGCGACATGTCGCCGCTTTTCTCCGGCGGGACATGTCCCGCCGTTCCAAAGCGCCTACGTGTCCGCGCACTCCATGTGGCTGCGCGGCTTTCCGGCGCGTCCTTCGGCGGTCGGGCGCGGAACCGGGGGTTCTTCGTCACCTCCCCCGGCGGGGCTGGCTTCCTGCCCGCAGCAGGCATCCTCTGTCCCGTTGCCCCAATCTTCTGTCGCCGGGCGCTGCATTTCCGGGGTGGGGCGCGCTTTTTCCGGGCCGGAGGGGGTTTCCGCCGCGTTTCCGGGCGTTTGCACCGCGGTTTTGCGGTCGTGCAACGCGGTTTTGCGGTCGTGCAACGCGGTTTTGCGGCATCGCAGAACCATTTTGCGGCGTCGCAACGTGGTTTTGGGGTCGCGCAAAATCATTTTGCGACGTCGCAGCGGCGTTTTGCCGTCGTGCAAAACCGTTTTGCGACGTCGCAAGACGGCGGTGGGATCGCGCAAAATGGTTCCGCGCGAGCGCAAAACCGTTTTGCACGACGGCAAAATGGTTCTGTGCGAGGGTAAAACGGGGTAAAAAAGGCATTTTTCCTCATTTTCCCGCTCCGCAGGAGCTTCATCATGCGGATTTCTGCTCACAATCATCGCCCGAATGATCCGCGCCAGGTGGATTCGTTCGCTCCCACTCGCTTGGCTCTGCGGGTCATCGGCTCCGCCGAATTCCTTTCGCGGCTTCCCAAGCCGGTCAAGTGTGCGCCCAGGCCACGATGCCCTCGGCTTTGCCCAGCGGCCCTTTGAACCGTCGCACATATTCCCCCCATCCGCCGGTAAAGCGGTCGGTCCGCAGGATTGACACAAACCACGGTGTGGGCAGGAACGCAGTCATGGCGCGCGTGTTGCCACCGGAGGTGTTCATCAAATCGGGTCAGGCTCGAAAAAAACGGAGCTTGCCTCGCGCGGGAACAAGCGGAAACTCGCCCGGTCGTGCGGCCCCAAACCCTTCGATCACAATTGCCGCAAGCAGTTGCAACGCTCAATGGGGACGCACCGAAGGCAGGAGTAAGGAAAACGGAAATAATGGCAAAGGACTTTATGCGTAAGAATAAACTCAAAGCGCTGTTGATGGCATTCACTTGCGTGTGTGCCGGTTTGATTGGCAGCCCGGATGTGCTCGGACAGGGATTTCACGGGGCTTCGATCCAGAAAACGCCCACCGGCCCGACCGGCGCCGCCAAGGCGCACGTCGGCGAAACCATCACCGCGCGCATCCGCGTGCGAAACCTCGACGAGTTTGAGGACACGCTGCTGATCACCAACATCGTGGACGTGATCCATCACGGGACGGGCGATGTGACGACGCCGAACCTGCTGGCTGCGCCTGTGTTGTTGAGCTACCTCCAGTTCGTCCAGACGACGAACACCTACATCGTGCAGCCAACCGATCCCGCGGTGTTGATGGACGACGCCATCGCCGGCGGCATCGACAACCACGACGGCATCGACGGAACCGACATCAAGCAGGACTTTCTGATTACCTTCCCCGGCCAGATCCAGGTCTTGCGCCCGTGCATCGTGGTGACCAAGAGCTGCGTCAACGGCGTGGGCGGCAACGGTTTGATCCAGTGGTCCGGTTCCGTGAGCAATTGCGGCGACGTGGTGCTGACAAATGTCGTTGTCTCGAATCTGGTGAACGGTGCGATGTCGCTGGTGTTCGGCCCGGTCTCGCTCAACACCAACCAGATTCTCTTCTTTAGCGGCAGTTATCCCGGCGGTTGCGCGCCAGTCACGGACACGTTGCTGGCCTCGGGCGTGGATGAACTTGGCCTGATCGTCCGTTCGACCGCGAGCGCGACGTGCTCGAACCTGATCACCACCGGCATCGCGGTCACGAAGGAATGTCCTGCCGGCGCGGTGCAGCCGGGTGGAATTCTCACCTTCACCGGCACGGTCACGAACACCGGCAACGTGACTCTGACCAATGTCGTGGTGGTGAACAACCAACCCGCCCCCGGCACGCCGGTGCTTGTTTCGGTCACGCTGGCGCCCGGCGAGTTCCGGCGATTCACAAACAGCTACACCACGCCGCTCAATCAGTGCGGTCCGTGGAGCGACACGCTCACCGCCACCGCGCGCAGCACCTGCGGCGTGTCCGTGACGAACACGGCCAGCGCGACCTGCCAGTCGGCCACCACGCCGCAAATCGTCGTGCGCAAGGATTGCCCGGCTGCGCCGACTCCTCCTGGTGGTTTGCTTGTCTTCAGCGGTTACGTGAGCAATTCGGGCAACATTTCGCTCACCAACGTGGTGGTGGTGAACGACAAGCCCGCGCCGGGAACGCCGGTGGTGGGGCCGATCACGCTCGCGCCCGGCGGTTTCCTGCGCTTCACGAACAGTTACACCACTCCCTTGAACCAGTGCGGTCCGTGGATCGACACGCTGGTGGCCAGCGGCCGCAGCATTTGCGGCGCGAACGTCACCAACACCGCCACCGCTGTTTGTCCCGCCGTCACGACGCCGCAAATCGTGGTGACCAAGAACTGCCCGCCCGAACCGACTGCGCCTGGCGGCCTGTTGGTCTTCAGCGGAACGGTGAGCAACGCCGGCAACATCACCCTGACCAATGTCGTGGTGGTGAACAACAAGCCCACCAACGGCACGCCGGTCTTTGGTCCTGTCACTTTGCTCCCCGGCGAGATTCGCTCCTTCAGCGGCAGTTACGTGACGCCGCCGGATTCGTGCGGCCCGTATTCCGACACCCTCACCGCGACCGCGCGCAGCATTTGCGGCAGCAACATCAGCCACACCGCCACCGCTGTTTGTCCGTCCCTGCCGCTGCCGCGTCTGGTGGTCGAGAAGTTCTGCCCGACCAATCCGGTGCCGTTCGACGGTTTGTTCGTTTATACCGGGTATGTTTCCAACGCCGGCAACGTCACGCTCACCAACGTTTTGGTGTACGATGACAAGCCGGTGGCCAACACCCTCGTGCTCGGTCCGACCAATCTCGCGCCGGGCCAGGTCGCGTTCTTCACGGGAAGCTATAATGTGAATTGCTGCTGCGGCCCGCATCACGACATGGTCACCGCGTATGGCACGGACAAATGCACCGGCACCGTCCTGACCCGCACCCGCACTGCGGTTTGCCCGGCCATCAACTATCCGGGCATCGCGCTCACCCGCACCTGCCCGACCGGGCCAGCGGTCGTCGGTCAGCCGGTTTATTTCTCCGGCATCATGACGAACACCGGAAACGTGGTCTTGAGCAATGTGGTCGTGGTGGGCAGCGATGGCGCGACCATCGTCCGGTGCCTTGGACTCACGCCTGGCGAGTATCAGGAATATACCGGCTCGTTCATCCTGACGAACTGCGTCAACGGCTTCGCGACCAACACCATCACGCTCACGGGCTACGACATGTGCAACGGCGCGGTCGTTTCCAGCACGGCCACCTGCATCATCAATTGCCAGGGCGGCGGCGGCGGCGGACTCGTCCTCTCGCCGAACCTGGTGCAGGACAAATTCGGCCTCACCTTCAACAGCGAGGCGGGCAAGTCCTACACCATTCAGTACATGGACACCGTGGACGGCTCGAAGGTTGCCGCGTGGCATACCCTGACCTCGGTGGCCGGCACCGGCCAGAAGGTGGTCGTTCAGGACGACCGCACCAGCAGTCAGCGGTTCTACCGGGTCATTCAGAACCCGTGACGAATTAAGTTCGCAAGGCCCTTTCGCCATCTGGCGGAAGGGCCTTCTTCATTCATGAGCCTCTTTCGATCCGGGGTGAGAACCGCGAATGCACGCAAATGGACGCGAATGCAGTGGCTTGGTTGCACCGAGGGCGGGTCAACTGCCTTGGCTATTGGACGTGCCCGCGTTGCATAGGGACCGCCGCAGTCCACCTATTCGCGTCCATTCGCGGTTCTGCATTTCGGAGGTCAGAATCAGAATGTCACCCACCGCACGTCCTGGATGCGGAATTGTACGCGGTCGGACTTGGTGTTGCAGCCGATCTTGAGGACGACAATCTGGTCGGGATCGAAGCGGTTGTTCGGGTCGGGCTTGGACCAGCCCTGGCCGTGTTGCGCGTCCTCGAACCGTGCGAACACCTCCATCGCCTCGCCGCGTTTCGTGGGCGTGGCGAGGTCCATCACATAGCCGCTGCCGTTCTGTTCGTCGGCAATGGCGCGAAAAGTCGCATCGCCTTCAACCAGGGTCAGCAGAAGGCGAATTCCTTGCACACCGGACGGCGGGCGCGAGGCGGCGTCAATGGCGAGACGCGGGTAAATCCAGCGGTCGCTCCCGCGTGGTTCGGCGGTGAACAGCACTGCGCCGTTGGTGGTGGCAATGGACATCGCACCGCCAGAGAGATTCCGCTGCCAGGCGGCGGGGTCGTCAGCGCGCGGGACCGGAGATGATTCGCGCGCGGCAGGTTGATAAGGCTCGGGCATCAGGCGCAGGGACAAGACGGCGGATTGGTCGCGGCCGGAATCCAGTACGAGCCGCACGGTTTCGACGCGACGGGATCGCGCGTTGCGGCAGTCGATCTCGAAGGGCACGGGCACGCGCGCGCCGGGAGGCAGGGAAAGCGTGACGGGATGACGCACCACCCAGCCCTCGGCGGCAGTGACGCGCAAGGTCCCTTCGAGCGGCTTCGCACCGAAATTGTAAGCGAACAGCTCCAGCGGCGACGGGTTGGTGGAAGAAATTCGATACGCGGAATCGGCGAGGGATGTTCGCGCCGGTGCGGCAACAACCTGCAGCACAAGTGGCGACGCCGTGGCCGGGACGGCGCGGGGCGGGGACGGGGGCGGGGTCACCGACATCTTGGCCACCGTACCGCGGGGCAAGGTCAGGAATTGCGGCTGCATGGTGATGGTGCGCGTGACGTGGCCTGGCTGGGCGTTGCTGCGGGCGGACTGGATGAACGAGTTCAGGCCGAGGTGATCGTGGCCGGTCAATGAAGCGCAGGGGAAATGCACTTCGCCGGTGGCGCCGCCGCCGGTCCAGGCGATGGCGAGTTCGGCGGATGCCTTCTTGAAGAAGATGACGTGCCGCTGCGCGTTCGTCGTGGCGAGCCGGCCGAGGGGCGTGGCGTCGGCGAGGACGCGGCCCACCGTGGCCAGAGCGAGGTAAGCCGGGCGCGGTGTGAGATCGGGCCGCAGGATGCCGAACTGCGTCTGGCCCTCCACGTAATGTGGCAGCATGAAGTAGAAGCTGTTGCGCGCGCCCTCGTGCAACGAGGTGGCGAATGCTTTCACCAGCCGCTCGGATTGCACGCGCAGATCGTCATCAATTGGTTCCTTGAGCTTGTCGTCGCCGGCCCACTTCACCGGCACGGCGAACTCGCTGACCCACAGCGGGCGGCCCGCGCTCACGCGGCGGTGGTCGGCGTAAAGCTGCGGATAGCTCTCGATGCGCTCGTAGTGGTGCAGGTTGTAGGTGTCGAAATACGCGGCGGCCTCGTTTGCAGCGAAGTCGTCGAGCTGGGCGTGGCGATGCGCGGCCCAGACGTTCAGGCATGCGATGACATCGGGGTTGCCTGCCTTGAGGCCGAGAAACGCGGCCTTCTGAAGGCTCGCCATCTCCGCGCCGGTATGGCCGCCGAAGTTGACGATGTCCGCCTCGTTCCACGGTTCGATGGCTGGAACACTCGCGCGCCAGCGGGCGGCGATTTCGCGGTGAAAGTTGTACGCGTCGCGAAGGTCCGTCGGGAAGCGCTTGGTGTCGGCGTTCGCCCACTTCGGCGAGATGTGGTTGACCTGGAGCACGTGCAGCCCGGCGGCGCGTTGCGCGGCGGCGGAGAAATCGTAGCGGTTCGGCCCGCTGAATTTGCCGCGCTCGCGCTCCATCTCCGCCCAGTTAAGCCGGTCGCGCACCCAGTTCACACCGGCCAGTGCGCAGAGGTTCGCGGCGTCGGCCATTTTGTTGGTCGGATAGAACCACGCCATTGCCACGTCGATGCTGATGGGCGAACTCGCCGGGGTGGGCCTTGGCAACGGCGGAATGACGGCGAGCGAAATCCATTCGTTGCTCCGGGTTGGTGAACGCAGGCGGAACCATCCGTCCGGCAATCGTCCGAGCGCAAACTTGCCGTCCGCCGCGCGCACCTCGCGCAAGGGGCGGTCCAGGTAATCCAGCAAGGTCCATGCGCCGACCGTGTCGCGTCCCGTGTCGCGTCCAGCGGGCACGGTGACATCTTCGCCGCTGGCAAAGACGTTGCCCGGATGATGGGGCAGGGGACGCGGAATCGCCGCGCGGAGGAACGTGATTGAGGCGGCGAGAGCGAGAGAGAAGGTGATGAGCCGTTGCACGCGGAGTCAGACGTGCGCGGTGGGCGTTTTTTTCAGGAGGGACTCTTCAAACTCGAGCAGCCCAGTCATGGGCTGGCGCAGTGCCATCCTTCCGACCCGCGCTTGCCAGCGGCGTTCGCCACGGTGTTCCATTGGTCCATGAAATTGCACGTCTGGCTTTCTTCGGTCCTTCTGTCCGCGACTGTCGCAGTGACATCTGCGGCCGAGTATTGGACTTATTTTGGAACCTACACCGGCACCAAGAGCAAGGGCATCTACGTCGCCCGGTTCGATTCCACCACCGGCCGCCTCGGCACGCCTGAACTTGCCGCCGAGACGAAGAACCCCTCGTTCCTCGCCGCCCATCCGAACCGGCCGCTGCTCTACGCCGTTGGTGAGATGGATTCGGTGGACGGCAAGAAGGGCGGGGCCGTCACCGCCTTCTCGATCGACCCGGCCACTGGCAAGTTGAAGCAGTTGAACCAGGTCTCGTCCGTGGGCGGAGGGCCGTGCCATCTCGCGGTGGAATCAACGGGCCGTTGCCTCATGGTCGCGAATTACGGCGGCGGCAGCGTCGCCTCCATTCCCATCAAGGCCAATGGCGAGGTGGCCGACGCGATGTCGTTCCTCCAGCACACCGGTTCGAGCGTGAACAAATCGCGGCAGGCCGGCCCGCATGGCCATTGCATTGTGCCTTCGCCGAACAACCGCTTCGCGCTGGCGTGCGACCTCGGGCTGGACAAGGTGTTGATCTACAAACTCGACGCCG
>CAYQWK010000032.1:0-26561 GCA_964420805.1 uncultured Bifidobacteriaceae bacterium | reverse complement strand
CGCTGCGCCGGGCACTGTGCCTCCCGCGCACAGGGGTGTGCGAGTGGCGCACAGGCAGATACTGCGGGTTACTCGTGGCCTGCCTCGCTGCGCAAAAACAAGACCGCCGCAGCAGATGGCTCCACTGCAGCGGTGAATCTCCCTCTCCTGCGGGCCGGCTACCTACGTCACGGCTGCGCGAAGCGATAAAAGCGCATGGCGAAATTGGTCGCGTTGGTGTCCACGAAAGTAAGCGCGCCGTTGAAGTTGGCGAGGCTGCTGCCGATCACGATCCAGTTGGTCGTGTTCAGGTTCGTGTTGGCCTGCACCGAGTAGGTCACGCCAATGGTGCCGGTGCCGTTGAGGGTGATGCTGCCGTTCGTGCCGCGCGTGATGCCGCCGAAAGTGTTCGGCAGCGTGGTCGATTGATCAATGAGCGTCACTTCCTTGCCGCCAGCGGTGAGGTAGGTGATCTGCATGAGGCGTCCGGCGGCGGGGGTGATGAAGTCGCCCTCGGGGTCGCCGAGGAAGGTGCCGCTGACGGGCACGGCGGATTTCACCACCGCATAACGGTTGCTGAGGGTGCCCGCGCCAAAGGCGGCGAAGTCCGCGAAGCCACCGGAGAGTGTGATCGTGCCGGTGGCGTTGATTTGGTCGAGGTTCACGCCGGCGTTGGTGCCGCCGATTTCGCAGCGGTAATTGGCGTTCGCGCCGAGCGTGAGGTTGCCGACGGTGAGCTTGCCGTAGCTGGGGCTGGCGGTGGTGGGGCCGGGCGAGATGCGCGCGCCAAGGCCAGTGACGGTGACGTTGCCGACCGTGCCGGTGCCGCCGAGCGTGGGGGCATTGCCGGGCGTGAAAGGGCTGACGACGACGGAGTTGGTCATCCTGCCGTTCACGAGGAGCGTTCCGTCTCGAACAAGCGTCGTGCCAGCGTCTGTATTCGTGCCATTGAAGGTGAAGACCCCGGTGCCTACCTTGATGAAGCTCGTCAGACTCGCGCCGTAGATAAGTCCATTGAAGGTGGAAGATGCGTTGTTTCCCCCAATGTAGATCTCGGCACCGCCTCCCTGTCTGAAAACGCTGCCCATACCAGTCAACGCGTCGAAAGTAGTATTCATCCCATACAAATCGGCGCGTGTTCCAGCGGCGATGTCCATCTGACTGAAGATGGATGATCCAAGGCCGAGGGTTCCGCCCTGAAGCAGAGCGCCGCCGTAAAGGGCATTGTTACCCAAGAGTAATTGCGTTGCGGTGCCTTGTTTGATCAGGCGCGTTCCACCGGGTGACCCGACCATTTGACCGCGAAAATCGCCGTCAGCGCCGCTGTTGGTGATGGTCAACGTGCCGCTGCCGACGTTTACGGTCCCCAAGCCCGCGATGGCTCTGACGGCGGCGGCATGGCCGTTGAGATAGAAGTAGGCGTTCGAGTCAATTTCTCCGACGGTGACTACGGTTTGCGGCGGAAACTGGTTCGAGTTGCCTAGAACGAGCGTCGGCGGGGCGAGGTCTAAGCCATCCGGGTTCAGAAGCACATCGCCGGCGAGCGCAGGGATGCCCGGCAATTTGGCTAGATGCAAAGTGCCTTCCTCGACGATGATGCCTGGGACGGTGTTGGGTTGCGTGCCCGCAAGGACAAGTTCTCCTCTGCCGGTGCTCCTCAGTTTGCCGGGGCCATACACGGGGCCGGTGATGGTGAACTTGGAGTCGGTTGCGACATCCACCTGATTGCTCCCCATCAAGATCAGCGAGCCGCCCCAACTGTTGGTGGTGAGATTGCCCGCAAACAACTTGTTTGGGAAAATCTCGCCGGGGGCTTGGTCAGCCAGCACTATGGATTCGCCGGGCATGGCGATGTTGTTGGTCATCAGCATTACCAGGCGACTTTGATTCGTGACCAGGACGCCTTGTGCGGCGCTGCCCAGTGCATACGGATGGGTAAGGGTCAGCAAACTGGCATCCACGACCACCGGGCCGGTGAAGGAATTAGATGCGGCGAGATACACAATGGATCTGTCGATCCTCAGTCCTGCGCTGCCGCCCGTCTCGTGGACCGGGCTGGAAACATGGAAATAGGACTCCTCCCAGCCGAGGCTCGCCATGATGCGATGGGTTCCCGGACTCAATAGAACGGAGCCGCCCGTAATTCCCGAGATATTTTCCCAGGAGAGGCTCGGATTGGAAATGTCGAAGTCGCCGAGAAGAGTGAACGTGCCGGTGCCAACGTCCATGTAGCTTTGCAACAAAGTGACGTTGCTGACGGTCTCGCTGTGGCTGCGAAGAAATACGTTGGTGTAGCCAAAGCCAGAGGATGAGAGGTTCAGCGACGTATGATTCGGAATCTGGTCACTGCCGCCCCACTCCACCTTTCCCACTCCACTCACAGAGAGATTTCCGACCGCCTGCACGCCGTTGGGCTTGTTGAGAACCAGTGTGCCTTCGCGCACGGTTGTTTCGCCCTGATAAGTATTCGGGCTTGTGCCACCAAGGATGAGTGTGCCAGGACCGGTTTTCTCGACGCCGCCCAAGCCGCTGATGCCGTTATCCATCCGCAGAGTGCCAGCGGGGTCCGCGATGTGCGCCCGCATCCAGGGCACGTCGTTTGTCAACATGGCGATGGGCGCGGCCCATGTGTTGGTGACTGCGCCGATGACGGACAGAGTGAAATTGGTCGGGGCGGGCAGGAAGACGTTTTCTCCGAAGAGCGGTTCCAACACGACGCTGCCGTTGGGCATGTCCAGCTCCAACGTGGCACCTTCATCAACCAAAGTGCCCTGTCCCGTTCCGCCCAACGCCTGCGGGTGCTTCAGGACAACAGTGCCGGAGATTTCTGTGAGGCCAGTGTAGGTGTTCGCTTGAGAGAGAATCACTTTTCCCGCGCTCCAAATCGTGCCCGATCCGGAAATCTGGCCGTTCAACGTCAATTGATATGGCATGCCACTGTAGAGAACGAACAGATTGGTGGTGGCCAGCACGATGGGGCCGTTCCAGGTATTGGTTCCAGAATTGTTAAAGTAGCTGAACGAGTAATTGGTCAGAGTTTCCCCGCTGATGCTTGAGTTGGCGGAACGAATACTAAATGAGCTTTCGTAGCCGGGATCGTTGGTTAGAATGACACCGCCTCCGGGCGCCCCGAGCGCAAACGCGTTGGACACACTGCATGCACCTTTGACGACGACCGGGCCGCTGAAGGAATTGGAGCGCAGCAGATACAAACTTCCATCATGCACCCGGATTCCGCCCACGCCTGCGCCATCGCTTACTGAGCAATCCAAAACAAGCGATTGAAAAGGGCTGGAAACAGTGCGCATCGCGCCGCCAAGCGAAAGGTTGCCCTGAATGGTGGCTGTCTCCCCGGAGAAGTTATAGGGCCCGCCCACATAGAAATCGCCCAGCATGGTCAACAAGCCCGTGCCGGTGTTCAACACTGCGCCCGCTCCTGTGTTCAACCCGCCGATGGTTTCGGTGCGGTTAGTCAGGTTCACGCTGGCGCCGCCGCACACCGAAAGCACGCCCGCGTTGTCCATCTGCTCGTTGTTATTGAAGACGAGTGATGCGCCGTTGGTGACGGTGACGGAGCCGATGGCACGCGTGCTGGCCGATTTGCTCAACTGCATCTTGCCTTCGTTCACGAAGGAAGCGCCGGAGAAGGTGTTCGCCGAAACACCCGCAAGTGTCAGGTCGCCCAAGCCCGTCTTCTCGATGCCGCCTGGACCGCTGACCACGCTGGTGAATTGAAGCTGCTGTCCCGGCGGGACGAACACGCGCGCCAGGTTTGAAACCGCAATGAGGCCGTTGCAGATGGTGTTGCCGCCACCGTCCAACTTCAACGCGCCGGAGCCGTTCTGGCCGGAGCCGGAAAGCACGAGCGGTTCGGAGAAGGTCACGCCGTCGGGGATGATCAACGTCGCGCCGTTGGAGACGACGGTGTTGCCCGCCGTCGTGCCCATGGAATCGAAGTTGTAGGCGAAAACCGTGCCTTCGAGCACGTTGAACTGACCGGGGAAGGTGTTGTTGCCGCGCAGTTCCAGCGTGCCCGGGCCGGTCTTGTTCAACACCGTCACCGGGCCTGCATCCACAATGGCCGCCTCGATCTTGCAGGTGTTGGTGCTCACGCTGATGACCCGGCTCGCGCCGCCGAACTCAATCGTGCCCCAGAGCGTGGTGGACTCAAAGACCGGTTGGTTGAGGCCGTCCAGCCCCACAAAACGCGGCGTGAGCGCAAGGTCGCCATTGATGGTCAGCTTGCCCGCGCCGGTGTCAATAATGCCGCCGGTCATCGTCACTGGGCCGACGATGTCGCTGTGGTCATTCAACCGCAGCACGCCAGAAGGCTGGATTTCAATCGCCGCGCTGTCGGGAATCTGGTTGTCGGCGTAGAGAATCAGATGCGTCAGGTCCGTGACTGTCGTTGAACCGAGCGAGATGCTGCTGCCGCTGTAGGATGAGGCGCCGCCGGTCTTCTGGAAGTAAACGTCGCCGGAGGAGATGTCCAAATCGCCGGTCAAGGGGTTCGAAGCCGTACCCTTGATATACAGCGCCCCGCTGCTGCTTTTGAAAATGCCGTTTGTCCCGCTCAACATGCCGGAAAGAATCAGAGAATCACCGGTGCCGACCACGATCGTGCCCAGTCCGGCGAAGTTGAGCGGGGACTCGATGGTATTGGACCAGCCCTGGCAGTTGAGGTTCACAAGGTTGGGACGAATCGTGAACGTGCTTGCGCCGCGGATGATGTAGTTGCTGCCCGAGATATTGAACGCAGAAACTGACAGGGTGCCAATGTCGTTGGTGACGGTGAAGCGCGTGGCGCTGGCGGGAAAGCTGAGCGCGTTGGTCTCGGCCAGTGTCGGCACGCCGCCGGCGGACCAGTTTCCGGGGTTGCTGAACAGGCCGTTCACCGCGCCGCTCCAGGTATGGGTGGCGGCGAAGGCAGGGTCCGAGGCGGCTAAAAGGCAGGCGGCCAGTGCGGCTGCGAATTTCAGGATCGGAGCAGTTCGTTTGTTGAGCGGTTTCATTTCGCCGGTTTTACCACGCAGCGAACAGACCACGCTCTGTGCGTCCCGCGCACAGGGGTGTGCGAGTGGCGCACAGGGGGCGATGGTGCTTCGACCTGAAAATGAAATGGCCGCGCCTTTGCAGGCGCGGCCACGGGGCGACGATTTGACGCGCGACTTTACGGAATCACGAACCGGTAGAAGCGCATCGGCGAGTTTGTCGCTGTGCTGTCGGTGTATTGCAGCACGCCGGTGGTCTCGTCGGCGTAGGCGTAGTCCCAGAGGGTCCACGCCGGGAGGTTGAGGTTCGTGCTGGTGTGGACTTCGTAAGACTGGCCGGGAATGCCGGTGCCGTTGATTTCCATTTGTCCGCCGGGGCCTTTGCGGATGCCGCCGATCTGCGGCTTCTGCTGGAATCCGAGTTGTGTCACCACCACGTCGTTACCGGTGCCGCCGGTGTAAGTGATGCGGTAGGGCGTGCCGCCGCTGTAAAAGGTCGCGCCCTCGGCCAGGCCGGAGAACGTGCCAGTGATGGCGTCGGCTCCATCGTTGGCGAGAATCGTGTAGCGGTTGCTGATCGCGCCCTGGAAATTGAGGTCGAGCTTCAACTGCGAGCCGGCAAGGCTGACCGTGCCGGTTACGGAAAGCTGGTCATGATTCACGCCCGCGTTGGTGCCGTTGAGTTCACAGCGGAAGGTCAGGTTCGGACTGCCGACCAGGTTGCCGCTGCGAAGGAGACCCGGGCTGGTGCCTGGATTGATCGTGCCGCCGCTGGCCGTGATGTTGCCGATCTGGCCATTGCCGCCGAGCGTCGTGCCGGGCGCAACCGTAGTGAGCGCGCTGGCGTTAGTGCCGTTCACGATCAGTTTGCCGCCCGAGAGCGTGGTGCGGCCGGTGTATGCCTTCACGCCGGTCATGGTGAAGGTGCCTGCGCCGAGTTTCACTAGGCTGATCGTCCCGTTGCCCGTGACGGGGCCGGAGCAAAGCGTGTCGGTGCCCAGCGAGCCGTGGGTGAGTTGCGCGAGGCCGAGGTTGATGGTGCCCGCGCTGGCGAGCGAGCCGACGGTGTCGTTAAAGCCGTTGAGATTCCATGTGGCCAGCGAGGAGAGCGTGACGGCGGCGGAGTCGCCAACTTGCGCGGCGCGCAGGCTCTCGACCAGCGCGGTCTGCGGCGTGAAGCTGCCGGGAGGGAAGCCGATGTTGAGTGAGGAACCGGATACGGCCGGGCCATTCGTGCGGGCGAGGATCATCGTGCCGGCGGAGGCGTAGCACGCGCCCGAGAAGGAGTTGGCGTTCAACCCGGAGAGTTCAAGCGTGCCGGGGCCGACCTTGGCGAAGCCGCCGGGGCCGCTGATAATGTTCGTCAGAAGAAGCCGGTTGTTCGAGCGGGTGATGTCGAAGGTCGCCAGCCCGCCGAGGGTGATGGGGCCGGTCCATTGGTTGGTGAAGGCCGGTTCGAGCCGCAGCGTGCCGCCGATCAGCGCGAGGGCTTCGCCGGTGATGTTCGCGCCTGTGCCGATTTCGAGCACGGAATTGGTGCCTGTCACGGTCGTGCCATTAAGCCCGGTTCCCAGCGCGAAGGTGTGTTCAAGCACGAGCGTGCCGTCGTTGACGAACGTCATACCCTGATAAGTGTTTGCCCCGGCCAGTTCCAACACTCCCGGACCATCCTTGCTCAACGCCGAGCCAGCCACGCCGCCCACGACGGAGGAGACCCGCAACTGCGGGTAGGCGCCGCCGCCCTCGGCGAAGACGGACACGCCGCCAGGGCCGAGGTTGAGGTTCACGGAGATGACATCGGGCACGGTGTTCGAGCGGGTGATGATGTTGGTGTTGACCTGCAGCAGCCCGGCAAAGCCCGAAACGGTGGCGTTCAGCAAATCGAGTCCCGCGATGGTCTCGGACACCGCCGGCACGTCGTAGGTTCCATATTCAATGGCGACCGTGGCGGAATCCGCGATCTGGTTGGCCTGGACATGGCGCAGGGTGGCCTCCCGTACGCGTACCGGCCCGGGCAGCACCGTGGTGCCCGCCGTGCGGTTGAGCAGTGTGGTACCGTCCCAAGCTTCGAAGCCGCCGGTGAACGAGTTCGCGGAGGAGCCGGTGAAGTTCAAGGTGCCGCTTCCAGACTTGTAGATGCGCCCGCCGCCGCTGATCGCGCCGGAAATGATCAAGGTGGGCGAGGAACTGTTGGGGGTGATGATGCTCACATTGCTGCTGACGTTGATGCTGCTGGTGATGACCACGTTCGTAGGCAGGGCGTCGGCCACCCTCAAGGTCGCATCGAACCAGTCGAAGACAATTTCTGGCACCGTGTCGTCCCCGATCAGCGTCAACGGTTCCGCGAGGGTCATGGACGAATAAACTTCCAGTTCCCCGCCGTGGCGCACGGTGGTGCCGTTGGCCGCCGTGCCCAGAGCGGCGGGCGTGGTCACGCGCGTGGTGCCTCCCTCAATGAACGTCGGGCCGGCGTAGGTATTGGTGGCGTTCAGGTAAATCGAGCCGAAGAAGTTCGAATTGACGAAACGCACGCCCGAACCAGCGGCCCCGGAGATGGGTGCGTTGAACTCCAGCGAGTCCTTTGCCTCGATGTAAATCGGGCGCGCGCCCGCCGAGAGTTGGACGGGCGCATTCACGCGTAACGTACTGTTGCCGTTCCCAAAGCGATTGAAGAAACTGTTCCGCAGAACAAGTGTGCCGTTGCGAAGTTCGCTGACATCAGTCAGGTCGAAAATGTTGGCGGATAGCTGGCCTCCTAGAAGATCCAGAGTGGAGAGTCCGGAACTGATGAGGATGAGCGTATCCAAGGTCTCAGTGAATCCGTTCAAACGAAAGTAGTCCCACGGATCGAGAAGGAAATCGTCGGGAAGGGTGACTTCGACCGTGGTTCCGCTGTTGGGAAATTGTTCACTGGCCATGAAGATGAGAGCCGAGAGGTGAGTGACCTCCACATTTCCGGCCACGGCATTTACCCCGGCAGGTTTGGCGAGGCGCAGGGTGGATCCTTCGACCACGACATTCGTGCCCGTGTGCGTGTTGGCTGCCGGGCCGCCGATTTCGTAATTCCCGCCGCCACGCAAACTCAAACCGCCCGGGCCGGAGAGTTGCCCAAGGAACCGCACCGTGGCCCCCGCGGCGGTGACCCGGAGATTTGGAGTGGGAACGACCAGCGGCAGGTTCGTGCCGAAAACCACGTTCGTCGCTCCCGCGAGCAAAACCTGCGTAACCGTCAGGGAACTGCCGATGCCGTTGAGCGTGAGTTGCAACCCCTCCACCGTGATGCGCTGCACGTTCAGATTGGCCACATTCACAGTGGCGGTCGCGGGCGTGTTAGTCGGGAAGACCAGCAGCACCGAGGAGCCGGCCGCCGGCACGCCGCCGGACGACCAGTTCGCCACCGTGGTGAATAGGCTGTCACCACCGCCGCCGCTCCAGATGTGCGTGGAGGCGCCGTGGAGCCGGCCGGAGCAAAGGAGGCAGGCGGCCAAACAAACGAGTGCGGACAGAAAAGTTCTCCAGCCTGGATGCGACGGTTGAAGCTGCGCGGCTGGAAATTCGTTTTGTTTCGTGTTCATGTGCGGCTCTTGTAATCCAGGAACAGGCCGTCCGTAACTGTGCGTCCCGCGCACAGGGGTGTGCGAGTGGCGCACAGTCCGGAAAAGAAGAACGCCGCCGGCTGACTTGCAACCGGCGGCGGTTCACCCCAATGACCTCCAAGTCAGCGTCACGCCTTACGGCAGGAAAAGACGGTAGAAACGGTTCGTGTAGAGCGGCGCATCCTCATCGGTGAAGTTGATCACGCCGGCGCCGTTCGCATTCACCGAGCCAAGATCCACCCAGTTGGTGCTGTTGAGGTTCTGCTTGGCCTGAAGGTTGCAGACGGCGTTGGTCGGGCCGTTCCCGGTGAGGTTCATGACTCCGCCCGCGCCTTTCGTGATGGAGGTGATCCGTGGCGCAGGGGGGGCGGCGGCCTGCGTGAGGACCACGTCATTACCGGTGCCGCCGTGGTAGCTGATGGTGTATTGCACCAGGCCGGAGTAGATCGTCGCGCCTTCGGGCAATCCATTGAACGTGCCGACCACCGCATCCGCGCCGTCGTTGGCGATGAGCACGTGTTGGTGGCCCAGTCCTCCGGCAGTCCAGCGTAGCAGCATAAGCGTGGGGTTGTTGAGGGTGACGGTGCCGTTGACGGAGATCTGGTCGTAATCCGTGCCGGGCGTCGTGCCGCTGATGTCAAAGGCGACCGACGTGGCCGCGTTGGTCAGGGCAAGGCTGGCCACGGTGACTTTGCCGATGCCAAAGCCGGCGCCGGGGTTGATGTTGCCTGATGCGGAACTGAGGTTCCCGATCTGGCCGCTGCCGGAGAAGCCGCCGCCGCCGCTGACGATGACCGGCCCCGGCAACGAGCCATTAACTTGCAAGTCTCCTCCGATGCACTGATTGATCCCGGTGCAGGTATTCGTGGCGGTGAGCGTGAATTGTCCGCCGCCGGTTTTGACGATGGGAGTGATCCCACTGCCGCTGATGACGCCGCTGAAGGTGGTGCTGGCTCCGTTGAAGCCGTTGGTGAGCGTGCCGGAGCCAAGGCTGACGCTGCCATTGCCCGTCAGCGAACCGATACCGTCCGAGAAATTGTTCAGGTGCAATGTGCCCCCGGTGTTCACGGTCACCGCCGAGTTGTTGCCGATCTGATTGGCCGCCAGCAACCGCGCCGTGGCGCCGGATTCCACCGTGAGCGGCCCGAGAAATGCCGAGCCACTGGTCTTGCTCATGCTCAAGGTGCCGCCAGAAACCTGAATGCCGCCGCTGTGGGTGTTGCCCGACGCGCCGGAGAGCACCAGCGTCCCGGCTCCGGTCTTTTGCACCGGCCCGGCTCCACTCATCACGCCGCTCAAGGTGAACTGGGTCGAATCGGGAATATCCATGGAGATTTCGTTCGGGATGCTGACGGTGCCAGACCAGGAATTTGTTCCCGTGGCCGTGAGATTGCCGCTCAAGGTCAGCGCTTCGCCGACAATGTCCACGTCCTGGAGTTGCAGCGTGCAACCCCCGTTCACCGTCACTCCCCCGGCGCTGGAGCCGAGCGCGGCGTCGTTTTTGAGGAGCAATGTTCCGCCGCTGACCAGAACCGCACCGGTGAAATTGTTCGTACCGGACAGCTTCAGGGTGCCGGCACCAGTCTTGGTCAGGCCGGCGGCAGCGGAGCCATTGGTGATAACGCCGGTGATTTCGAGCGAGACGCCGCCTGACACGTTAAACGTGCGCGTGGCACCGCCGAGCGAGGTGCGGGAATCGATGAAGCTGTTGCCGGTGACCGTGACGTTGCCCAGCAACGTCAGCAGGCCGGTCCCAGAGCCAATGTGTCCGCCATTGAGCGTAAGGTTGGCAAGGCCCTCGTCGGCGCTCATGTCCAAGGAACAGTTGCTCCTCAAGGTGACCAGGGACGAATCGGGAATCTGATTCGCGTTGACGAGCCGGACGGAATTGAAGCCCAAGCCGGTTCTGAGTTCCAACGGGCCAGCCCATGCGTTCACACCCGCCGGTTTCGACAGATACAAAGTGGCGTTCAAGATTAAGAGGGTTCCGGTGACGGTGTTGGCCTGGGAACCTCCAACAAAAATTGATCCCAAGCCGTCGATGGCGAGACCGCCAGAACCGCTGACCACTCCGAGAATGGCCAGATCATGGTAGCTCACCCCAAACCGGAAATAATTTGAACCGTTCATCGTGACGGGCAGCGTGGAGGCCAGGGTGTTGCTGGCATAGAGAGAGGAGGTTGTCAGCAGATTGGTGCCACCAGCACCGCGAAAGATGAGCGTGCCGCCGCCGCTGCCGTGCAACACCGCACCGTCGCCGTTGAAAACGATCGAATCCACCGTCAGCCCCACGACGTTGTTCGTAGTCGTGACGCCACCGGGAAAGACGAGCGTCACCGGAGCTGCTTCACCCGCCGTGGGCGCGCCGCCGGTCCAGTTGGCGGCGGTGTTCCAGAATTCATTGGCCCCGCCGCCGGTCCAGGTGTGAGTGCCGGCCCGGGCAGCCGGCGGCAGGCCGGCGGCCAGCGTGATGACCAGGAGAAACAGACTTTGTAAAATACGGAGTTTGCACATGCCCTCCTTCTATCATGGGCATTTCGATTGCCCCCTGTGCATCTCGCGCACAGGGGGTGTGCGAGTGGCGCACAGGCAGGCAGGCCAGTACTCCTTCATTTGCCTTTCCCTGCCGCGCGGCCTTCGCGAACACTCGGCGCGATGAATTTCCACAAGCTGTTTCAATGCACCGCTCTAGGCGTGCTGGCCGTGACAACGGTCGTCCACTGCGCCGCTGCGGATTCCGCGGGGCAGGAAAAAATTCAGACCGCCGTGGACGCGCTTACGCGGCTGGAGAACGTGAGCATCGAGACGCAGCCGGCCATTAAGGCGGCCGTGCTGCGCGTGCTCGAACGAACGCATGGAACGCCGGCCTTCGTGCGCGTGGTCCAGCATTTCAAGCTCACGAACCAGAACGCCGGCCTGCTCGCCGTGGCGGCTGCGTTGCCCGACGACGAGAGCGGCGTGACGGCGTTGCGACTGGTGCTCGCCGCGAAGGACACCGCCGCGATCAGCGCCGCGCTCGACTCAACCAACGCCGCCTCCATCGTACGTGCGCTGGGCGGCACAAAGGAGAGGCGGGCGGCCATGCTGATGGAGCCGTTGGTCACGGACGACCGCCGGCCCGCGGAGGCGCGCCGCGCGGCCGTTCGGGGTCTGGCGCAGACCCAGGATGGAGCGGCATCGCTGCTGGCGCTGGCAAAGCAGGGGAAACTGCCCGAGAACCTGAAATTTCTTGCGTCGTCTGAGTTGAACGCGGCGCGCTGGCCGGAGATCAAGGCACAGGCGGCCGAGTTGCTGCCACTGCCCGCCGGCCAGAACGCGCAACCGCTTCCGCCGCTCACCGAGTTGCTGAAAGTGAAGGGGAACGCGGCGAAGGGCGCGGAGGTTTTTCGTCGCGAGACGACGGGTTGCGTAAAATGTCATGTGGTCCGCGGTGAGGGCCGCGACGTTGGGCCCGCCTTATCCGAGATTGGCACGAAACTCGCGCGCGAGGCGCTCTACGAGTCCATTCTCGATCCAAGCGCTGGAATCTCATTTGGGTTCGAGGCCTGGCAGATCACGTTGAAATCCGGCGACGAGGCGTTCGGATTGAAGGCAAGCGAGACACCCGACGAGGTCGCGATCAAGGACACCAACGGTTTGGTGACGCGCCACAAGCGGACGGATATCGCCGCCATGCAGCAGACGAAAACCTCGATCATGCCTTCGGGCTTGCAGCAGACCATGACGACCCAGGAACTCGCGGATCTGGTCGAATACCTGTCCTCGTTGAAGAAGGCGGGGCCATGAGCGTGCAGTTCAAGAACGCCTGTCTGGTCCTTCCAGATGAGATTCGCGCGGGCGCGCTCACCGTTCGTGGCGGACGCATTGCCGCCACAAGCCACAAGGTCGTGGCGCGGTCAGCAGTGTTGGATTTGCGCGGAGGTTTCCTGGCCCCCGGTTTCATTGACCTGCACGTTCATGGCGCGCTGGGCCGCGACACGATGGACGCCACGGAGGATTCGTTGCGCGTGATCACAGAGTTCCACTTGCGGGGCGGCACGACCTCGATGGCCCTGACGACGGTTACGGCCACGGAGGCGGAAATACTGCGCGTCCTCGAAGCGGTGAAGCCGTGGCACAACCAGTCGCTGGGCGGGGCGCGCGTCGCGGGCGTCCACATCGAAGGTCCGTTCATCTCCCGTGCGAAACCGGGCGCGCAGAACGCGGCGCAAATCCGCCCGCCCGCCGCCGCCGAGTGGCGGAAATACTTGCGGCACGGAAAGCTCATCACACAGATGACGCTTGCGCCGGAAGAGCCGGGCGCGCCCGCGTTGATTCGCGCGCTGCGCCGAAATGGTTCAATTGCCAGCGGCGGGCACACGAACGCGGCCGAGGAACACCTTGGCCCGGCGCTCGCAGCGGGGCTGAACCAGTCCACGCATACGTTCAATGCCATGAGCACGGCTTCCAAGCGCGGCCCGCTGCGCGTCGCGGGAATGCTGGAGTTCGCCCTGGCCCGGCCTGAGATCACCTGCGAACTGATTGCCGACGGCGCGCATGTGGCCCCGACCTTGATGCGCCTGCTGTTCAACGCAAAGGGCCGCAACGGCGTTTGCATCATCACAGACGCAACGGGCGGCGCAGGTTTGCCGCCGGGCGCGAGTTTCGAGGTGGGCCATGTCGCGGCGCGCGTGATGAAGGACGCGGCGCTGACCGCCGACGGCACGGCGCTGGCGGGCAGCACGTTGACGATGATCGAGGGCGTGCGCCGCGCGGTGGAACTGGGCGGGGCCTCGCTGGTGGACGCGGTGCGGATGGCGTCGCTGAACCCCGCGCGGCAGCTTGGCCGGGCGGCGGAGCTTGGCTCGATTGAGGCCGGCAAGCGCGCCGACCTCGTGTGGTTCGACCGGCAGTTCCGCGTACGCGGCGTGTGGCTGGACGGAGACCTGCGATACCTCGCGTAAGCCCGATCAGTACACGCCTTCGACAATGGTCTTCTCCATCGCGCCGAAGGGGCGCACGTCGCCGACGCCGTCCCAGGCGTAAGGATCGCGCGGCTCGCGGCGGATGGTTTCGTCGCGTTCGAGGAAACGGGGCATGAAGAATTCCTTCGTCAAAGTGGTGAGCTCCACGCGGCCCCATTCGCCATAGCCGACGGTGTCCTCGGTCTTGTTGGGATTCACGACGCGCAGGACGGCGCGCGGCTGGGGCGCGTAATACGTCACGCTGAAGTTGTCCTCAGGCCGGAGCGGCACGCTGGCAGCGAGGCCCATGAGGGTGTTGCCGTAGGTCGGATAGAAGCCGATGCGGTTCTCCAGCAATTCCTCGATGATGAAGCGCACTTCCTGCGGCTTCATGGAAGTGCCGCCGCAGAACACGCCACGGATGCCGGCGTCCCAAAGGTTCACTTTCTCGGCCAGCGCTTCGAGCAGCTTGGGCGTGGTGAAAAGGCCGGAGACTTTGCGGTGCTGAAGAATGATCGCGGCCTGATCCACGACGTGCGCCATGTATTGCTTGGCGATCTCGAACTGCTTGTTCGAGATGAGCTTCTTCACGAAGCGCGGATCGAGATCGATGAAGTAGCACGAACTGCCGCGCACATTCGCGAGATGCTCGATGGCGAGGCGCAGCCGTCGCGGGCCGGTCGGGCCCATCATCAGCCAGGCGCCTCCGCGCGGGAAATGTTCGTCTGAGATCTTGTCGCTGAACTCGGAGTAATCGACGCGAAAGTCATTCCAGCCGATGCGCTGCTTGGGCATGCCCGTCGTGCCGCCGGTCTCGAATATGTTGAACGGCTTACCCTTGAACTGCGCCGGCACCCAGACCTCGGGCTGCAAGTCGCGCAGCCATTCGTCCTGGAAGTGCGGGAACTTCTTCATGTCGGCGAAGGAACTGATCTCCTTGCGCGGGTCGAAGTTCTTCTTGGCCCAGTCGAGCCAGAACGGGCAGCCGGTCTCCGGCGAAAAATGCCACTGGATGATATCCTTGAGGTGCGCGTCGAGTTGGGCGGCGGCGGCTTTGATTTGTTCAGGTGTCATGTTCAGCGTTGGTATTTGAAAGTGGGCTTCGTCATCGTAGAAGCGTAAAAAATGTTGGCTTTGGCGTCCCACGCGTAGTTCGCGCCGACGCGATTGACGGTGAAGCCGGGTGGGAGCGGCGCGGCGAACGTAAAGTTCTGGCCGCCATCCTTTGTTTCCAGGAAACCAGCTTTTCCCACGACCACGTAGTGCTTCTCCGATTCCCCGAACATCGGGCCGTAAACCATGCTGTAAGGCTTGTCCTGACTGCCGGGCGCAGCGCGATGCCACGTCGTGCCTTTGTCCGTGCTCATGAGAACACCCGTGCCGTCGCACCAATAACCTGTGCCCTTGAACACGACAGGTGTCGCGGCTGCGGGCGAATTGGTGAAGACCTGCGTCCACGTCGCGCCTGCATCCGTGCTGCGGAAGATGCCCTTCTCCTTGGCCTTGGTGGCAACGAAGGTTCTCGAATCGAACACGCCGCAGTTGTTGAAACCCTTTTCCAAGTCCTTCCAGGTCGCGCCGCCGTCGTCGCTCGTGGTCAACATGCCGCCGCTCTCGTGGCGAATGGCGAGCACGCGCTTCCCGGTGTCGGCCCAATCGACGGAGCCGTAGTCGAGATGGCTGACCCTCGACTTCGCCCATGTCTTGCCGCCATCGGTCGTCATGGCGCTGCTGCCGTAAATCATGAAGCAGAAGAGGCGCTGGCCGGCGGGATCAAAGTTCAGCGCCCAGCCGGTTTCACAACGGCCGCCGATGCTCTTGTCATCGCAGCGCGTGAAGGTCGCGCCGTGATCGCTGCTGCGCCACAGGCCCTGATCATTCACGACCATGAATACGTCGCCATTCGCGGGATTGACCGTGACGCCCGCCGTCGGCCCCGCGTAGCCGGGCTTCACCTGCGAGGTGACGGAATCGGAAATGTTCACCCACTCGGCGGCATGGAGAGTCGCGGCGAGAAGACACGAAAGCGTGAGAATGGAAACGCGTGTCAGCCCCCCTCTCCCTGTTGACGGGAGAGGGAAGCCGGAAGTGCGCCGCAACCCGGAGGGTTGCCAGAAATTAGCAGGGGGTTGAGGAGCGCGCAGCGCGACGATACCCCCGGATCGTGGACGAAATGGAAATGCACCCTGAAGGGGTTCCAGAGGTTCAGGCTCACAAGAACGCGACACAAACGGCGAACCGTTCTGGAACCCCTTCAGGGTGCAGAACGAATTGGGGATGCCTGCCGGGGGTGTCGCTGCGCTCAACCCTCGGCTAATTTCTGGCAGCCTTTCAGGCTGCTTCGGACAGCAGGTGTCGTGGAGCGCAATGTTCGTGAACGCTTTCATGGTTTCACTCCGATGCAGTAGAGGTTCTTGTTTCCACGCAGGAAAATTCTTCCGTCCGCGACCGCCGCCGTCGCGCGGTTCTCTTCGCCAATCTCGTTGGTGGCCAGCACGACAAGATTTGTTCCGCCTTCGCCGCCCGCCTTGATCACGTAACTCTTGCCGGCACTCGCGAAATAGATCGCGCCGTCGGGGGTGGCGAACGGGCTGGCCCAGGTTGAGACGCCAGGCAGGCGTTCGTTGAAGACGAGTTCGCCAGTCGAGAGCCGCAGACACTTGAGCGTCTCGGGATTGTGCGTCCGGAAAACGAAATCGCCGACGATGATGGCGGACGACAGGCCCTCGGGGATTTGCGGGAAGGTCCACTTCAAATGCGTCTTCGTCACGTCGCCGGTGCCGGTGGCCTCGACGCACACAGCTTTGCCGCCGCGTCCGCTGTCGTGGAAAACGAGGTTCTTCGAGAACGCGGGCGAGGACGCATCGCCGGGCCCGGCGCACCACCAGATCATTTCGCCGTCGTCGGGGTTCAGGCTTTCGATGGCTTTGTTTGCGCTCACGAGCATCTGCGCCCTGCCGTTCACATCCACGATGACCGGGGTGCTGTGCGCGTAACTGGCCATCGGGCGATTCTGCTCCCACTTGATGTCGCCCGTCGCCCTGTCGAAGGCGATGAAGCTCGAAGTCTTGTTGTTCTGGTCGCAGTCGAGAATGACTGTGCCGCCATGTAGAATCGGGCTGCTGCCGAGTGCGACGTCGAAGTTGTAAGGCTCGATGGCCTTGCGCCAGGCGATCTTGCCGCTGAAGTCGAGCGAGGCGATGACGGACGAGCCGAAGACGACGAAAACATTTTTGCCATCGGTGCAAGGCGTGGGCGCGCCGTAGCCGCCGCGCAGGTCCTTGAGTATCCACGGGCCGGGCTCGACGGGCGTGTCCCAGAGCAATTTGCCGTCACTCTTCTGGAAGCAGAGGACGTGATGCTCGGTGGGATTATTGATGGCGTAGGTGACGAACACGCGGTCGCCGGAAACGATGGGCGACGAGTAGGGATTGTCGCTCTTTGGCAACGGCGCCTTCCACGCGATGTTCACGTTGCTTTTGGCGTTCCAGGTGAGCGGGAGTTTCTTGTCGGTGACGTAACCGAGTCCGGTCGGGCCGCGGAATTGCGGCCAATCGGAAGCGGGCGAAATCAATGGGCCGAGCAGCGCAAGAAAGCCAAGTGCCGCGCCGTTCCGAATTCTAGAATTGAGCACGGATTTCACAGCTTTCGGAGTGTTCGTCCGATTCCAGATATGTGTCGATGTGCAGTGATAAATCTCGCCGGGCCAACTCCCCAAGAGCGAAAGCCGTTAGGTCAAACTCGCGGTTCCATGTCTTCATCCACAGATAGATGAACACCTGAGCATCGTGTTCCTTGGCAATTCGATCCCAGGCATCGGGCAGATCAGGTAGCGACCGAACGAATGCATCGAAGCTCTTGGCGCACCACGAGGACTCACTGCGAAAGTCTAAGCGTGGGGTACTGAACTGCCATCGCCCAAACTTGAACTGAACTTGTCCGCTCTTGTTGAAATCACCGCGCCGGTGTGAGTATGTCGGCTGCATTCCCAGAAGGCTGGTGATCTCGTCGGGATTCAAATTATCCGATGTGATGTCGAGGGAGAATTCGCCAGCGTCGATTTCTCCACCACAGGCGTATATCGGTTTTTCCTGCTGTTCGGGCATCGGCGCGTAGTGATTTTGACTACTTCTTAATCTCCAGCTTCTCCGGCTGGTCCGTCGCGATGGCGCTGCCGCCGACGGCGTAGAGGTGCGTCTGGCTGGCGACGTAGAGGACGCCGTTGGCCCAGATGGGCGTGGAGTAAACCGGCGCTCCCAGATTGGTCTCGAAGAGCGGCTTTTCCTTCTTGGGATCGAAGTCCTTCTTTGCCGGCAGGATGACGAAATCGCCATCCTCGTCGCCGACATAGACCTTGCCGTCCGCGACGAGGGTGCTGCCCCACATGTGGGCCTTCATGTCATAGACCCAGTTCACCTTGCCCGTTTTCGCGTCGAGGCAATGCACGAACCCGGAGAAGTCGCCGATGAAGAGCAGGTCGGTGGCGGGATCGATGGAGACGGTCGAGATGCTGCGGTGAATGCCTTTGTAGCTCCAGACAACCTTGCTCTTGGTCACGTCGCCGGAACCGGTGGGGTCGATGCAGACAAGGTGGCCCACGCCCTCGCCGTGCTCGGGGTCCTGGCCGGTGGCGACATAGACGTGGCCTTTGTAGAAGACGGGCGTGGAGTTGATCTCGCTGGGGCCTTCGGCGGCGGGATATTTGTGCGCGGCGTCCTTCACCTTGTACTCGGGGGGATTGCAATCGACCTTCCAGATGGTTGGAAGTTGTTCCAGGTCGTCCTTCTTCACGGTCTTGGTGCCGAAGGCATAAATCCATCCGTCGCCGCCGCCGAAATAAACCTGCTTCACGCCATTCACAATGCCGAGCGACGGGGAGCTCCATTGCCCGTGGTAAATGCGCGGTCCGATGCCGGCGTCGTCTTCAGCCACGAGCTTGCCGGTATTTTTGTTCAGGGCGATGAAGCTCGGGGAGTTGGGCGAGGGAATGTTGACGTGCGTCCAGTCCTGGCCGTTGGAGGTGCAGGCGAACACGAGGTCGTCCGAGATGAGCACCGAGCAGTTCGACGCGTTGTGCGGGAAGACGCCCAATTCGTCCATCATGTCGTATTTCCAGATGATGTCGGCATCAAGATCGGACAACTCGACCTTGGGCTTGCCAGGGCCGACGACGTACTGGCCCTCGTCCTTGAAGTCGCCGTCGTTGCCGTTCTTCAGCCCCTCGGAGTCGAGGCACATGACTTCGCAGCGGCTGGTGACGATGTAAACGCGGTTGCCCTCGACGGTGGGCGCGCAAAGCAAGCCGAGGTTTTCCCAGTCATTGACCTTGCCGGAAGCGAGCTTTGGCACGACGAGCTGCCAGAGGAGCTGACCGGTCTTCTCGTCGAAACACATGAGGATCGAGCGGTCGCCGGAGTGTTTCTTGTTGCGGGGCGTCTCGTTGTTGGTGCCGACATAGACCTTGCCGTTGGCGACAACAGGATTGCCGTAGCTTTGCGATCCAAGCTTTGCGACCCAGCGGACGTTCTTGGTGCTGGCGGGGTCGATGTCCTCGGAGCCGGGTTTGAGTTTGCCGGGGTTGAAGCTGCCGGGAAGGTTCCTGGCCGGGGAATACATGTTGCGGCCCGGGTCATTGCCGCCCCATTGGGGCCAATCCTGGGCTAGTGCGGCGAGGCCGGTGGAGACGAGGGCGGCGGTTAGAATGGTGACCTTGTTCATAAGTTCTTCGATTCGTTGCGATGGTTGAAACTCAATTCGCCGTCACCTTCACGTTGTCGATGCACACGCGTTGGTCCTGCGGCGCGAAACCGAACAGGCCGGGCGAGCCGTGAGTGTGCGCTTTCTTGTGCGGCACCTCAATGGTCCAGGTCTCGGGTTCCGGGTCGCCTTTCTTCCAGGCCTTGGCCCGCACAACGCCGCTGCCGTCCGCAGCGACAGCGACGCGGGCTTTGAGGTGATACCAGGCATTGGGCGACCACTTGAACGGCACGGCGGTCTTGATGCGTTCCTGATTGGAGTTGATTTCAATCTCCTGCGAGTTGCCCTTGAGGATGACGGCGTAGCGCTGGTTGATGATGCCGACCTCGGACATCTTGCGGCGGTTACCCTCGCTCAACACGTCGGCCTCGATGGTGTAGTTCCTCAGGTCGGGAGTGCCGAAGAAGATTTGGCCGCGCTGGAAGAGCTTGTTGTCGATGGTCTTGGTCAGCGCCCGGGTCTTCACTCCATCCACTTCCTTTTCGCGCACCTCGAAACGGAAGCGCGCGCTGTTCCATGGCAACGGCGGATAGGCGAAGGCCGTGGGCGGCTCGAAGGCATTTGTGGTGGTGTTGCTCAATTCAAAACTCTCGAAGTCCTGCGACAACGGCAGCGATGGGATGACGCGGCCCTTGATGTAGCCGGTGAGGTCGCCCAGCGTCGCTTTGAATTGTCCGGCGCTGGGAGCGGGTGTCTTGTCAGCGACAAGCAGGCCTTCGGAATTGAAGGCGCCCTTCATCGTCACCTTTACGAGCGCGGTCGGTGGGATGAACGATTCCCACTTCACAGACTTCGGGTCGATGTTCTCATCCACGGTGAAGCCGTTCGCGTCGAGCGAGCGGATGCGGAAGGCGTGCGTTTGGCCGGGCTTGAGCAGTACCTCGTAAGGAATCGCCTGGAGCTGTTTCGCCGGACCGGCCTTTGGCCAGGGCTGTTGCAGCTTGGCGTACTCCGCCTCGGCCGCGGCGAGCGACGGGTTGTTCCCCGCCTTGCCGAAGCAGTAGAGCTTACGGTCGGTTTGCAGGTAGATCTTGCCGTTGTAACCGAGCGGCGAACCGAAGGCCCAGCCCGGGAGCGTGGTCTTGCTGACTTCCTCGCAGGATTCGCGCGACGGCCTGAGCACGAAGAGGTCACAGGTCTTGGCCGCCTCCGCGTCAGCGCCCCTGGCCGGGTCGCCCGCCGAGGCATACATAGCCACGTAGAGCAACCCATCCGCGTAAAACGGCGAGCTTTGCCGCTGCTCAATGCCGAGTTTCTTCTTCCAGAGAACCTTGCCGTCCCGCGCGTCCACGGCCGCGAGATCGCCGGTGCCAGTTACTTCGTAAATGGTGTCTCCCACCACGACCGGCGAACTGGCCAGCGAGCCGACGCCGTTGCGCCACACTTCAAGTTCGGTTTGCTTGAACACCTGCGGGGTGAACGCATTGCTGGGCGTGACGACAGCCGGGATTTTGAACGCGGCCATGCGCCCGATTTCTGATGAATCGATGTTCTCCGACTCATGCAACGCGATGAGGTTGTCCCCGTGCCTCACCACGGCGGCGTTGATGCCGCCCTTGGCGCCCGCCTTGGCGAAGGCAAAGCGCCACAGCGGCTCCCCGGTGCGCGCGTTGATGGCGAGAATCGAGCTGTCCCCGCCCGCGCTGTAGAGCACGCGCTTGCCGTTCCACCAGTCGAGGTAGGGGTTCGAGAATGTGTTGTCCTGCGGACGGTCGCCGGGCGCGCTCGACCAGACCAACTCGCCGGTTTTTTTGTCGAAGGCATAAAAGCGGTCGCCCGCCGGGCCATGCGCGCCCCACGCGCTGGTAATGCCGCGCGTGATGACCAACTCCCCGTCCACGCAAGGCGTCGCGGTGCGCGAATTGGGGAAGGTCAGCCGCCCGAACTCCTCCATCATCGAATGCTGCCACAACAGTTGGCCCTCGGGATTGAAACAGGAGAGCAAGCCTTGCGTGCCTTGGACGTAGATGTTCCCCGTCTCGGCATCAACGGTCGGCGACGATGTGGCGTAGCGCAGGTAAATGGTGTCCGAAAGAAAGTCGCTCTCGCCATGCTGCCAGAGCAACTTGCCGGTCTCGGCATCGAAACACGCGACGAACTCCTGCAAATCCTGGCCTTCGCCGCGATAGCCGTTGATGTAGAGCCGGCCGTTGGCGACCACCGGTGTGGACTGGCCCGGGAAATCGACCGTCCACAATGTTTCCTTGGCCTCGATCTTCGTCGGCAGGCCCTTTTCGAGCGACACGGAACGTTGCAATGGACCGCGCCAGGTCAGCCAGCCCGTCACTGGCGCGGCGGGAAGGGACGCTGCGAGGCCGAACGCGACGGAGGCGGTCGCGAACATGGATGAAATGTGTCTCTTCATAAAATGCCTTGTGCGGTGTTCTGCCGCTTCTGTGAACGCGCGGGACTATTCATCACCGATTTGTGGAAATGCAACCCATTACTACCTACACGTACCAATCTCGGCCGGGAAATCCCTTGTCAGCCCGAGCGCCCGCTCTAGGATGCGCTCCGTAATTGGAGTGAGGCGTCAAACACAGAAAATCTTATGAGAAGCGGAAATCCAGTCCTTCGTGAATCCACCTTCACCAATGCCACGCCAGGATCGGGCGTCATGACCCTCGACGGTGTGGTCAACAAGACCGGCCTCCTGATCCTGCTCTGCATGGCGGCATTTTGTTTCGCCTGGTACCAGCCAGTGCCCGCCGCGACGTGGGCCATTGGTGGCGCCATCGGCGGGTTGGGGATCGGCCTGGTGACCTGCTTCGTGCCACGCATCTCGCCCTACACCAGCCAAGCCTACGCAATTTGTGAGGGGCTGTTCCTCGGCGCGATCTCGGCGATCATGGAACAGAAGTTTCCAGGCATCGCCGCGCAGGCGGCCGCGCTCACTTTCGGCACCCTGGCCATCATGCTCACGCTCTACAAGACGCGCATCATTCGCGTGACCGAGGGATTGAAAACCGCCGTGATCGCCGCCACGGGGGCCATCGCGCTGCTCTACATTGTGTGCTTCGTGCTGGCCATGTTTGGCAAACAGGTGCCTTACATCCATTCGAGCGGATGGATCGGCATCGGGTTCAGCCTGTTTGTCGTCGGCCTCGCCGCGTTCAACCTGCTGCTCGACTTCGACTTCATCGAGCAGGGCGTTTATGCGCGCGCGCCAAAATATTTCGAGTGGTATGCCGGGTTCTCTCTGCTGGTAACCCTGGTGTGGCTGTATCTCGAACTGCTCCGCCTCCTGGCCAAGCTGCGCGGGCGCGATTGAACCCCGAACCATTCCCGCGCCATGTGGCACTACAGCGTGGACGGCCAGACGTTTGGACCTCTCAACGAGGCCGATCTGGATGCACGAGTGCAGTCCGGCGCCCTGGCCCCGACAGTTTACGTGTGGCGCGAAGGGATGCCGAACTGGCTCCCATACAATGAGGTCCGGCCGGCGCCCGCCGCCAGCAGTCCGCCTCCATTGCGAGTCTCGATGACGCACACGGCTGCGGCACCTGCGGCCGCAATGGCGGAGGCGGCTTACGAACCGCAGGAGACGGAGACACCTTCCGGCCCACAAGGCGGCACGCGGTTCGAGTCGGCCAGTTCCTGGGTAACCGTGGTGGTGGTTGTCGTCGCGATGTTCTTCTTCATCGGGATGCTCGCGGGGCGGACACCGTCGCAAGACTCGCCGTCCCGCAGCAGCGGCGTGGAGGTGCCGGATGACGGCACGACGTTGCGGGCGCGCATCCGGCTGCGCTCGGGGTCGCTCACCATCGACAACCAGGGCGGTTTCGACTGGCCCGCGACGACCATCACGTTCGAGTCAGAGGGCAAGCAATACATTCACAAGCTCGATGGTCTCGCCAGGCGTGGTTCGGTTTCCGTGCCGTTGCGCAACTTCGCCACCAGCGGTGGAGAGAATTATGTCGGCGGTTTCACCAAGACCGAACCGCGGGATTTCGTGCTGAACATCAAGGGCCACGGCACCAGCAAGGTCCATTTGATGAAGCGCTGACCACCCGCCGCTGGCTGGATCACAAATCCCTTCCCACTCCCGCGGAATTTCGGGAGCCTCCTTTGCGTCTAGCCGGAGCTAATTTATGCGTTACTCCATTACCGCCGCTATCACCCTGCTGGCCGTCTCTGCCCTTGCCGCCGAGGTTCCCCCGGCTGTCGCCGGACTCGGCGCGCGCGTGGAGCCATCGCCGCTCAAGTCGTACTTCGTCGAGCCCGCGCGCATTGTCTGGAAGAGCGGCGCGGGAGTGAAGAACGCCGATTCGTTGCTCAAGCCCCACGCCGGGCAGGCCGTGCTCAAGGAACCCGCCCCGCCTTGCGTGCTCACTGCTTCCTCCAACTCGCTGGCCGGGGTGCTGCTCGACTTCGGGAAGGAACTGCAAGGCTACGTCGAGCTGTTCACGCCCATCACGCCTGGCAAGGAACCGGTGCGCGTGCGCGTCCGCTTCGGCGAATCGGTGAGCGAGGCAATGGCGGAACTTGGCGGCAAACAAAACGCGCAGAACGATCACGCGGTTCGCGACCAGATCGTCACCCTGCCGTGGCTGGGCAAGATCACCATCGGACCGAGCGGCTTCCGGTTCGTGCGCATCGACGCTGTTGACCCGAAGCGTCCCGCGCAACTGAGCCAGGTCCGCGCCGTCCTGCAACTCCGCGACATTCCTTATCTCGGCTCCTTCCAATGCAATGACGAGCGCCTCAACCGCATCTGGCAGGTCGGTGCCTACACCGTTCACCTCAACATGCAGGAATACCTCTGGGATGGCATCAAGCGCGACCGCCTGGTCTGGATCGGCGATATGCACCCCGAGGTCAGCACCATCAACGCCGTGTTCGGCTTCAACGATGTGGTCCCCAGATCCCTTGATCTCACTCGCGACATCACGCCCGTGAGCGAATGGATGAACGGAATCTCCAGCTATTCGATGTGGTGGGTGCTCATCCACGAGGAACAATGGATGCACCACGGCGACCGGAATTATCTCGCGGCACAACGCGCCTACCTGGCGCCACTGCTCAAGAAGCTCGCCCGGCTCATCGGACCCGATGGTCGCGAACACATTGACGGCATGCGCTTTCTCGACTGGCCCAGCTCGCCGAACAAACAAGGCGTCACCGCTGGACTGCAGGGTCTGCTCGTCATGACCCTCGAAAGCGGAGCGCGGCTGATGACCGAACTCGGCGACCAGGAGACGGCGAAGATTTGCGCCGAGGCCGCCGCGCGCGGACGCAAGGTCGTGCCGGACGTGAACAAATCGAAGTCCGGCGCCGCCTTGCTCTCTCTCGCCGGAATGGTCGATGCGCGGAGGACCTCGGAGGACGTGCTCAAAACCAACGGACCGAAGGATGTCTCCACCTTCTACGGTTTCTACGTGTTGCAGGCGCTCGGGAAGTCGGGCGACACGGAAACGGCGCTCGACTTCATCCGCACCTACTGGGGCGCGATGCTTGATTTCGGAGCGACGACCTTCTGGGAGGACTTCAACCTGGAGTGGACCAATAATGCCGTGCGGATCGACGAATTGGTTCCCGCCGGCAAGAAGGACATTCACGGCGATTGCGGCGCCTATTGCTACGAAGGTTTTCGACACAGCTTCTGCCACGGCTGGGCGAGCGGCCCGACGGCGTTCCTGAGCCAGACCGTGCTCGGGGTGAAACCGCTGGAGCCGGGCTTCAAGCGCGTCCGCATTGTGCCGCAACTCGGCAACCTCAAGTGGGTGGAGGGCACGTATCCGACGCCACTCGGCCCGATCAAAGTCCGCCACGAGCGGCTGGCGGACGGAACGATCAAATCCGAAACCCGAGCCCCTGCGGGCGTCACGGTCGTGCGCGAATAGGAGCCTGCAGTGTTCAAGACCACGGCCAGGAACCAACGCTTGGTGGGCGACTGCAGTTGGCAAACAAGGAGACACGCTCCGCCTGTTGTTTCATGGGAAAATGACACCAACGGGTGAAGGGGGTTGACCCCGTTGCCACAAAATTCCCTCTTGTCATCCCGCGCCTCGCTGATAATTTCGCCGCCCTTTATGAAAGCTGACATTCATCCGAACTACCGCGATGCGGAAATCCGTTGCGCCTGCGGCAATGTGATCAAGACCCGCTCGGTCAAGCCCGTCATCATCGTAGGCATTTGCAATGCCTGCCATCCATTCTACACGGGCCAGCAGAAGTTCGTGGACACCGCCGGTCGCGTGGACAAGTTCCAGCAGCGCATGGCCAAGACCCAGGCTGCCCAAGCTGCGGCTGCCACCAAAAAGAAGAAGAAGTAGCAAACCGGTTTCGCATCCGCCCGCCTCGTGCCTGCACGAGGCGGGCGGATTTCTTTTGCCCACCAGCAGCCCAGAGTCCCGAGCCCAGAGTCACGCATCACGTTTCCCTTGGACCTCAAGCCCCACATCGAGAAATTCCGCCAGCGTTTCGCCGAGGTCGAAGCCCTCCTCAGCGACCCCAGGACCTTTGCCAACAACCTGCGCTTCCAGGAACTTTCCCGCGAATACTCCGGCCTCAAGGACCTTGTCGCATCCGGCGAGGCTTACCTCAAGGTCAGCCGCGACCTCGCAGAGAACCGCGCCCTCCTCGCCGCCGAACCCGAGGAATCCGAGCTCGCACAGATGGCCCTCGAGGAGGTCTCCCGGCTCGAACCCGAGGAGAAACGCCTCGCCCTGCTCGTCCAGGCCGGCATCCTTCCGCCCGACCCCGCCGACTCCCGCAACACCATCATGGAAATCCGCGCCGGTGCCGGCGGCTCGGAATCCGCGCTCTTCGCCGCCGACCTTTACCGCATGTATGTCCGCTACGCCGAGGGCCACGGCTGGAAAGTCGAGACCATGGACTCCAGCCCCAGCGACCTCGGCGGATTTAAGGAAGTCGTCTTCGGCGTCACAGGCACTGATGTCTTCAAGCGCCTTAAGTACGAAAGCGGCGTCCACCGCGTCCAACGCGTGCCCGCCACCGAAGCTCAGGGTCGCATCCACACCAGCACCTGTACCGTGGCCGTGCTGCCGGAGGCCCAGGAAGTCGATGTCGAAATCAAGCCCGACGAGATCGAAGTCAGTGTCTGCCGGGCCTCCGGCAAGGGCGGCCAGGGCGTGAACACCACCGACTCCGCCGTGCAAATCCAGCACAAGCCCACCGGCCTCATCGTGCGCTGCGCCGACGAACGCTCGCAGATCAAGAACAAGGCCAAGGCCATGACCGTGCTGCGCTCTCGATTGCTCGAACGCAAGATCGCCGAGGAAAACGCGAAATACGCCGCCCAACGCAAAGAACAGGTCGGTACCGGCGAACGG
>CAYQWK010000031.1:0-26876 GCA_964420805.1 uncultured Bifidobacteriaceae bacterium | reverse complement strand
CTTCCACCCAGGTGGTGGCATAGTCGACCCCGTCCACCATCCAGACAAACTCCCCGGCGGTGCTGCCGCCGCACAGCGCCACCGTGTCGACCTCCAGCCATCCGGCCAGGCCTTCTTCCCACACACTGCCCCGGATGGGTATCTGGTGCCGCAGCAAGCTGCCTGGCCGAGTGAGGGTTCGACCCGCCCCCTGGGTGCGCAACGGATGCAAGAGCCGATCCAGCGTGCGGGCGCTGGCCTGCAGGAGCTTGTCCCTCACCTCGCTGGGGAGTCTGCGCTCGTGTTGCTCGTAGGCGGGAATCCACTCCGGCAACATCGCCACCAAACGTCGCCCGCAGGCGTAGTCGGTGGCCCTCCAGATCGGTTGCAGCCAGGGCAGCAACCGCTCGGGTTGGTAGGTCAGGGGCCGTCCGTTCATCACCCAAGGACCAGGCTCCACGGCAGGTGCGCGCAAGGCTCGTATGGCCGCTTTTCGGTGGTAGCCCAGTAACTGCTCGGCTTGGTCCAACAGCTTGCGTTTATGCTCGGCGCCGGCGTGCTCATAGCGCCGGCGCAACTTCGCCAAGACCTCTTTCCGTGTGGTTTTGTTCATCGCTAAATCCATCGCCCACACGGTAACAGTGACTTCTGGCGCAACGTATCATTCCGCCACCTTTCTTCCCCACTCACCGGGTAACAATACTTTTGGCGCAATTCGTCGTGGCAAAGCACAGACAAAAGTGCTTGCCCTGGCCACGGAACCGGGCAATATCAGCGCCCGGTTCTGCCTTATTGAATTGGGAAACATGGTTCGGGGCGTAGCGTAGCCTGGCTAGCGCGCTTGTTTCGGGTACAAGAGGTCGTGAGTTCGAATCTCACCGCCCCGACCATTCTTCTTCCAACCTTGGCGCGACCTTCTGTGACGTACCGCTCACGGCACCAGCTTGACCGTTTTCCGCAACCGCGCGCTCAAAACCGCGCTGTCAACGATCTGCTGGCCGATACGCGAGATTTGAGGCGACAGTGGTCCTTCCGGTGGTTCGTCGCGGCGCAGGCAGCGGACGAAATATTGCACTGGGTTTTGAAACGGTGCGCGCAGCAGCACGGATTCGACATTCATTCCACCGGGCTTCCGCCGCGTCTGGACGCGGACAAACGGCGCGTAGTCCGGACTGCAAATCGTTCCGCCCTCGCCCTTGAGGACGAAGCCGCACATCGGCTGGGGCGCGTGCGTCCAGGGATCGGTGAAGGTTCCCCAGCGCGTCTCGAATTTGGAAAGCCCGCACTCGTAGCGCGCCACGGTGATGCTGTGCTCATCGACCTCCAGGCCGTTGGGCAGGTCGGTGACGGCGGTCACCTCGACTGGTTTGCGCCCGCCATGGAACCACGTGCCCAGGGTCGTGCCGTAGCCGAGATAATCGAGCAGCGACCCGCCGCCCTCGGCCTTCTTGTAAAACCAGCTCCGCCGTTTCATCGCGGCGGTGGGCGTCTGCTCGACCTTGTCCGCGCCGTGAAAGAGCGGGCCGCGGTTGCCGTCGTAGTAATGCACCTCCTGCAACGCGCCGATGCGCCCCTCGTGAACGAGCCGCGCGGCCGTCACGTGGCTGGGCACCCAGCGCAGCGGCCAGTTGATCGCCAGCATCACGCCGGCGCGCCGCGCGGCCGTCATCATGCGATCCGCCTGCGCAACGGTGGCTGCAAACGGCTTCTCAACCAGCATGTGAACCTTGTGCGGCGCGACCCGCTCGACGCACTCCGCATGGCGCGCCGTGGACGGGCAGAGAATTGCAAAATCGGGCCGCGTCTTTTCGAGACACTCGTCCACGTCGGTGAACACGCGCTCCGCCGCGATGCCGAAATTACCGATGGCCTCACGCATCCGCGCGGGCTGCGCGTCGCAGATGCCGGCGATCTCGACCTGCGGATGGTTGAACGCCATGCGCAGCAAATCGCCCATGTGGAAGTGGTCGAAATTGATGCCAACAACGCGCAGTTTCATGTCTATCCGGGGTTTGTGTTCGCGGCAAGCAAAGCGTCTCCACCCATCCAATGACAAGAGCGCGTTCGTGTTCAGGTACCGGATTCAGCGTACAGCCTGGCAATGCGGTGCGCATGCTCGTCGTAGGCCGATTCGAAAAGCTGAACGGCGCGCTCCGAGCCAACCACCGCCGCGCCGCTCAGAACCTTGGGCGGCTGACCCGCGGCGGTCAGGCGCGCGGCCACCTCGGCCTTGATCGCGTTGACGAGCAGGCAGCCACCGACGGTCGAGCCGGGTGAAACCGGTGTGTCGAGTCCTGGCACCCGCACCATCGCGTCGCCCGACGGCGCGCCGGTGTCGAGCGTGAGATCCGCGAAGTCCTGAAGCTTCCTTCCGTCTGGATGCTTGGAGGTGCTGGCCTCGGAGTGCCGCCGGCTGATGATGGCGACGACCTTCAATCCGCGCTGCTGGAAACCCCTCGCGATTTCGATGGGCACCAGATTGCAACCGCTCGACGAGATAACCAGCGCCGAATCACTGGGGCGCAAGGCGAAGTTGCGCAGAATGCGATCCGCGAGACCCGGCACGTTCTCAAGAAACATCGCCTGCCGCTGGCCGTTCGCGCCCACGACAAGATTGTGAAAACTCAAAGACAGCTCAACGATCGGGTTGAACCCTGGGAACGAGCCGTAGCGCGGCCACATTTCCTCGACCATGATCCGGCTGTGGCCGGAGCCGAAGACCTGAACCATGCGCCCCGCGAGAATGGTCCGAGCGAACCAGTCTGCCGCCGTCTGAATTTGCGGCAACTGTGTCTCTACGACATCCACCAGTTCGCGCGCGCGCTGGAGATAAGTTTGGGCCGGTGAGGAATTGTTCATGAAAGAAAGGTCATCGAGTTCTCAACAACGGAAAATTTGAAACAGCAGGTCACGGCGACAGCACCGAAGAAACCTCCTGCCACGCATTCCACGCGGCGCCAAACGCGCCGGCGCGGTCGCCCAGCTTCGCGGGAACAATTCGCGCCTTCGCCCCGCCGGGCCGCCATTCGATTTGCGCCAGCCGCCGCGAAAGCGGACGGAACAACATCCCGCCGGCCCGCGCGATGCCGCCGCCGATCACGACCACCTCGGGGTCGAGGACGTTGACCAGCGAGGCCACGCCCGCCGCGAGCACGGCAACCGACTCGTTCCAGACCGCCCGCGCGTCCGGGTCGCCGCGCTTCGCCGCCGCGACCAATGCCTTGGTGGAATGAAAACGCCCGCCGCTGCGCAGGGACACCGTGCAATCGCCGATGGCGTTCTCCAGGCTGCCGGGGGTGTTCGCCACGTCGGGTGCGCCGGCGGGATTCAGCGAAATGTGGCCCAGATGTCCCGCGCGCCCGATGCGTCCGCGCAAGAGGCGGCCGTCCACCAGCGCCGCGCCGCCCACGCCGGTGCCGAGCGTGAGAAGAAAGGCGTTGCTCGCGCCGCGCGCCGCGCCGCGCCAGACCTCGCCAAGCAAGGCGGCGTGCGCGTCGTTGAGCACCGGAACCCGCGCGGGAAAATCCAGGAACTTCTGCCATACGAGTCCTTCGAGGCCGGGCAACCGCCCTGGCATGAAGGCGATGGAACGCTGATCCCGCGATGGCAACCCTGGTGCCGCCAGCCCGATACGGTCCGGCGCCACGCCGGTCGCCCGCCGGAGTTGCGCCACGGCGCGGCGGACATTCTTCTCCCAGCCCGGCTTTCCGTTGTCACCAGTGGGCACCAACGCCTCGGCCAGCACGCGGCCTGCGGGCGTGACGGCCAGCGCCTTCACATTCGTCGCTCCGAGATCAATGCCGATGGCGTGTTTCATTTGCCGACAGGGATTTGTCCCTCGCTCACCGACCAGCCGCCATCCACCGCGAGCACCTGCCCCGTAACAAACCGCGCGGCATCGGACAACAGGAACACCGCCGCGCCGTCGCAGTCCGCTGCGTTCCCAATGCGCCCACCGTCGAGCGGTTGTTTGGTGGAGATGAATTCGAGGATTTCGGCATCGCCCGCCGCGCGTTTCGACATCGGGGTCTCGACCAATGCGGGCGCGAGGACGTTCACGCGGATGTTCTTCGGCGCATAATAGGCGGCGATGGACCGCGTGAATCCGGTGATGCCCGCCTTGGCCGCGGCGTAAACGTGCGTGGCGAAGAACCGCGGTGATGGCGACCAGCCGAGAACGGAACCCATGTTGAGAATCGCACCGCCCGAGCCTTGCGCGAGGAACTGCCGGACTGCGGCGCGATTGGAAAGCATCAACGATTCGAGGTTCAGAGCCAGCGTAGCGCGCAACCCTTCATCGGTGATCTCATGCAACGGCCCGTCGCCCATCCGCCGACCGCTGCCACCAGCCACGTGGTAAAGGCCGTGAAAACCGCCGAAATCCCGCACCGCCGCGGCGATCGCCTGCGGCGCATGTTCCGGGGATGTGGCATCGCCGACCACCACCCGCCCCTTCCCGCCCAACGCGGCCAGCGCGGCCCCGGCGCTCTCGCGCTTGCGCCCCGTGACCACAACGCCCGCCGCGCCCGCAGCCAGAAAAGCGCGCGCCGCGGAAAGCCCCAGCCCGGTCGTTCCGCCGATGACGACCAGGCTGCGGCCGGCCAGCGGCGCGGGGTTGTTGGCATCGTGCATGGCGCGCATGATGTCGGCGAAAGCGCTTCGGTCAACGGCGGACTGGACCGAACGCGTAAAGCGCGCCCACGGTTCGCAAGTAAAGATTGCCGTTCAGGATGGCGGGCGTGGCGAAGATTTGTTCGCGCAGATCGTTCCGCGCGAGCACATCGAGCGTGTCTCCCGCCGTAATGACTGTGACCACGCCCTTCTGCGATGCGACGAAAATCTTCCCGTCGGCAGCCACAGCGGACGAATAGTAATCGCCCGGCGCATCCAACCGTTCGTCCTGGAAGAACACTCGCCCGCTCTTCGCGTCGTAGCACGAGAACAGCCCGCCATTCTTCACCGTGTAAAGCCTCCCGCGATAATGAAGCGGCGAGGAAACGTAGGGCAGGCTCCGAAGGCTTTTCCACGCGAGGTGCGTCCGGGTGATGTCCCCCTTGCCGCCGGTGCGCAGCGCGATGACGGCGTTCTCCGCGCTGGCGAACATCTCGCGCATGTTCTGCCATTCGGCGGGCGTGACCTTGCCATCCTTGTTCAAATCCATCTGCGAAAACCGGTCGCGAACCGGACCGGCAGGAATCTCCTCGCGGGAGAAATTACCGTCCTTGTTCCGGTCGTGCTCGGCGGCGAATTCAGCAAATGGCGCCATGACCACGCGGTCGCCTTCATCACCGCCAATATTCCAACTGGCGTAGAACAACAATCCGTCGCCGGACACCGGCGTGCTGTTGGCAACGCGCGACGTTCCGCTGTAGCGCCAAAGCTCCCTGCCACTGGCCGGATCGTAACTGGTCAACCAGATCGAGCCGGGCACTACAAGTTCCTGCGTGCCGTTGTGACTCCACAAGAGCGGCGTGGAAAAGCCGCGGCGAAACTCCGGGCGCTCGACGCGCCACGCGGTCTTGCCAGTACGTTTGTCGAGCGCAAGCAGATAGGAGCCCTGATCCTGGTCACACACGAGGATCAGGAGTTCGTCCGCCAGGATCGGCGAGGTGCCCGTGCCAAATTCCACGACCGGCGCGGGCAACGACACGCGCCATTGCTCGCGGCCATCGAGATCGAAGGCCAGCAAACCGAACGATCCAAAGTAAGCGACGACCCGCGCGCCGTCCGTCACGCAGGTCGAGGACGCGGGCGTGGCGATCTTGTGCGCGGGTTCGATCTTTTCGGCCGGCGCGGACACTCGCCATTTCACGGCACCCGTGTCCCGGTTAAGGCAAATGGTTTCCAATTTCGCGCCATCATGTGCGGTGAGAAAGATGCAATTCTCCCAGATGCACGGCGATGAGTGCCCGGCCGGCAGGCTGGTCTTCCAAAGCACATTAGAGGCAGGGCCGAAATGAGCGGGCGGTGCAGCACTTTCACCGATTCCGGTTCCGCCCGGCCCGCGAAACTGCGGCCAGTTCGCCGCGCGAGCAGACACGACGGATGTCACAATGAGCGCAATGGCGAGGGCTTTCATCGCGGCGCAGCGTGTTGGAGCGGGAACGAAATGGGAAGGCGGAAGGCGCGGGGGAAGGTTCACTCCGCGTAAACGAACAACTTGTACCAGCAAAAATTCCAGACCAAACCCGCGCACACGGCCAGGGTCTTGCAGGTATTCCGCGCCCAGACGTCCTCGCTGAACCGGCGGGCAACGCGAGAGCGGCGGACAACGAACAACACGGCGTTGACCGGCACCTTCCAGACATATGTCGTCACGTAAAGCACCGCGTTTTGCAGCACGAAAGCCGAGAACGCGGTTGTGACCAGAAACCGCCCAGCCCTGACCAGCCAGTCGCCGGTGTCTGGATGGAACACGATGAACCAGTTGGCGAAGAATGACCAGGCCATGGCCGCCGCGACGGAAACAAGGTTGGCGGCGATGCGCGACCATCCGACCCGCGGACGCGTGAGCAGGTTAAAGACGACGAAGTCCAAGGCGGTGGTCAGCACGCCGACCAGGCAAAAGAGAATGAACTGCTGTGCAGGCAGCATGTCAGAATCAACGTTGTCGCGACGTTAAATGCTTGAAGGCGGGCCGGTTCGCGAACCGATGCGGCGAGCCCGGGTTCCATTGGCCGGGCGAACTGGTGCTTTGCTGCGTCACAACCGGGGCACTTCAACCGCTGGGACGACCCAATGCAATCCCGCGCTGCCTTGCGATCCACGATCCACCCGGCGCGAAGCCGCGCGCGGGAATAACAAATTGACACTCAATTTCCCGGCACCTAGCTTCTCGCGACAATCGATTTATGGCCGATCCGAATCCCAGCGTCCCGCCGCCACCTCCGGGTGGAGTTCCGCCGAAACCGCCCGAGGCGGCCAAAGTGCAACCCAAGAAGGAAACCGTTCGTATCGCGCTGCCACCGAAACCCACGGCCGCTCCGACGATCAAACTGCCCACGCTGCCCCCCAGTGGCGTGCCTGCAGCTGCTCCAACTGGCGCTCCGCCTCCGCCCGTGACCGCCCGGCCCACATCCGCCGCCACCGCCGCCGCCACCGCTCAAATTCCGCGCCCGGCCGCCGCTGCCCCAACTTCCGCCGCCGCGCCTGCGGCTCCAGTTCCGCCGGCCGCGCCCGCCCGTCCCGGCACCGCCGTGGCGAAACCTCCGACACCGGCACCCGCCAAAGCGCCCACGCCTCCTCCCGCCGCCGCCAAGGCACCAGCCGGAGCCAAGACCGTCGGCGTGTTGGACACCGTGCTGGCAATCGTTGCTGCCGTCGCAGCCATCGCCGCAGTGGTAAGCATCGCCACCCTTTTCTACGGCCCGTGGGCGTTGTCCTGGGCCGCAAAGTGATTTTTAAATTCTGTTTCCCTATGGCCTCCGAAAACATTGTCACCCTCACCGCCGATAACTTTGCCCAGGAAGTGCTCCAGTCCGGCACGCCTGTGGTCGTGGATTTCTGGGCTGAATGGTGCGGCCCCTGCAAGATGCTCGCTCCTGTGCTGGACGATCTGGCGAAGGAGTACGGCGGCAAGGTGAAGATCGGCAAGGTCAACATCGACGACCACCAGAGCCTGGCCATTAACTACGGCATCCAGTCCATTCCCACGCTGCTCTTCTTCAAGGGCGGTCAGGTGGCGGAGCAGGTCGTCGGCATGAAGGGCAAACCCGCCCTTAAGGCCGGTATCGACCGCCTGCTCTGATGCCGCGCGGGCAGTCTGCCAGTGCTCAATACGCCCGCACAACTCACCCGCCGATCCGACCTGTTCCATCAACTGGGGCAGATGACCGCCGCCGGGCTGGGTCTCATTCAGGCGCTGGAAATCCTCGAACGCAATCCGCCACAACCGTGGATGCGCGCCGTGTTGTCGCTCGCACTGGGGCAACTGCGCGAAGGCGCTGTGTTGAGCGAGGCCCTGCGCGCTTCCGGTCGGTGGCTCTCGGACTTCGACATCGCGCTCATCCAGGCGGGCGAACAAAGCGGGCGCCTTCCGCAATGCTTCGGGCTGCTTTCAAAATACTACGCAGAGCGCGCGGAACTGGCGCGCCAGGTGATCGGATTCTCCATCTACCCGTTCTTCGTCTTCCATGTGGCCGTGCTGATCTTTCCGCTGAGTTACTTCACCAACCTGATTCTGAAGGGCGCAGTCGTGCCTTACCTTGGGGCGAAGTTGCTCGTGTTCGGGCCAGTTTACGGACTGGCCTTCGCGCTTTGGTACGGATTGCAGGGGACGCACGGCCGAGGATGGCGCGCGGCGGTTGAGTCGCTGCTTGGAATGGTGCCGGTGCTGGGCCGGGCGCGGCGCAGCCTGGCAATTTCGAGATTGTGCGTCGCGCTGGAGGCGTTGTTGAGCGCGGGCATCACCGTCATTGAGGCGTGGGATCTCGCGGCAGCGGCGAGCGGGTCGCCGGCCATTCAACGAGCCTACGCCGCCATGCGACCCCAACTGGTCGCGGGAGCCGTACCGGGCGAGATGATCGCGCAACGGCCCGAGTTTCCGGCCACATTCGCCAGCCTCTACCAGACCGGAGAATTGAGCGGGCAGCTCGACGACGCGTTGCGACGCTGCCATGTTTTGTTCCACGACGAAGGCTCGCGCCGGCTAAAGACCTTCATTTTCACCACGGCCGGATTACTCGTCGGACTGGTTATGCTCTACGCCGCGTTTGGAATCATCCGGTCGTGGATGGGGTATTTCCAACAGGTCAACGACGCGATTAACATGAACGCGCCATGACGATTGCCGAACTGCACGCGAACGAAGAACTGCGCCGGGAGGAATTCCCCGTCGCGGCCAGCAAGGTCTTTCTCGGGCACGCTGGCGTGTGCCCGCTGCCGCGCCGCGTGGCGGAAGCCGTGGCCCATTACGCGCTCAACAGCACGCGGGGCGACCAGGAGGCGCTCATGCCGATGTTCCGCATCCAGGAAACGCGAGGACTTGCCGCGCGCCTGCTCAACGCGCAACCGGATGAAATCGCCTTCGTCGGCCCGACCACCCTCGCGCTCGGATACGTCGCCAACGGCCTGCCGTGGCGCAAGGGCGACAACATCCTCATTTACCACGACGACTACCCGTCGAACGTGTACCCGTGGATGGCGCTGGCCTCGCGCGGCGTCGAGGTGCGGCTGATGAACGTGCGCGAGCTTGGGAAGATCCGAGCCATCGACGTGCAAGGCCAGGTCGATGAAAGCACGAAACTCGTCGCGCTCGCGTCGTGCCATTACGTCGCGGGCTGGCGGATCAATCTCGGAGCCATCGGAAAATACCTGCGCCAGCGCGGCATCCTTTTTTGCGTGGATGGAATCCAGACGCTCGGTGCGTTTCCGACGACGGTCGAGCACATCGACTTCCTCGCCGCAGACGCGCACAAGTGGCTGCTCGGCCCGTGCGCCGCGGGAATCTTCTACGTACGCAAGGCGCTGCAGGAGACGCTCAAGCCGACCGTGGTCGGATGGAACAACGTCCGTTGCCCGAACTTCGTGGCGCAGGAGGAACTCACGCTCCGGCCAGGCGCACACCGTTACGAGGCGGGCAGCGACAACTTACTCGGCCTGGCCGGTCTGCACGCGTCGATGGAACTGCTGTTGGAGGTCGGCATCGAAAACATCGCCGCCGAGCAGTTGCGCAAACGCGCCTGGCTCGTTCCGGCCATCGAGGAGAAGGGCTTCGCCGTGTTGCAGCCCGCCGCTCCGCCGGAGAACGCCAGCGGCATCGTCACCTTTTTCAAGCCCGGCGAGGACATGACCGCGCTGCACCAGAAACTTGAGGCCGCAGACATCACGACCTCATTGCGCGCAGACCGCGCCGGCCAAAACTACATCCGCCTCTCGCCGCATTTCTACAACACCGACGCCGAACTCCACCGCGTGCTGGGGCAACTTTGAAATCAACACCATGCAACGACTTTTCCTGATCCTCGCCGCCTGCGTCGCCCTGCTTGCCGCGTGCAAAAAGAAAGACGCCGGACACCAATTCCGCTGCGAGGCTGTCGTCATTGCCGCGACCAACCAGCCCACCTCCTTGGTGCAATACGCTTACGACGGCGAAAAACTGGTCTTCGTCGTCTTCGAACTGACCACCAACACGCTAACCCTTCGCGCGCATGTAAGCGCCGAGACCGATGACACCACCAACTGGGTTCAAGAGGCGTCGCTCACCATGCCTGACGGCTCATCTCGAAATCTCCTGGAGCAAGGTGGCCTCTTTCAATGCGAAGGCACGAACACCACCCAGGGGGAGATTGGTTGTTCACGCTCTGAACTGGAGGCATACTTGAAGACGCCGGCCCCGTTCTCCATTGAGGGCCTGACGCGCTTTGTGGCCGCGCGCAGGCCGGCGAAACAACCGTGACCCTCAGGAGCCCCTGACCCAGCGACGCGCCTTGCCCTCCACGCAAGACAGTGATCCCGGCGCGGCGACCGACACCGGCACGCGCAACGCCAGCGTGTGCATGAACGCCGCCTCAAGCTCGCGCGCCTGCGTATCCGGTTGCTGAATCGCGCGGTCGAACTCCGCCTCCACCGCCATTTCCGCAAGGTCATTTCCGCGGGTGACGTTCACCCGGTATTCCACCACCCCGCCCACGCCGCGGACGATCTCCTCGACGGCGCTGGGATAAACGTTCACGCCACGCACCACGACCATGTCGTCGCTGCGGCCGAGGATTCCCCCCTCCAAGACCATGTCGTGCCGACCGCAATCGCAATACCCGGTGTGGGCGGAACGCACGAGGTCGCCGGTGCGATAACGCAACAACGGCGAACCGACGCGCCCGAGATTGGTCAGCACCAGTTCCCCCACCTCGCCCGGCTCGACGTGCGCGCCGGTGGCGGGGTTGATAATCTCAGCGATGTAAGCGGTCTCGATGACATGGAGTACGCCGGGACGCGCGGGACACTCGAAGGTCACCGGCCCGATCTCCGTCATGCCGTGATGATCGAAGATGCGCGCACCGGGCCAGAGCTTCTCCAGCCGCGCGCGTGTCGCGGGAATGCTGCCGCCCGGCTCGCCCGCCACGATGATCGTCTTCACAGGAGACTGCCCGAGATCGAATCCCTCCGCCGCCGCCACCTCGGCCAGGCGCATCGCGTAGGTCGGCGTCGCGCACAACACGGTGGCGCGGTGGTCGAAAATCACGCGCAAACGCATGGCGCTGCTCATGCCGCCGCCAGGCAGCGTGAGCGCGCCGAATTTCGCGCCCGCCTCGAATGCCGCCCAGAAACCGAGGAATGGTCCGAACGAGAAGGGGCAGAAAATCACGTCCGCGCGCGTCACGCCGGCGGCGGCATAAACCGTCTGCCAGTTGCGCAAAACCCAGTCCCAGCTTTCCGGCGTGTCGAGCCAGCGGATCGGCGCACCGCTGGTGCCGCTGGTCTGGTGGCACCGCGAGTAGGCCGACAGCGGAAATGTGAGGTTGCTGCCGTAAGGTGGGTGCGCGAGTTGGTCGGCGGAAATTTCCGCTTTCGTGGTGAACGGCACCAGTTCGGTGAATTCGCCAAGATCGCGGATTTTGTAGCTGATGCCGGCGGCTTCAAACTTCGCACTGTAGAACGGGTTGTTGCCGATCACAGACGGCAGCATCCTGCGAAGCTGGTCTACCTGGCTCGTAACGATGTGGAGCCGCTTGGGAAATCCCGATGAAGCACCAGCGGCGGGCATCAGCGTGCAGAGGTTTGTGTGACCGCGGCGGGCGCGGAACCGGGAGCCGGCGGCGCGGGTTTGTAGAACGTGACCAGGCAGCCGCCGAGCGCGGCGAGCGCGATCCCGAGATAGAACTGCGGCCGGATCGAACCCCAGCCGCCCGCCGGCGGATGCTGGATCACTGACACAATCGCGTTCACCACCGGCGCTCCGGCGAAGACGATCGACATCACGACCGCCGGACTGCCCTTGGCGCCGAAAGCCAGCAGCACGCCGAACGCGCCCACTGCACCAACCACGCCTGCGATAAGCGACCACCACAGCCCCCTGGCCGGGTAGTTCCAAAAATCCAACCGCCCACCCTGAAGCTTAAGCACCACCACCGGTCCCAGAATGGCCACAATGAAATAGGCAATGCCGACGTAAAGGAACGCCATGTAACGTCCGTTCGTCTTGTCGCCCATGCCGATCTGGCCGGTGTGAAGGAAAAGCCCATAGACGCCCCACGACGCCACGGTGAGCAGCGCAAAGTATAGCCAGTTCATAGTCGGTTTGTTTCCCAAGCGGCGGCGACGTTAGTCGCGGCACCGGACGAGTTCAACGGGTTTGTCGCCGGTGGTACGCCGCGTTTTCCGCTTTGGCTTTTTTCGCCGCGCGCGGTTACCTCATCCAATGTTGCGCCTCGCCCTGGCTTGCACGCTGGTTGCCGTTTCCGCCCTCGCGGCGGAGTTGCGTGTTGAAGAAAAGGACCTTCCCCGCGTTCCCGCCACGGAACCCGTGGACGCCATCAAGACCCTGCAAGTCCGTCCCGGATTTCGCGCCGAGTTGATGGCTGCCGAACCGCTTATCGCCAGCCCGGTCGCGATGGATTTTGACGAGAATGGCCGCCTCTACATCGTTGAGATGCGCGATTACTCCGAGCATCGCGACGAACGCCTCGGCCGTGTGAAACTGCTGGAGGACACCGACGGAGACGGCCGTTTCGACAAGGCCACCGTGTTCGCCGACAAGCTGCCGTGGCCCACCGCGATCATCTGCTGGAAGGGAGGCGTCTTCGTCGGCTCCACGCCGGACCTGCTCTACCTCAAGGACGCAAACAATGACGGTGTGGCGGACGAACGTCGCGTAATCTTCACCGGATTCGGAAACGCCGTGGCGAAACTCAACGTGCAGCAACTCCTGAACAGCCTCACGTGGGGACTCGACAACCGCATCCACGGAATGCTCGGCGGCAATGCCTCCGTCATCACGAACCTCGCCGCCAAGGCCCCGCCGCTGGCCCTGCGCGGGCGCGATTTCTCGTTCGATCCCCGCACCTTCGACCTGCGAGCCGAATCCGGCGGCGGGCAATGGGGCTTCGGCTTCGACGACGCGGGCCGCAAATTCACCTGCAGCAACAGCCGGCACGTCATCGCCATCATGTCTGACGACCACGACGCGACGCGAAATCCGTACTGGTCGCCACCGCCGGCCGCCGCGGACATCGCCGTGGACGGCCCGGCAGCGGAGATCTTCCGGATCAGTCCCGAGGAACCGTGGCGCGTGCTGCGGACGAAATGGCGCGTGGCCGGGCTGGTCTCCGGCCCGGTCGAGGGCGGTGGGCGCGTCTCCGGCTATTTCTCCGGCGCGACCGGGCTGACGGTCTATCGCGGCGACGCCTTTCCGCCGGACTTTCGCGGCAACGTATTCGTGGCGGACTGCGGCGCCAATTTGATTCACCGGAAGATCCTTCGCCCGCACGGCGCAGGCTTCGTGGCCGAACGGGCCTCCGACGAACAAGGCTCCGAGTTCCTCGCTGGCCGTGACAACTGGTTCCGGCCCGTGACCCTGGCCAATGGCCCCGACGGCACGTTGTGGTGCATCGACATGTATCGCGAGGTGATCGAGCATCCGTGGTCGCTCCCTCCGGAGTTGAAGCGCCATCTCGACCTCGACAGCGGACGCGAGCGCGGCCGGATTTATCGCGTGGTGCCGGACGACTTCAAACCGCGCCGCCCGCCGCGCCTCGGGAAATTCAACACGCCTGAACTCGCAGCGACGCTCGTTCATCCCAATGGCTGGCATCGCGACACCGCCGCTCGGTTGCTAATCGAACGCGCGGAGGCGTCCGCGCCCGTCGAGGTCCGCAAGCTCCTGCGCGCGACCCGCGAACCGCTGGCCCGCATTCACGCGCTCTCGGTGTTGCTGGGACTGGACGCGCTCATGCCGGAGGATGTCCAACTCGCGCTGGCGGACGACGACGCGAGGGTGCGCGTCCATGCCTTGCGCTGTGCGAAAGGCGGGCTCGACCTGCAACTGCTCCGGCTGGCCGATGATCCCGACGTGCGCGTACGCCGCCAGGTGGCGTTGATGACCACCAACACCGACGCGCTCCGCCGCATTGCCGCGCGCGACGCCGACGACCCGTGGATGCGCGCCGCCGTACTCGGGTCATCCGCAGACGTGGCGGCGGTCCTGCTGGCGGGATTCGCGCCGGACGGGATGTTCTTGCAGCGCACGGGGGCCATCGAACTCGTGCGCGGCCTGGCCGGGATCATCGGTGCGTCCCAGCGCTCGAATGACATTGTGACCGCGCTCGGGGAGATCGCGCGCAGCCCGGCGGCCCTTCCACTCGCGGAGGCTCTGGGGACGGGCTTGAAACGCGCGCACTTGTCGCTCGGTCATCCTTTGCTGGCGCCATTCGCACGCCCGTTGTTCGACCGGGCGCGGACCGTGACCACCAACGCCGCGCTCGCGGAGGCCGAGCGCACGGCCGCCGTGCATCTGCTCGCGGCGACCAGCTTCGAGGCCAGCGGCACAGCGCTCGATTCCCTGCTGCGCCTGAATGTTGCGCCCGCACTGCAAATGGCCTCGATCGAAACCCTGCTCTCGTTCCACGACGGGCGCGGCATGACGAACATCATGGGCCGATGGGCGGACCTCGCGCCGCTCACGCGGACGAAGACCATTTCGCTTCTGCTCAACCGCCCGGCGGACACGGCGGCACTGCTCGACGAGGTGGAAAATAACATTGTCTCGAAGAACGAGTTCAGCGCCACGGACCGCGAACGGCTGCGCACCCTTCGCGAACCGGTGCTGCGCGAACGCGCCGTCCAGATCTTCAAGCGCGACGTCTCGCCGCGCGCCGAGGTCGTGAACCGTTTCCGCGCCGCGCTCGATTTGAAGGGTAACGCTGCGCGCGGGCACAAATCATATCAGGAACGTTGCGCCACCTGCCATCGCGCAGGGAAGGAGGGCTTCGCCGTCGGCGCGGATCTCGCGGCGTCGGCCTCGTCCGGCAAGGAGAAGCTCCTCACCAGCATCCTCGACCCGAACGCGGAGGTGAACGTCTCGTTCCTCGCCTACACCATCGAAACCCGCGATGGCGAATCGCTCTTCGGCATCATCGGCAGCGAGGACGCGCGGGCGGTGGTGTTGAAAGTGCCCGGCGGCGAGAGCGTCTCCATCCCGCGCTCGAACATCGTCTCCGCGCGCAGCAGCGAACGCTCGTTGATGCCGGACGGGCTGGAGGAGGGCTGGACCCCACAGGATCTGGCGGACCTTCTGGAGTTCATCGTAAAGGACGCGGGCAGGCCGTGAAGGCACCGAAGGTGCGTGAATCCGGCGCGGATTGACCGGGATTTCTGAACCGCATGGAGAGCGCGCCCGCCCTCGCGGAAAACCCGTGCGCACGGAGGTTGCCCAAGCCTCCTTGCCCGGCAAACGCGCCGGAGGCTGGACGCGAGGGCGCGTTCAGGCGGGCGACAACTCATGGCAGCACAATGGGTGCGCCGGCCGCGCGTGACCTGATCGTGGTGGCCTGTCACGCGCCGTTCAATGAGACGACACCGGGCGTGCCGGAAGATCCGGCGGCTGACGACGCGCGGGTGTTGCAGGATTTCGAGCGCGGCGAACGCAACCGTGACCTACGCAGGGGCGCTCCCCTGGACCGGTTGACCAGACGCCGGGTTGTTGCCACGCGCATGGTAGCGGAAGGCGTTCGTCCGATAGACCCAGGCCAGGACTTCGGCCACGGCGGCATAAAGCTGCGCCGGGATTTCCGCGCCCACCTTTCCATATTTGAACATCATGCGGGCCAGCGGCTTGTTCTCGACGATGGGCACCTGGTGCTGCGCGGCAATCTCACGGATGCGTTGCGCGTTCAGGCGGGTACCCTTGGCCACAATCCTGGGAGCCTTCATGGTGGCGCGGTCGTAATGCAGGGCCACGGCGATGTGCGTGGGATTGACGAGCACCACGTCGGCCTTGGGCACGTCGGCGAGCATCTTGCGTTTGCTGATCGCGCGGCGGCGGCGCTGGGCGGCCTTGATCTGCGGGTTACCCTCGGAGTTCTTCATCTCCTCCTTCACTTCCTCGCGCGTCATCATCAGGTCGCGCTGCGTGCGCCACCATTGCCAGGTGTAGTCGAGCGCCGCCAACCCGCCGAGCACCAGCACCACGCGCAGACAGATCTTCCACCCCGCATCGGCCATGAACGCGGCGATGCGGTCCAGTCCCACGGCGCTGGCGAATATCGGGTCGTCCAGCACGCCGCGAATGGTGGACCACGACAACAACGCGACTGCGGCAAGTTTCAGCGCGGCCAGCGCGGTGGGAACGGCCGAGCGTCCCGAGAACACGCGCCCGAACCCGGCCGCCGGATTGATGCGGTCCCAGTGAAAATCGAGCGCCTCGGACGCGGTGTTGAAGCGGTTCTGGATTCCGCCGGCGAGCAAACCGGCCAGCACCGCCGCGAGCGTGATCGGCCCGACGCATTTGGCAAACCACACTGCGCCGCTCACCGCGTATGTCTGGAGTTCCGGCGTCGAAAGCGGCGTGTCGTGGAGGTGCCCAAGCACCCGTGCGACCGCGCCAGCCATTTGCCGCCACATGTCGTTCCCGGTGAAATAGAGCGCAGATAATCCCGCCAGCAGCACGAACGCCGTTTGCACCTCCGGGCTCCGGGCCATCTGCCCTTTCTTCAACGCCTCCTCCAGCCGGCGTGGTGTCGGTTGCTCTGTTTTCTCTCCAACGTGCTCGCTCACGGCGTCATCTCATCCATTGCGCCACGCGAACCAGGTCGTCGGGCAACCGGCGCAGCAGGTTGCTCATGTGGGCGGCCATCAACGGCAGGGTGATGGCAAACACTCCGAGGCCGGCCATGATGCGGAAGGCGAAGCTCTCACTGAAGACGTTCATCTGCGGCACCGCGCGGCCCAGCACGGCGAACACCAGCGTGACCACGAACGACACGGCCATGATCGGTGCCGCCATTTGCACGGCTACGATGAAGATTCCCGCCGACTGCTTCACCACCCCACCCAGCAACGCCTCCCGCAAATGCGCCGCGCCCACCGGCAACACCTCGTAGCTCTTCACAAATCCCGCGATAAGCCAGTGGTGCAGGTCCAGCGCGAACATCAACACCGCGGCGAGGAGGAAGAGCATCATGCCCGGCGCCTGCGTGGGCAGCGTGGTGATGGGATTCAAAATCGAACTGAGGTTCAGGCCCAGTTCAGCCGTGACCAACTGACCGGCCACCTCGAACGCGCCAAAGACCAGCCGCGCCATGAAGCCAAAGGCCAGCCCGATCACCGCCTCCATCATGAACGCCCCAATCGCCGTCAGCAATCCACCCGGCGGGATGGTCGCGCCCAGTCCCGGCGCAACCAGGACGCCCAGAAGCGCGGCCAACGCGACGCGGACCTGCACCGGCACGTTCGCCGCCGAGAAGACCGGCAGTGAAAGAAGAAACCCGCCCGCGCGGACGAAGCCGAACATCCAGCTTTGCAGGTCGAGATCCATGCCGGGTCATTGCGCCATTTGGGGAATCTTCTCGAAGACAGCGGCGGTAAACTCGACCAGCGAGCGCACCATCCACGGCAGCAGCACCAAGAGCAACGCCACGATGCCCAGAGCCTTCGGCACAAACGTCAACGTCTGCTCATGGATGGTCGTCACCGCCTGGAACAAGCTCACCGCGAGGCCGATGGCCATGGCGGCGGCCAGAAACGGCGCGGCCAGCGCCACGCTTTCCAGCACCAGTGTCTTCAACAACTCGACAGCAAATTCAGGAGTCATGGTGTAAAATATCAAATGACCAATGACGAATGACCAAGGTGGTGCGGTCCGTTGCCCGGTCATTCGTCATCAGACATTCGTGGTTGTTCATCGCTCGTTCCTCACATTCCGAAGCTTCGTATCAACGACCGCACCACCAGTTCCCAGCCGTCCACGAGAACGAAGAGCAAAACCTTGAGCGGCACCGAAACGGTCATGGGCGGCATCATCATCATGCCCATGCTCATCAGCACGGTGGCAACGACGAGATCGATGAGAATGAAGGGCACGAACAGCAGGAAGCCCATCTGGAACGCCGTGCGCAGCTCGCTGATGATAAAGCCGGGAATCACAACTTTGAGCGGCAGTTCCCTGGGCGATGATGGCTTCAGGCGCGCCAGACCGGCGAATAGCTCGACATCCTTGGGCCGGGCCTGCTTGAGCATGAAGGCGCGCAGATGACCGCCCGCCGCGTCAAGCGCCTGCTGGCTGGTGATTTGTTTCGCCTCGTACGGCGCCAGCGCGTCGCGTTGAATGCTGCTCCACACCGGTTCCATGATGAAGAACGTCATGAAGAGCGAGAGGCCGATGATGATCTGGTTGGCCGGTGTGCCCTGAAGCGAGAGCGCGGTGCGCACGAACGACAGCACGATCACGATGCGCGTGAAGCAGGTCATCAGCAGGATGATCGACGGCGCGAGCGTCAGAAGCGTGATCGCGAAAAGAACCTTGATGCCGACATCCACGTCCTGGGGTTGGCCGCCGTTCTGAACCGAGATGTTCAACGGCCCGACCTGCGCGGCGAAGTTATTCTGCGCGGCGGCCGGCAACGCGAGGAAGATCATGGCCAGCAACGCGGGAAGCAGCCACGCCGGCACGGATCTTCTGGTGGATGAAAGCCTCATTTCTTCCCAAGCGCGTTTTGCAGCAGAAGCGCGAACGAAGCCGGCGCCGTCGCGGTTTCCGCCGTTTCCTCCGCCGCGGTCGCCTCTGGCAGTTTCGCGACCAGCGCGATTCCCGATGGCGAGGCAGCGATCATAAAACGCTGCTGCTCATATCCCACCACGTAAAGCGCCTGGCGCGGCCCGAGTGATTGCGCCTCGATCACGCGGAGCCTGGTGCGCCGGCGGACGCGCGAGATGCGCTGCCAGTTGCGAAACAACCACACGCCGCCGAAGAACAGCGCCAGCACGAATGCGAGCGCGGCGAGCATCCGCGCCACGGACCCGGCCGCGTCCGGCAAGGATGAGCCGCCCGCCGCGGCAAGGAGTGTGGGGACGACATTCATTTGGGCGTGGCGCTCACCAGTTCGGTGATCTTGATGCCAAAGCGGTCCTCGACCACCACCACCTCGCCGCGGGCGACGAGCTTGCGGTTGACGAACAACTCGACGGGGGCGTCGGCCACCTTGTCGAGCTGCACCACCGAGCCGGTGGCGAGCTGGAGCACCTCGCCCATTGGCATCTGGCAACTGCCCAGTTCGACGGAAAGGTTCACGGGCACATCGAGCAGGACATCAAGGTTGGCCGGGGTTTCGGTGAGCGTATTCATCGGGAGGGTTCCTTCATGCGTTGAAAGGTTGTTGCAGCTCGACCGCCCATTTGCCGGCGCGCGTGCCCAGGCGGCCCTGGAACTTCGGAGTCGAGGCGATGCGGATGCGGACCTGCCCGGCCATTTCCGGATCGAGCAAGACGGTGTCGCCGGGCTTGAGCGCGGCCAATTCGCGCACGGTGAGCTGGAGGTTGTTCCAGTCGGCCGTGATGGTGACGGGCACGTCGTCCATCTCCGGGTTCCAGCGCACCTGCGTGGCGGCGCTGGTGGCGGGAAACTCGCGCTCGGCAGCGCCCAGCACAGCGAGGTGCTTGACGATGGGTTCGAGGGTGTAGTGCGGAAAGGCCAGTTGCATCTGATCCATGCAGTCGCCCACGCGCGTTTCCATGCTCAGGCAAAGCATCACCGTGTCGTGCGGCGCGGTCTGGAGAAAACGCCCGTTGTTCTCGTGCCCGAGCAGCGTAGGGCGCAAATCCTGGAAGACCTGCCAATGGTTGCACCACTCGTTGAGGATGATCTGCACCGCGCGATCGAGCAGCGCGGTCTCGATCTCGGTCAACTCCCGGCTGGTGTTGTGCGACTGCGCCGCCCCGCCGAGCAGGCGGTCCACGATCGCCAACCCGAGGCGCGGTGGAATGTCGAGCAGGCAGATGCCCTTGAGCGGCTCGGCCTTGAAGAGGGTCAGATGCGTCGGGCTGCCCAGTGCCTCGGCGAACTTCTGGTAGCTGATCGTCTGCAACTTCGACATCTGGAGCGAGAACTCGAGCCGCAGGTAGATCGACAACCGTGCCGCGAGGGAACGGATGAACTCCTCATGGCGCAACCGCAGCTTGCGCAACTCGCCAGGCGCGAGAAAGGCCGGCTGACGGAAATCGTAGGGCTGGATGTTCTCGTGCTTGTGGCGCTCGCGCTTGCCCGCCCCGGCCACCACCAGCGTAGTGTTTTCCTGTTCCTGGACCTGTTGCAGCAACCGCTCGACCTCGCCCTGCGAAAGGACTTCTGCCTGCGCGTCGCCGCTGGAATCAGGAATTTGCATGGTTCACTGGATGGCGAATTCGGTGATGAACAACTCCTGCACCGCGCCGCCGCCGAGAATGTTGTTGAAGCCGGTGATCAACTCGCTGCGCACCAGATTTCTCGACCCGGGCTTTTCGAGATCGGTGATGGTCTTGGTGGCCAACGTGGTCATGGCGAAGTCACGCAGCCGCGCCTCGTTCTTCTCCACGCGCCCCTTGAAGTCCGTACCGCCGCCCACCATCGTCACGCTTGTCATCAAGTATCGCGACCCCATGGTACCGGACACGTTCACAAGCATCTTGGTAAGCGATGCGCTCTGTTTCGTGCCGCCGCCGCCCTTCTCGGCCTTTTCGCCGGCTGGTTCCTTGCCGTGGTCGCCGCCTTCCTTCCCGGCGGCCGGAGCTTCGGTGCTCTCGGAATGACCAGGCGTGCCGAGGGCCTTTTGCAGGCGCGGCACGAGCACGTACTGGGTCATGGCCCATGCCACCGCCGGCATGAGCAGGAGCGTGAGGATGAGCGGGAGGAACGCCTTGATTCCGCCGCCCGAGGTTGCCGCGGGTGCGCTGTTCTTTTCCGCGCCGGAATCCTTTTCTTTGTCTTCGGCCATGGGATCAGCGTTTGAGGTTGACCAATTCCTGCATCATCTCGTCGCTGGTGGTGACGATGCGGGCGCAGGCCTGGAAGGCCCGCTGGGTGGAGATGAGCGTCGAGAACTCACCGGCGAGATCGACATTCGAGAGTTCGAGCGAGCCGGGATCGATCTTGTCGGTGCCATTCGTGCCGGCCACGACCGGGTTGGTCAATGCCCCGGCGGCGGTCAAGCCGCTGAAGAGGTTCTCGCCTTCCTTCACCAGCGCCTGCGGATTGCGCACGTTCTGAAGGAGCACCTGCCCGCGCGTGAACTGGGTCTTGTCCGCGTCGTTCAACTTCACCGTCACCTTCCCGTCCTCCCCAATGCTGTAGGAAACCATCTCGCCGGCCACGGGCGCGCCGGTGGTATCGATGCGGATGTCGCCAATCGAGCCAAGGCCGGTGTCCGAGTAGCCTTGCACGCGCAGACCGCTTCCGGCCGTCACGAGGTAGCCGCTGTCATCCACCTGGAAATCTCCCGAGCGGGTGAGGAACGTCTCGCCGCTGGCCGAGTCGCGCACCACAAAGAATCCCTGGCCCGCAATGGACAAATCGGTCGCCACTCCGGTCTGGACGGTAGTGCCCTGCGTGTAGTTGTTCTGAATGCTGGCGGTGGTCACGCCCGTTCCGATCTGGATTGAGGGCCTGCCGCCCACTGTGCCGTTGCCGGCGGTAGAATCCCGCAGCGTGCGGCTGAAGGCGTCCGCGAAATCGACGCGGGCGGACTTGTAGCCGGTGGTGTTGACGTTGGCGATGTTGTTTCCGATGACATCCATCTGCTGCTGGAAGTTCTGGATGCCGCTGACGCCGGAGTTGAGTGAGCCGAGCATGGTGTTGATTCAGAGTTGTGAGGTTGAGGGTGCGGAGGTTTCAGGTGGCGGTGCCGTCAACGAAAGGATTTGTCCCAGCTCGTAGGCGGTTCCGTTTACGACGATTTTCGGCGTCCCTGCCTCGAGATTCACGGCGCTGACAACGCCGGTGGCGGTGGTGTCCTTGTCGATCTGCAATTTCACCTCGCGGCCGATCAGCGAGTTCGCCTGCAACACGTCCTGCTGTGCGCGCAACGCGGCGAGATTCGCGTCCATTGCCTTCGTCTGTTCGAGCGAGCTGAACTGCGCCATCTGCGCGATGAACTCCGTGTCCTTCCGCGGGTTCATCGGATCCTGCGCGGCGAGTTGCGCCACGAGCAGCTTCAGGAAGTCGTTCTGCCCGAGCATCTGGTTCGGAACGCGCGCCTGGGTGTCGCTGGTGTAGGTGGCTCCAGCTCCGGCGGTGGTGGCATTGACGTATGGCATAAGGCTCAGGCCCATTGATCGAACAAGTTGTTGGAACGGCGCGGCGCTGTGACCGGGGTGGTGGCCACGGAAGCGCCGCGCCCGATAAGATTCGGAACGGCCGGACTCCCCTCAGGCGCAAGGTGACGCGGGTCCGGATGCGAAGACCCTCCGCCGCCGAAAGCCGGGGAATCGGCCAGGCTTAACTGCACGCCCTGCTGGGCCATGCGTTGTTGTAAGTCCGCCCAATGCGCCTCCAACGGCGCGCGATCGCCGCGCTCAAGACGCAACTGCGCCTGCATCGTGCCGTCGCAGGCCCACACGCGAAGCAACAGTTCCGTGTCCGCGTCAGGCCGCAGGATCACGGCCAGTTCCTGCGCGCCGGTGTGCCGCACCTCCGCCACGCCGCGCAACACCGCGTCCGCCACGCGCTCCGCCGCGCGTGAAGCGTGAACGGCCTCGGCGGGCGCGGCGGCGGGGGTGGTGGGTTGGACCGGTGCGGCTGGCGTGGGGGCGCCGAGGGGCGTGGTCAATTCTGCCGGAGCAACCTTGATGACGTTATCCCGGAGCTCGGCCCGGCGGTCGATGAAAAGGCGTGCCGGCTCTTCCGGCACGAATTCCCGGGCCGGCAGATTCTGCACACCGGCCCCGGCATTGTTTTCCATTTCGACCGCATTTTTCATGGGCACCAGTTGTTTAGCAGCAGCGGTGCCAGAGGGTTTTTCCAACGTTCGGTCTGGAATCGGCATCGTCAGACCGCCGCCGGAATCCGACGTGATTTCCGGCGCAACTTCCGGCGCAATTTCCGGCGCGACTTCCACGGAGCTGGTCTCGCCGGATGCTACGGCTGCAGCCGGCATGGCATTTCCCTCCGGAGCAAGCGGGCGCATTGGCGCCGGGCCGTTCAAAACCGGCACTGAACCGGACAATACGGAGCCGGGGGATGGCTCCACTTCCGCCACCGGGTTGGGGACGACTACAGAGGGCGGTTGGACTGCCGCCAGCGCCGCTACCAGCAGCACCGCGTTGTCCTGAACAGCCGGCACGGGTTCCCGATGTTCGTTTGCCTCCGAATCCACCAGCGGCGGAATGCCCGGCGGGACGGCGTTTTCAATCGTCCCGCCTTCGCCGCACCGCGCGTTGAACCGCGCGCGACCGTTGGCGGCGGAGCGTAAATGCGCCTGAAAATCTCTCGCGCGGGAGCGGAGCATGGCCTGCCCGGAGTCGAGTTCGCGCCGGCGGCCCGATGCCGGCGCGTCACCGTCGTCGGCCCGCGGCGTGTGCGACGCGTCACGGCGCGATCCCGCCAGAGCGGGAGAATTTGAGAATGGTTGCATTTGAGTCTCCTGCCTTGCCGGTGGTTTCGCCGGCCTTTGCCTACGAGGACGCGCCAGGTTTGGCCGTGGCCCCTTCCATCGTCCGGCGCAGGCGCTCGGTGAGCAGCGCGGCGCGTTGGGCCTCGGTCTTGCCGAGCCGCGCGAAGGCTTCGAGGATCGGGCCGCTTTCGGCTGGCTTGAGGTAGAAAAGGACCTTCAAAACCTCCTCGTCAGTCTGTTCCTTCAAAATCGTGGCCGAGCCTTCGGGAGACATGGAGGCGTGAATCTTGGCGGACTTCTTCAGGTTCGGCGTCTCGTCCTGCTTGATGCGGACCAGCGCCGTCTCCAGATCGCGCTGAAGGCGGAAGACCGCCTGCGTGACCACGCCGATTTCCTGGCGCTCGTTGGTCAACCGGACCTCCAGCTCCTTCAACTGCTGCTCGCGCAGCGCGAGCGACTCCCGCTCCTTTTTCAACTCCTCGACCATCTGCTCGAACTCCGGATTCTTGAAGTTCCACGACTCGACCAGCGGCAGCGGCGAAGGCCCGTCATCCTCCGGCCGCAAACCCGCGAACAGCGCCGGGCGGAAGCAGACGAACGTCGTGCCCAGATAGGCCAGCGAGCCGGCCAGGGCGACAAACCAGTTGGCGGTGAACAGCGATTTCATGCGGCCTCCAGTTGCGGCTCGAAGCGCGGCGACTGCCAGGCTCCGCGCGTGGCGATCTCATCAAGGAATTTCTGATCTTCGACCTGCATCTCGCGCTCGTAGGCACGGCGCTGGCGGCGAAAGAGGCGCTCCATCGCCTCACGGCGCTGCGAGGCCTTCTGCAATTCCCGGTGCCGCTTGTCCATGTCGCGCTGGCAGACGGCCAACTCACCGGCCAGGACCTTCTGTTTCTCCTCAAGGGCACAGCACCAGGCGCGGGCGTGGCGCAATTCCGCGACCGTGGCACCGGTGAGCAGATTATTGCGCAGGCCAGACCAGACGTTTTGCAGATCGCGATCCAGGACGACCAGCCGCGCGGCGGCTTCCTCGCAGGCGCGCACGGAATCGGCGTAACGCTTTTGCGCGGCCTGCTCCTGCGCCTGGCGCAGCTCGCGGATGGAACTGAGATTGAAGTGGAACTTCTTCATTTGGCGGACGGGGTTGGTGTGGGTTGCGGGTTGATGGCGGCAGCCAGCGACTGCCAGCTTCGATCAGCGGGAAATCCTTCGTGCATCCCCTGGCGCAAAAAGGCGCGCAAGGGATCGTGCAGCCGGATGGCGTGGTCCACCGCCGCGTTGCTGCCGGCGGCGTAGGCGCCGATGGTGATGAGGTCCGAATGCTTGCGATACACCGCCAGGTGCTCGCGCGCGCGGGCCACCAGCTCGAGCTGCCGCGCGTCGAGCAACTCGCGCGTCAGGCGGCTCACGCTCTCCAGCACGTCGATGGCGGGATAATGGTTCTGCGTGGCGAGGTCGCGCGAGAGGACGATGTGCCCATCGAGAATCGAACGCACCGCGTCGGCGACCGGCTCGTTCATGTCATCGCCCTCGACCAGCACGGTGAACAGGCCGGTGATGGCCCCGCGCGCGCTCGTGCCGGCGCGTTCCAGCAATTGCGGCAGGAGGGAGAAGACGCTCGGCGTGTAGCCGCGCGTGGCGGGCGGCTCGCCCACCGCCAGGCCGATCTCGCGTTGCGCCATCGCGAAGCGCGTCACCGAGTCCATCATCAGCAATACGTTCTGCCCGGCATCGCGAAAATATTCCGCCACCGCCATGGCCAGGAAGGCACCCTTGAGCCGCGCCAGCGCCGGTTCGTTCGACGTGGCGACAATGACGACGGATTTCTTGCGGCCCGTTTCATCCAGGTCCTTCTCGATAAACTCGCGCACCTCGCGCCCGCGCTCGCCGATCAAGGCGATCACGTTCACGTCCGCCTCCGCCTGGCTGGCCATCATGCCGAGCAAGGTCGATTTGCCGACACCGCTGCCGGCGAAGATGCCGAGGCGCTGACCGCGTCCGCACGGCACAAAGGTGTCGAGTGCCTTGATGCCGGTCCGGAAGACATTCCGGATGCGCTGGCGTTGCAGCGGATGCGGCGGCGGCACGTTCAGCCGGACACAATCGCGGCTGTGTACCGGCGGCAGGCCGTCGAGTGGATTACCCAACCCGTCAATCACGCGGCCTTTCAAGGCGTCGCTGACCGGAGCACGAAGCGGGGCGCCTGTGGCCACAACCTCGCAGCCGGGATGAATTCCATGCACCTCGCCCAGCGGCATCAGCAGCAGGTGGTGGTTTCGGAACCCGACCACCTCGGCCAGCGTCGGAGCACCGTCGCGGGAGAGAATGCGGCAGACATCGCCGACGGCGGCGTGCGGCCCCTCGGATTCAATGACCAGCCCGATCAATTGCACGACACGCCCGCGGGTCTCGGTGACGCGTGCGGCGCGCACCCGGTCGATGGCATTGGCGAGACGGGGGATCATGCAAAAAAGGGAATAGCTCCAAGCTCAAAGCTCAAAGCTCCAGCGAAGCTCCAGGCGCCAAGCTCCGAGGGGAGCGCTGCCGCAGGGGGGAAATCTCTCCCATTGCCGGTCAGGTGAGAAATGCAGGCTAAAACGCGGGATGCCGACACGAGGCTCAACTTAAGTTCGCCGCCTGATTTCTGGAGACTCCGTTGAGCTTTAAGCTTGGAACTTGGAACTTTCATTCCCGCTCCTTTCCGAGACCAAGACTCTCCGCCAACTTCTCCTCCCTGGTCTCGCGGCGGTTGTCGATGATTCCAAAGCGCGTCTGGACCAGGCAGCCGCCAGCGGTCACTTCAAGCGATGCGGCGAAGCGCAGTTTCTTGCCGGCATGTTCGCCGCCCAGGCTGGCCGCCGGATCGCCGCCCAGAAGCGCAAGGTCCCCGGCGTGGAGCAACACGGTGATTTCACTGGTGTCCTCCGCCTGGCGAAGCGCCTCGCCCACGGCGGCGATCACCATTTCGCGGGAGACGGGAAATCCGGCCACGAGCTTGCACGCGATCTCATGGGCGAGCGCCACGACGCCTTCCTCGGCCTGCCGGAGCACCTCCGGCAAAGCGCGCTGCAACGCGGCCACGGCGCTGTTCTGAAGGGCGATGACCTCGTTGCGCTGCTGGAGAAGTTGCTCGCCGAGAACCCGTTCGCCATCGACCAGGCCGCGTTCATAGCCGGACCGTGTGGCGGCGGCGATCTGCTCGGGCCAGTCGTCCGGCAACGTAACCGGCGACAGCCGGGCGTCGGTGGGCGGTCGTTGGAAATGGATGACCGCGGGCCTCCCGGAGCCGTCCTTGAGCGGCAAAACTTCGGTGGTGATGGATTCCGGCCCGCGAGCCTCAGCCGCCTTCATACTGGAAGTTGTTTCTTGCCTCGCCGAGGT
>CAYQWK010000030.1:23543-27759 GCA_964420805.1 uncultured Bifidobacteriaceae bacterium | reverse complement strand
GCCGTACACGTGCCGAACTGGACCTGCTTGATGCTGCTGCGGTTCGGCGGTTCTACGCGCTGGAGAAGCCGGCGTTTGTCTTTGTGGCGGCGGCCAAAGTAGGCGGCATCCTGGCGAATGACACGCAGCCCGCGCAGTTTCTTTAAGAGAACCTGCAAATTCAGAACCACCTTATTCACGGCGCGTTCGAGGCCGGCGTGAGGAAGCTGTTGTTCCTCGGCAGTTCGTGCATTTACCCGAAGTTCGCGCCGCAACCGCTCAAGGAGGAATCCCTGCTTACCGGCGCGCTCGAGCCCACGAACGAGTGGTATGCCGTGGCCAAGATCGCCGGGATCAAGATGTGCCAGGCGTATCGCCGGCAGTACGGCTGCGATTTCATCAGCGCCATGCCCACCAACATGTTCGGGCCGAACGACAATTATCATCCCCAGCATTCGCACGTGTTACCCGCGCTCATCCGCCGCTTCCACGAGGCGAAGGCCGCAGGCGCGCCGTTCGTGACCTGCTGGGGTAGCGGTTCGCCGCGCCGCGAATTCTTGTACTCGGACGACTTCGCCCGCGCTTGCGTGTTCCTGATGGAGCATTACAGCGAGGAGCAGTTCATCAACGTGGGTTCCGGCAGCGACGTGACGGTGCGTGAGTTGGCCGAGACGGTCGCGCGCGTGACCGGCTACGACGGTGAAATCCGCTGGGACACCTCGAAGCCCGATGGAACGCCGCGCAAGTTGATGGATTCATCGCGCCTGTTCGCGTTGGGCTGGCGGCCAGCGGTGGAATTGGCGGAGGGAATCCGACTGGCTTATCAGGATTTTCTGCGGCGCACTCCGCGTTGACGCAATATCACCAGCCGATACCTCGGGAACCCGCGGGCGGCCTACCGAAATGAGTTCCGGGTCAGGCCAACGGTGATCGCCCCTTGGCGTGAATGCGCGGAGCCGTTGAGTTCCTCGCCTCCGGGACCGCCAGAACTGCGGGTGACGGAGAAGGTCCCCTTCTCGGTGAAATCACTGACGGTCCACGTCCATGTGCCCTTCCACACGTTTCCCTTCATCGTGCCGCGCAGCACGTTGACCGTGTGATCAATGTCGGTGTCCGTCCAACGCACCTCGTAGGTGTCGCGGCCCGCGCTCACGATGTTGACCGGGAATTGTGCGAAGCCGAACTGGAACCAGGTGCCGAGAATGGTGCTGCCCGGTGCAACCACCCTGGCTTTCGCGCGAATTCTGGCGAAACGCGGTGTTTCGGTCGTGCCGGTGTTGAGGATGATGAACTGGTCGAAATCGCCTGTCTTCGTCGGCTTGAAGGCGGCCTGAAATGAAATCGAGCTCCCGTGCAGGATCACGCCGCAAAACTTGGCTGGCGCAGTGATCTCAATCTCGTCAGGCACGTTGTGGAAACGGAGGTGCAGGACGCGGGCCTTCCCGAAGGTGCCGGAGTTGGTGATGAGGATCGGAAGCGTCACGGTGTCGCCGAGAGTCACTTCGCCAAAGTCGAGGATCGCGGGCTTCGCCTTGCCTTTGGCGGCGCTTCTTGGCGCGGTGAGCCTCACCCTGTCGAGGCTGGGAACGGAACTGGAACCGTCGTTGTGCAGCGCGATTCGTATTCCTTCCAAGTGGGCGAGCGCACAGGCAAGTTCCTGCGTTGTGACCAGGCTGTCATCATCCCAACGCCAGACCGAAGGCTCAAATGGCACTCTTGCTTCCGTCCAGTCTGTTGCGGCACCCGGATCGAGCGCGGCCTTGGCGAGTAAACGTGTTTCGCCGGACTGCAGGTAGATGGTGTGGCGAACGCATCCTCGGGCGTGGAAACGGATCGTGCCTCCCGAGGCGTCAGCCTTGTCCCCGAGGAACTGCGCAGGCGCGACGAAGAACCCGAAACCCGAGTCCGGTTGCTCGACGAATCCGCCTCGGCCCCGTGGCGCGCCGCCCGTTGCGACATGGGGTGCAGGTCCGGGCGCTGGCCCGGCCAACGCTTCGTAAGTCCAGCCGTTGTCATCGAAGTCGAAATCGCTGCTGGCCAGGAGCGGGCCTGCCGCTCCAGACGCGATTGACGGGAGGGGAATGGCGAGCAACAAGAGAAGTGCGCTGGCAACGCGCAGGATTCTCGCGGCGGCAATGCTCCGGCCAGGCACATGAAGCGAGACGGGTTGTTTTTGGTTCACGCTCATGGGCATGACCGTAAGCCTTGCGGTCACGGCTTCAAGGTGATTGAGGCCGGAAAATTGACCGCACCGCGGCCTGCGTCCGGCAAGTTTCGGCTCGCAACCGGTGTGGTGTCGCGGTTAAGAGAACCGCGCTCACGTTGCCCAAACAACGTCCCCGCCTGTTGCGGGAAATTCGTTGTGCAAGCGCATGGGTGGTTGGCCCCGGTCGGGCATGGCGGACACAAAATTTCTGTGTGTGTGTCCGACTCCCGCCGGGGCGTTTTCTTTTCTGCTCAACGCAAGGCGCGCGCCTTGTCCAGGAACTCCCTCGCGCGGGCGTGGCCCGGTTCCAGTCGCAGCGTCTCGCTGAATTCGCGCGCGGCCTCGTCGAACCGCCGCGCCTTGGCCAGGGCCACGCCATGGTTGAAGCGCGCTTCAACCATCGTCGGTTTCTGACGGACCAGTTCGGCGAACTGCGCCAGGGCCTCGTCGATCTTCCCCTGCCGCGCCAGTTCAATCGCCAGCGCGTAACGCGCCTCGGCGAAGTCCGGCTTGAACGTCGTCGCGGCTCGATAATGTCCGGCCGCCTCTTTCGGCGCGGCGGCAAGCAGTGTGTTGCCTAGGTTGAAATGGGCGATGGCGTTTTGCGGATTGACGCGCAGCGCCTCGCGGTAATGCCTGGCGGCGCTTGTCTTGTCGCCGGCGGCGGAAAGGAGTTTGCCGAGGTTCACGTGCGCCGCGCCGCTGTTCGGATTGTCGCGCAAGGCGCGCTCGTATTCGCGCCGCGCCCCGTTTGTGTCGCCGAGGCTGCTGAGAAACTGACCGTAATTCACGCGGCCCTCGCTGAACCGAGGCCGTTGCGTGAGCGCCAGTTCCCATTCGCGGCGCGCGGCCGCGGCGTCGCCTTCAGTGGCGAGTAGGAGCGCCAGTCCGTTCCGCGCCTCGACCATGTCGGGTTTGAGGCGCAGGGCGGCGCGGAAATGATTCGCGGCCTCCTTCAGCCTGCCGGCGGCCTCGGCGAGGTTGCCAAGGTGGAACGCGGGTTGCGCGTCGTGCGGCAGGAGGTTCGCCACGGCCTTCCATTGCTCGATGGCTGCGGAGTTGTCGCCAAGCTCGGCGAGTAACTTCGCGGCGTCCTCGCGCAACACCCAGTCCTCCGGCACGCGCGCAATGACGGCGCGATACTCGCCCGCAATTTGGCGGAGCCGGTCGGGCGTGAGTTTTACCGTGAGCGCTTCGATGCGCGCGGCAAGATCCGCATCGCGCCGGGTCGCGTCGAACTGCGTGCTGAACGGCGGTTGCTGGAGGCGTTTGCGAACCTCTTCCAGCACGCCGCGCTCTTTCCAGTCATTCCAACAGAGTCGGCGCGCGCAGTCCGCGCGGGTTGGGTCCGCGGGCTGCGCCTTCGCGCGGATGCCGGCGGGCAGGCGGGGAACCAGTCCGTCCAAGAGTGCGCGGGCCAGTGCAAAATTTCCGTCGAAGTTGAGGTGGACATGCTCGTGAAAGACCTCTGCGCCGGCGACGCCGTTGGAGCAGTTCGCGCCGAGCAACGTGGCTGCGTCCACCAAGGTAACGCCCGGCGCGTTTGAAAAGACGCGGATGGCGGCATTGATGGCGTCGTCGGCTCGGAAACGCAGCGTGTCGAACTCCTTCGCGGCGTTAAACTGGGCGGCGGCGAGGCTGGCCAGCCCGGCGGCTTCGGCACTAAGGGCCATTTGAAAGCGCAGCGCCGCGTGCGTGTCGTTCAAACCGAGGGCGCGGGCTTTCTCGAATGCCGCCAGCGCTCCGGTGGCGTCGCCGGTCTGCGCGGCCTTCAGACCGTTGAGGAAATGGGCATGCCATGCGTTGCTGGTCGCGGCATCGAGTGGGCGCAGGTGTTGGGAGGCGAAGGGTGGTGAATCGCGCAAGTTTACCGCCACGGTGCTGAGAACAACGTGCGCCTTTGCTTTTACGCCGGCTTGGACGATTTCGCGCAGGTTCTCGGCAAAATGCGCGTGAACAGTTTCCAGGCGCGGCGAGTCGTGGCGGACCTGCAGGCGCAGGAACATCTCCATCCCTTCCCACTCGGTCATG
>CAYQWK010000030.1:0-23533 GCA_964420805.1 uncultured Bifidobacteriaceae bacterium | reverse complement strand
CAACCATTGGCCGATACGGGTGCGCTTAAACCAGACGGCGAACCGCACCGCGCGGAGGGACGGGGCTTGAGGGCCGAAGACCGTTCCGCCTCCGAAAGGGCCGACGACCTCGTTGTTGCCCATATAAATTACCCAGGCGTCTCCTTCGAGGCTGGCGCACTCGCGGGCGATTTCGCGAATCACATGCGAATTGATGGCGGTCATCGCGACATTGACGACCTCGAACCGTTGGCCGGGGAACTTGGTTTCCAGCATCGCCTGCAACATGCGCGGCAATCCCACGGCGGGTTCGGGATCGCCCATGGCGGCGGATTCACCGAACACGAACACCCGGAAAACGCCTGGAGCTTTGCGGGCCGGAACGATTGCCGGCTCGGGAGTGCGCGCCACCGCCGAAGGGAAGAACCGCCAGCCGAACTTCGCATTGTCGATGAGAACGGATTCGTTGCCGCGATCTGCCTTCAGAAAGAACGTGGTTTCGTGGCCGTGGCCCAGAAGGCGCAGTGTCAGTTCCACGCCGAGCAGAAGCAGCAGCGGCAGCATCAGCGCGATCAGCGCGAAGACGCTTCGCCGCGCGGGCGCGGGATCCGCAGACTTGGACTTTCGGGCGTTCAACGGCCTGAAACGGTAGGGCAGGGGCCGGGTGTGTCCAAACCTTTCTGCTGCGGAATGGATGGCTGGCGTGGCGGGGTGGGATCTCGGGGAATGGATGTGGATTCGATCTGCTTCCGGGTGTGTCGGGCCCCGGGATGGGGTGCTGTGAGAAGATTTTTCAAAAAATATCTAATGTGTCGCCGTGCATCGTCGATGCATCCGGTAAGTGATGACCGCATCACGGTATGACAGCCGCCATCGCACAGTTGAATTGGTCGCCTCAAGCAATCGGGGTTAGCGTTGCTCTGGCAGCATTTGGAATTGCCTGCCTGCTGATTCCAGTTGTGATCCGGATGGCTCCGCGGTGGGATCGGCAGCGGAGCCAGGATTTTCATCAGACCAATAAGGTCCGGGTTCCGCGATTTGGCGGGTTGGCGCTCGTTTCGGTCTTCCTAATCATCGCGCCATTGGCATTGATCGCATTTCGGAACGATGTGGAGCATTTCCGTCCGCGCTGCGCGGTGATCATTACTTCTGCGATGATGTTTCTGCTTGGGTTTTGGGACGACCTGTTCTCCCTCGGAGCAAGGCGAAAATTGTTTGGTCAGATCCTGATTTCAGTGGTTGCGTTTTATCTGGGGTTGAAGATCGACCGCTTGCACAACCCATTCACAGGAAATGACTTTATTCTTGGATGGATGTCGATGCCTGCCTCGGTGCTTTGGTTGGTCGCGCTAACGAATTTGATCAATCTGATTGATGGAATAGACGGTCTCGCTGGTGGAGTGTCGTTGATGTTGATGGCGTTGATGGCGTATGTGGCATTTCCTGAGCATCAATTCTCGTTCTTTGTGTCGATGGGGTTGATTGGTGCTCTCCTGGGGTTCCTGAAGTTCAATTTTCCGCCAGCCAAGATCTATCTCGGCGACGGCGGAGCATATTTCCTGGGCTACCTGATCGGTGCGCTGACCATTCAGAATTCCAACAAAGGCGCGGTTGGTGCGGCGCTGCTTGCTCCGGTGGTCGCCTTGGCCCTGCCCATACTTGATGTCGCGCTTTCAATTCTCCGCCGCGGGTTGGCGGGGTTGCCGCTCTTCCGGCCTGATCGCGGACACATCCACCATCGCTTGCTCCAGAGTGGGCATTCGCGTCGGCGCGCAGTACTCACGCTTTATGCGGCTTCGCTGGTGTTTCTGGTCATGGCGTTTATTGCTTGCCTGAACCGGGGGCTGTTGGTGCCGATCCTCTTCGGGTCCGTGTTTCTTCTTCTGCTGGTCGTGGTTCCAGGCCTGGGGTTGATCCGCAACTGGCTGACCATCGGAACTGCGGTTGGCAACTCTCTTGAGATGCGCCGTGAGGTTCAATACGCGCTGTTGTTGCGACGATGGTTGGAAATGGAGGCCGAACGGGCGGATTCGGTGGAGGAACTGTGGTCCAATCTTCAGTTGATGGCTCGCCGGTTGCGGTTCGCCTCGCTCACAGTCTGCGATGGGGAGACGCGTCGGAGCTGGGTGGCGGATACTGGCATGGAGCAGTTTGCTCACCGGACTCAGAATGAAATCGTCGTCGAAGGTCGTAGTGTAATGATTTACGCAACGGGTGACCAGCGGATGAACGGGCAGCAGTTCACGGTCTTGTCCGAGTTAGTGGCGGAGGCGTGGATGCAGGCATCGCGAAAATGGAATGAAGCGCGGCACCGCCCCTTCGTGCTGGCGGCAGGTTCGGGTTGCATGACGATTCCACAACTTCGCGAACAGGTTGGGATCTAATCCTGTTTTGCTTTGGTCATTGCGCAGCCCTCTGCCGCTTCTGCCAACTGAACTATTCGCCCGCGTCCTGCCATCCATCCCAATCCGGAATCCGCTGGCAAACCGGGAGATGCTGATTGCCCGCCATGCAGGCGCTCGTGGAAACGAAATTCCGCCATGTGTCCGGATCACCAGCCTCTAATGGAGGTCGAGATTCAAGAATTGCAGACTGGTATCCTGATCAGCTAGCCGAGGCCTGTTTTGCGTCCATAACCCGCGAACCATTTCGTGACTGGCGTTCTTGTAATGGTCTGCGGCTGGGAAGTTGCAAATGCACATTTTGAAACAGATGTGGGCGGTTCTCCACCTGTCGCGCGGTTTTCCACAATGTCAGCCCGATGTGTTTGATCAGATGGGTTGACAATAAAACACATGTTTGAAACTGTCGTTTCAAACATGAGTTCCAAAATCAAGAACTCCTCCGCCCCGCAGGCCGCGACGCGCGAGGCGCTGATTGACGCGGCTGCGGAGGTTTTTGCGCAGCGCGGCTTTGCCGGGACTACGGTGCGGGAAATCTGCGAACGCGCCGGCGCGAACATCGCGGCGGTGAACTACCATTTCGGCGACAAGGAGCGTCTCTATGCCGAGGTGCTCACTCATGCGCTGCGCTGCGCGCGCGAGAAGTTTCCTCCCACGCTTGGGCTGCCGCCGGACGCAAAACCGGAGGATCAGTTGCGCGCCTTCATCGAGTCTTTGCTCATGCGCATTTTCGACGAGGGCCGTCATTCCTGGCACGGACGCCTCATGGCGCGCGAGATGGTGGAACCCACCGCCGCGCTGGACGGCCTGGTCGAGGAGGAGATTCGGCCGATGTCCGACCGATTGCATCGGATCGTCCAGGCGTTGCTCGGTGCGCGCGCGGACGAAAACCTGGTGCATCAGTGTGCCATGAGCGTGGTGAGTCAGTGTGTGTTCTTTCAGAATTGCCGGCCAGTGCTGATCCGCCTCTTTCCGGGCCGCAAGTTCAGTCCGCAGGCCATCCGCGAGATTGCCGCCCACATAACCGCCTTTTCGGTCGCGGCGATCACGCAATTTGCAATCGCCACTCCGCGCAGCCGCCGTTGAGATGAATCATATCGCCCTCAAGATGTTGATTGGGGACAAGGGCAAATACCTGATGCTCGTTGCCGGGCTTACGTTTGCCGCGCTCCTGATGACGCAGCAGTCGGCGGTATTTTTCGGGCTGTTGAACTGGACGACCAGCCACATCCGCAATTTCCGTGCGACCATCTGGGTGGTGGATCGCAAGGTCGAGCAGGCCAATGAACTCAAGGCGCTCCGCGACACTGATGTGAGCCGCGTGCGTTCCGTGTCCGGCGTGAAGTGGGCGGTGCCGCTTTACGCCTCGGTCCATTCGGCCAAGCTCAATGACGGCAACTTCAAGAACATCCTCCTGGTCGGCCTGGATACCTCGACGCTCGTCGGCCGTCCGGCGGAGATGATCGCCGGAAACCTCGCGGACATCCGCCTGCCCAACAGCGTTGTGGTTGATGATCTTGCCGTGCAGCGTCTGAGCATCGGCCGCTCGCAACCGCTCAAGGTTGGCGACAGTTTCGAGATCAATGACAAAGAGGCGCGCATCGTCGGCATCTGCAAGGCCTCACGCCATTTCTTCGGCTATCCGTATGTTTATTCCACCTACGACCAGGCGCTGCTTTTTGCGCCCAAGCAAAGGAAGATGTTGAGCATGGTGCTGGTGGAACCCGCCGCCGGAGTTCGGGCCGAGGAGACCGCGCGGCGCATCGAGCGCGAGACGCAGTTGCGCGCCTATACCGAGGACGAGTTCTTCTGGCGGACGATCGGGTGGTACTTCAAGAACACCGGCATTCCGTTTTCTTTTGGCACCACGATTCTGCTGGGCTTTGTGGTGGGTGTGGCGATTTGCGGGCAGACTTTCTACACCTTCGTGCTGGAGAACCTCCGCCACCTTGGCGCTCTCAAGGCGATGGGCGCGAGCAACTGGACGCTGGCCCGCATGGTAGTGCTCCAGGCGTGGACGGTCGGCGTGATCGGCTACGGCATCGGCCTGGGGCTCACTGTGATGTTCGGCCAGGCTGTGGTTAAGAAGGGGCAACCCCCGTTCCTCATGCCGTATCAACTGCCACTCGCCACTTTCATCATCATCATGCTCATCTGCACCATATCGGCGATCATCGGCATTTTGAAGATCCGCAAGGTCGAGCCGGCCATCGTATTCCGTGGCTGAAATGTCCACTTCCCCCGCCAACGGCAACGGCAACGGCCACAAGTTGGCCGTGCATGTGCGTGATGTGTCTAAGACCTTCGGCCGGGGCGGGGCCAGCGTGCGCGCGTTGAACGGTGTGGATTTCGACGCGCGGCAAGGCGAGTTGCTGATCATTGCAGGTCCGTCCGGTTGTGGGAAGACAACGCTCCTCAGTGTTATTGCGGGCACCCTCGAATTCGAGCGGGGTGAGGTCGAAGTCTTCGGCCATTCTCTCCACGCGATGAAGCCGAAGCAGGTCACGGCCTTCCGCAAGGAACACGTCGGGTTCATATTCCAGCAGTTCAATCTCATTCCCACGTTAAACCTCGTGGAGAATGTCAGCGTGCCGCTGCTTATCAACGGTGTCCGTCGCCGCGCCGCGGAGGAACGCGCCGCTGAAACATTGCGCGACGTCGGCCTCGCGGGTCGCGAACGCGACATTCCGGCCAACCTTTCCGGTGGCCAGCAGCAGCGCGTGGCCATCGCGCGCGCCCTCGTTCACGAGCCGCGCCTGCTGATTTGCGATGAGCCGACGTCGGCCCTGGACAAGGAAACCGGCGGGCACATCATGGAATTGCTCCGCGATGCCGCGAAGAAACCCGATCGCTGCGTGATTGTGGTCACCCACGATCCACGCGTCTTCAAATACGCCGACCGCCTGAGCGAAATGGAGGACGGCCGCGTGCTGCGCGTCCACGACGCGCCCGGCGAAACAATGACAGGTGAAATATGATGCTCCTCAAGAAACTCAGCTTCTATCTGGCCTTGGCTGGGATCATCGGAACAATCTTCATGGTCCGGCAGCAACGCCGCGTCGTTCCGCGCCCCGAGCCGTTTGTTGAACCTGCCAGGTCGCCTTACGCCACCGCCGTGGCCGCCACCGGCATCATCGAGGCGCGTCGGGAGAACGTTCGTATCGCCACGACCAAGGCCGGCCTGGTCAGCCGCGTGTTCGTTCATGTGGGCGCTGGCGTGACCAAGGGCGACCGCCTTTTCCAACTGGATGACCGTGAAGCCAGCGCGAAGCTCGGCGCCGCCGAGGCCCAACTAGGTTCTCTGCGTGCCGCGTTGAAGGCGGAGCAGGCCATGCTCGCCGATGCCACGGACCAGTTCGAGCGCACCACGAAGTTGCGCCAGGAGAACGTCGCCTCGGAGGATGAGTCCAAGCGCAAACAGTTCCAGCTTGAGAACTGGCGTGCCCGCGTCACGAAGATCGAGGCGGACATCGCCGCCGCCGAGGCGCAGGTGAGGCTCGCGCGCACGGACCTTGAAATCCTTACCGTGCTGGCCCCGCGCGACGGCCAGATGCTCCAGGTGAATGTTCGTGAAGGCGAATACGCCAACGTGAACCCGCCCGAGCCGCTGATGATTCTCGGTGACGTCGGCAAATTCCAGGTGCGCGCTGATGTGGATGAGCAGAACGCTCCGCAGGTCCGCACCAATCAGCCCGCGGTCGCATTCCTCAAGGGCGATCGTGTCACCGAACTGCCGCTGCGCTTCGTGCGCGTCGAGCCGTTCGTAATACCGAAGAAATCCCTGACCGGTGACAGTGCCGAACGCGTCGATACCCGCGTTCTGCAACTCATCTTCGAGCTCGACCGCCCGCAGGTTCCTCTTTACGTGGGGCAGCAGGTGGATGTTTTCATTCAACGCCCGGCGGGCACGAACGAAGTCGCCGTAAACAACGCAACACCATGAAGAACAATGCCAAATGCTTGATGAGGAATTTCAGCGGACACCACGAACCCGGGCGCTCATGGCCGTTCGCCCGCAGCCTTTCGTCATTTGTCTTTCGTCACTTGTCATTTGCCCTGCTCGCCCTGCCTCTGCTTGCCGCCGAACCGTCCAATGCTCCTTCGGCGCGGCTCCTTCGGCCGCTTTCCGTGAATGAGGCGGCGGACATTGCGCTCCAGCAGAACAGCGCCATTCTCAAGAGCAAGGCCGACCTTGAGGCGGCGCATGGGATCATCGTTCAAACGCGCGCCATCGCGTTGCCGCGCATCAACATCTCCAGCCAGTACGGCGCCAACGAGGAGAGCACCATCGACCGCTTCCAGACCAAGGGCGGCGGTGGCACGAACTCTTTCTTCGCGAAGGCTTTCGACTACGCCGACCAACGCTGGTCCGCGGGCATTCGCATCTCGCAGTCGATCTTCGAAGGTGGCCGGATCGAGAGCGCGCGCCGTACCGCCCGCCTGACGCGTGAACAGGCGGTGTTGCAGCATCAAACCGTGGTGGCCGACACCATTCGCGACGTGCGGGTGGCGTATTACGCCGCGCTCATGGCCGCGCAGCAGATCATGGTTCAGGAGGCCTCGGTGAAGCTGCTCGAGCAGGAACTGTTCGACACGCGCCGCCGCCACGAGGCGGGCACCGTGCCGCAGTTCAACGTGCTGCGCGCCGAGGTCGAGGTTGCCAATGCCCGGCCGCGCCTCATCCGCGCGCGCAACGCCCATCGCGTGGCCAAGGCCACGCTCGCGCAACTGCTCGGCGAAACCGTGCCGCACGACGTCGAGGACTTGCCGCTGCAACTCACGGACAAACTCGAGGCCACGCCCGTCGAGGTGAAATTGTCCGACGCGCTCAAGCAGTCCTTTGAGAATCGCACCGAGTTGGGTGCGCTGCGGAAGGCCGAGAAATTGCGCGCGGAGAACATAGTTGTGGCGAAGGCCGGCAACCAGCCGAGCGTGCAAATCTTCGCCGGCTACGGCACGAAAAGCTCGTCATTCAGCCGTGATCTTACCGACGAGTTGCACGGCTGGGAGGCGGGTGCGCAGTTGAGCTGGAACCTCTTCGACGGCCAGTTGACCGAAGGCCGCGTGAAGGAGGCCCAGGCTTTGCATCGCCGCGCGTTGGAGGACATCACGGACGTCACGCGCCGTATCGAGTTGGAAGTGCGCACCGCGTGGTCCGCCTTCGTTGAGGCGCGCGAGGTGCTGGAGTCACAGAAGAAGGTTCAGGAATCCGCCGAGGAGGCGTTGCGCCTCGCCAACGCGCGCGCCAGCGCGGGCAGCGGCACGCAACTGGACGTGCTCAACGCGCAGACCGCGCTGACCGAAGCGCGCACCACGCAGGTTCAGGCCGCCCACGATTACGCCGTGGCGCGCGCACGTCTCGAACGCGCGGTGGGATCGACGCTCGCAACCGGAAAGCCATAGTGCGGAATCACGCCCCGGCGCGACCCTGGCGGAACTTGTCCAACGCCACGGCCAGTACGATGACGGCGCCGATGATGATTTCCTGCATGTAGGTCGGCCAGCCCATCTGGTTCGAGCCGTTGCGCAGCACGGCCATGATCAGCGCGCCGATCATCGAGCCGAGGATGCTTCCCGTCCCGCCGCTCAGGCTTGCGCCGCCAATGACGACCGCGGCGATGATGTCGAGTTCCAGCCCCACGGCCACAGTGGGATCGCCCTGGGTAAGCCGTGAAAGCTGCATCAGCCCGGCCAGGCCGAAGAACAAACCCGCCAGCGCGTAGATCGCGACTTTCATGACGCGGACGCGCACACCGCAAAGGCGCGCCGTGGCCTCGTTCGAGCCGATGGCGAAAATGTGGCGGCCAAAGACCGTTTGTCGCAGCACCAACGCCATTACCGCCGCGAGGGCGATGGCAATCCACACGCCGGTTGGCAGCGGGAAGAAGCGGAACGGTTCGTCGATGGCCATGATCGAGTTTACGGCGGCCTTTTCGTCGTAGTTCACGGTCTGGTTGTTGCCCAGCCACTTCGCCACGCCGCGCGCCACGCCCATCATGCCGAGGGTGACAATGAATGGCATCATGCGCGCGCCGGCGATGAGCGATCCGTTGAGCAGGCCGATGAGGCCGCCGGAGAGGACGACCAACGCGACCACCGCCGGGGTGGACCAAGGGTGTTCCAGGCTCAACAACCGCGCGCCCACCACGCTGGCGAGCGCGACCACCGAGCCGACGCTAAGGTCGATGCCTCCGCTAATGATTATCAGCGTCATGCCGAGCGCGCCAATGGCCACGATGACGGTCTGGGTGAAGACGATCTTGAAGTTGCCACCGGAGAGGAACGCGGCGCGCACCTCGGGTTTGATCGAGAAGATCCCGACGACGAACAGCAGGCCGAGGAACGGGCCAAGGAGGTTGATGAGCCGGCAGAAATTGAGGAATGAAGCGCGTGGATTGGTCATGGGGATTGGGGCGCCGCGGCGCCCACGGCGGCGGCGATGATCGAGTGTTCGCTCCATTCGGCGACCGGCCTCGCCTCGCTGAGGACACCGCGGCACATCACCGCGAGCGTGTCGCAGACGCCGAGCAATTCGGGCAGGTACGAGCTGACGAAGAGCACGGCGCGGCCCTGCGCGGCCAGTTCACCAATCAGCCGGTAGATCTGCGCCTTGCTGGCGACATCGATGCCGCGCGTGGGTTCGTCGAGCAGAAAGACGCGCGCGTCGTGGTGCAGCAGCCGGCCCACGGCAATCTTCTGCTGGTTGCCGCCGGAAAGCTCGCCGATGGCCTGCTCCGGGCCGCGGGCGCGGACTTCGAGCTTTTCGATCCAGCGGCGGGCCGCCGCGCGTTGCGCGGCGCCGTTGATGAATCCCGCCCGCGCGACCGGCGCAAACCGGGTCAGGGTCAAGTTGTCCGCGATGGACCGGCCGAGCATCAGACCTTCCTCCTTGCGGTTCTCGCTCAAGAGGCCGATGCCGCCGGCCAGCCGTGCCGAGGGCGTGGCACGGGTGGCGGTTCGCCCGCGCAAGACGACGGTTCCGCCCGCCACGTGATCGAGGCCGAACAGCACGCGCAATGTTTCGGTCCGGCCCGCGCCCACGAGGCCGGCGATGCCGAGGATTTCACCCTCGTGCAAGGCGAGGCTGACGTGGCGCGGCTTGGATTCGCCGGCGAGTGCGCGCACTTCGAGCACCGTTGCGCCGGTCGCGTGCGGGGTGCGTGGATAGATTTCCACGAGGTCGCGACCGACCATGAGCTTGATAATCTCCGGAATGGTCACGGCGGCCATGTCGCCGGTGCCCACGGTTTCGCCATCGCGCAGCACGGTGAAGCGCTGGCAGGCGCGCTGGCATTCCTCAAGGAAGTGGCTGATGTAGATCACGCTTACGCCGCGCCCGCTCAGCCGGGCGATGGCGCGGAACAGGTTTTCGGTGTCCACCTGCGTGAGGCTGCTGGTCGGCTCATCCATGATGAGCACCTTGGGCTGGTGGACGAGCGCGCGGGCAATCTCGACAATTTGCTGCTCGGCAATGGTGCGGAGGCGGACCGGTTCGTCGAGCGGGATGTTGTCGTGCTGAAGCTCGGCGAGGGCGCGGCGGGCGAGATCGCGGCGTTGCCGGCGGTCGAGCCACCCAAGGCGCGACGGCTCGGCACCGAGCAGGATGTTCTCCTCGACGCTGAGATGCGGCGCTAGGGTCAGTTCCTGGTAGATCATCGCGATGCCGCAACGGCGCGCGTGACTGGGGTTCTCGGGAACGAAGGGCCGGCCGTCGATGGTGATGGTTCCCGCGTCGGCCGGATGCGCGCCGCTGAGAATCTTCATCAACGTGCTCTTGCCTGCGCCGTTCTCGCCGATGAGCGCGTGGACCTCGCCGGCCTGGACGGAAAAGGAGACGTTGCGCAGGGCGCTGGTGGCGCCGAACGACTTTCGCACGCCGGACATCTGAAGGCGCGGAGTCATCGGGCGGTCTGGCCGGTGGAATGTTTCAACGGCGCTGATTTAGGGCGGGGGAATGGCGGGTGTTCAACTTGATTCTCGCGCCGCGCGTTTGAGAACGGGCGTTCCATTGAGAGTATTCAGGAATTGCCGTTGCCAAAGGCGTGAACAGTTTTTCAATGCATCAACCGCCAGGCCGTGGTCGAATTCGCCCATGCAAACCTGCTCTTCACGCCGCGCGTTTTTGCGCCAGTCCGCCGTGGTCACCGCTGCTCTTGCCGCTCTGCCTGGCGGCGCTATTGAGCCGTTCGTTCGCCCGGGCAAGTCGCGTTTCGCCCTGGCCCTGGCGGCTTACTCGTTCCGTGATTCATTCAAGGACGCGACGCACGCGCGCAAGAACGTGCCGGCGAAACCGATCGACATGTTTGACTTCGTGGATTACTGCGCCGCGCACAATTGCGCCGCCGAGGTCACGAGCTATTATTTTCCGTCGCCGCTGACGCCGGACTTTCTGCTGAAGCTCAAGCGCCATGCCTTTCTCCGCGGTGTGCCGATCAGCGGTTCGGCGGTGGGAAATGTCTTCACGCTTGCGCCGGGCGCAGCGCGGGACAAGCAGATCGCCGACACCAAGGCGTGGATCGATCACGCCGCTATGCTGGCGGCGCCGCATATCCGCATCTTTGCCGGGAGCCTGCCCAAGGGAATGGCGAAGGACGAGGCGCGCAAGTTGTGTATCGAGGCCATTACCGAATGCTGCGAATACGCTGGGAAGAAGGGAGTGATCCTTGGTTTGGAGAACCACGGGGGCATTGTCGCGGAGCCGGAGGATCTGCTGGACATCGTGCGCGCAGTGAACAGCCCGTGGTTTGGCATCAACCTCGACACCGGGAATTTCCACACGGACGATCCCTACGCGGATCTCGCGAAGTGCGCGCCTTACGCCGTGAACGTGCAGGTGAAGGTGGAAATCCGCCCGCGCGGAGCGAAGGAAAGCAAGCCGACGGATCTGAAGCGCGCGGTGGAGATTCTCCGGGCGGCCAATTACCAGGGTTACGTCGCGCTCGAATACGAGGCGGTGCCGGACCCGTGGACGGCTGTGCCCCAGCATCTGGAAGCGCTGCGGGCGGCTCTCGTGTAGCGGCTGCGCCGGGCGTTCAGACGATTCCCAGTTCGCCGATGATCGGCGTCGAGCCGACAGTGCCGCCGTTGAGCAGGTGCTCGGTCGCTTCATTGGTGTAGGCCGGGATGATGCGATTGAGCTGGGGTTGGGTGGCGCCGAGGTGGTCGCGGATGATTTCGCCGATCACGGAACGGTAGTCGATGGTGCGGCGCAGATAGCCGACGTTGGTGTCCGCGGTGTAGAGAGCGCCGTTCTTGCCGCCGTTACCGATGGCCCAATTAACGGCACCGCCAAGTTTCGGATTCGGGTTTGTGTCGCATCCGAAGACACCGCCCTGCACGCCGCCGCCAGCCACATACATGACACTGGCCTCGGCATGGTCGGTGCCCTGTGAGTCATTCTCCTCAGAGGTGCGGCCGAACTCGGACATGGTGACGACGACGACGTCGTTCCACCCGACCTGCGCGCCGGGAATGGCGCGGCTGCCGCCCTTGCCGTAGAGCGAGAAATACCGCCAGAGCGCGTAGTAGGCGGAGGCGATGCGGCGCAGGAGGTTGGCGTGACCGCCAAGATGGGGCTGCGAGACAAGGTTGGCGCTGTCAAACGTCACCTGCCCGGTGTGTGTGTCGAACCCGCCAATCTCAGTGCCGGTGATGATGGCATCGGTGTTGTTCAGGAGTTGGGCGCAGTTGCGGATGCTGCTCATGAAACCATAGCCGTTGCTGCCGACACGGTATGTGGAGCCGGTAACAATCTGATCCTGCGCGGTGGATGAGGGGAACAGATAGGTCGAATTGTCCACATCGAACCAGTTGTTCGACAGGAACGACGGGTCTTGAAGGATGTCGAGCGTGTCGCGGAACTGCGTTCCAAGCGTGTGGATCATCGGCCGGCCGTCCTTCTGCGGGAACGGCTGCTGGTAGGCGAGGTCGAGCGCGTTGAGAATCTTCACCCGGTCGGTGTTGGTGCTGCCAGACGGGGTGCTGACCCCGATGAGGTTGTAGCGGCTGATGGAACTCAGGTTGGTCATCGGTTCCGCCCCTCGAAGGCTCGATGGCATGTTCGACTGGACCGAGACGCCGGAGAGAGCGTGGCTGCGGTTCCAGCCGGATTCGACCACGGTGCGATACCAGACGCCATCGACCACGTTCTTGTTGGAAGAGGTGCCGTCGGTGCCGCGCTCGAAATAGATTTCCGAGTCGAAATGCGATCGCGAAAGGCTGCGGTAGCCGACACGGTGAATGACCGCCAGGTCGCCCGCGTTGAAGATGGGCGCGAGATCCCGCATGGCCGGGTTCAAGGTGGCGAAGCCGTTCCCGAGGCGCACGGCATAGGGATAATCAATCGGCACCGTGTCCGCAGTGCCGGTTACCGCCGCGTAATCAAGAACCGGGTCCATGGGCATGCCGATGAAGTTGCGCAGGACGTTCCCGGTGCCGCGATAGCTTGGGTCGAGAACCGGGATGACGTTGTTGACGCCGTCGTTGCCGCCGCGCAGGAAGATGAAGATGAGCTTCTTGCCGTTCAGTCCGATGGTTCCTTCCGCAAGGGCGTTCTTTAGGAACGGCGGGATGTTCATCAGGGATGCGAGGCCGAGGCCGATTGCGGCGCGGCCGCTCTGTGACATGAACGAGCGACGAGTGATGAGGTTGGCCATAACTTTTCTCCGGTTGGGTTGTGTTGAAAGGTTTATTGCTCCTGGAAACGAGGCAGGCTGAACAAGAAGCCAACCAAGCTGCGCACACGCGCATCGTAGTTTGATCCGCTAAGGCCGCTGAACGGTGAGCTCCCCGTTCCAGCCTCGTTGGTGTTCAGATAATCGATCGCCGCCTGGCGGTCGCGCCCGAGATTGCCGGCGCCCTCGCCTGGGTAAAGCAGGCCGAGCAGCAGGTCAGCGACCGCACCGGCGTCATTCCAACTGCCCGACGGCAGCCGGAGGCGGATGAGCGCGACCGGGTCGGTGGTGTTGGCCAGGCCGGCGCTTCCGTAATCATCATCCTTGGTGGAACTGGCCGGCATCGAGAGGTGCTGCGCAAAGCGCATCCGCTCGCATAGGTTCGCCGTGTTCAGCCAGACCGTTCCGAATTCACTCCATCCGTCCGGTTCGGTCTTGTTGAAAAGCCCCATGCCGCCCATGCGTGAAAGCGGGTAGGTGTTGCCGTTCTTGCCGGAGATTCCGTAGCCATCGCTGTCGCTGGTCGAGGTCACATAGCCGTTGGCGTCCGTGCTGGTTACGCGCAAAGCTCGAACGGCGCTGACCGCGAACTCAAGCGGGGTCTTGGTCTTTTGGTGGGATGCGCCATGCCCGCGAAAGAGCGCGGAATTGAAGATCACATTCAGCACGGAGCGTATATTGCCCTTGCGCCCGTCGCCCGCCGGCGTGTTCCACGCGGTCATGCAATCCTTGACCAGTTGTGCCTCAGGGGAAATGACCGGCAGCGTGTAGTCGTAAACGCCAAACTGAAAGTTCTCGTGAACGAACACGCGGCAGAGCTTCACGCTGACGAATTCCATCGTGTAGGGCAGATTGGCGAGGTGCGCGGCCACGCGGTAGCCCTCCGAGAAACCGTTGGTGCCGGTGGCCAGCGTGTTGGAAAGGATGAGTGCGTAGGATTGACCGGCGTTGAAGGTGGAGCCGAAGCGCGCTGCGATCGGCCCATTGGTGAACAACCGCTTGGTGCCCGTGTCGTGGCTGTTGGTCGCGAAATGCAGCACCCAGCTTCCAGGCGTGTCTGCAATGTTGGTGTTGCTGCCGGAAATCGCCGGTGCGAAGGGCGAATCCGCATTGGCCGGTTCCTTCTTCGCCATGCGCCAGCCCGTCCACACCTTGGCGAGGTCCACGATGTCCTGCTGGATGTAGCCGTTGTCCGCGCCCATGGAATGCAGTTCCATGATTTCTCGCGCGTAGTTCTGGTTGGGGGCGGCCTTCGAGTTCAGTTGTGTGTCGAGGTAAACGATCATGGCCTCGCTCTCGACGCTGATCTTGAGAAGGTCGTGGAAATTGCAATTTGGATTCAGCAGTGCCTGGCGGAAGCGGTTGTGCTCGCGCCAGTGCAGGTCCACGGAGATCGCCTCGCGTATGTTCGAGTTGGTGTACGCGCCGACATCGTAGTTGTTGTCGAAGTAATCACGCGTCTTCTGGTACTGGGTTGTGAAGTGGTTTTGAAAGAACTGCGCAAGCACCTCGTGCAACTGCCGTGGGCTGTGGATGGCGCGGAAGACATGCCAGGCGCGCAGATCGTCAAGATTTGCGTTGGTGTTGATGATCCGGCTGTAGGCGGCCGCGATGGCCGGCGGCGCGGCAGGCGGGGCCGGGACGGAAGGCAGCACGACCGCCCCGGTTGCCACGCCGCTCACGCCGCCGGTCAGGCGGCCCACAAAAGCCACCGGATTGGTCTGCTGAACAGGCAGGTAATAATAGCTGAACGCAAATCGCTGGGTGGAACTTGGGGTGTTGGTCAGGAAGAACTGCCAGAAGCCCGCGTTCAACTGGCTGGCCGCGCCGGTGAAGGTCAACAACAGACAGTTGGTTCCCTCGGCTGCCAATCCGTCCACCGTTGGGCTGTTGGTCACAATCATCGAGCCCACCGTGTTCAATGAGCCGTTTCCGTTGGTCCACGGCGGGTTGATCGGCGAGGTCTCGAAGCTGCCATTGACGATGAGGTTCGTACCGGTTTCTGCGTTTGTGCCGTAGCAGAGCCAGACATTGTCGATGTAGATCGAGCCGCGGTTGGTCATGTAAAAGCCCACTGTGTTTCCGCCGGACACACCCGTCGCCGTCACACGAATCCAGTTGGTAAGTGCCGGAGGAGTCGGAACCTGGTTTGTGATGGCGGGATCCGTGTTGATGGAATCGGGAATCAACTCGCCGGCCATCTGTTCGTCGATGAATGCCTGCACCCCGATGCTGCGGATGCGGTCGATGCTGTCCGGCGACGGCCCGTAAGTCAGCCGGTTCAACACCGTGGCGGCGAACAGGTCATTGCTGCTCATGGGCACCGCGTTCACGCGGTAGAAGCGCATTGGCCCCCCGTTGGTAACGAGGAAGCTCGGCCCCAGCAACTGGCCGGAGTTCGTATCCGGCGTGAACGGAGCCGCCACATTCGGCGAACTAAACACGTTGTATTGCTGCGCGCCGGGATAGGGGAAGGACAGGCGCGTCTGCCCGTTCGTTCCCCGGCTGCCTTTCATCTGCGGCGGCGCGGGATTCATTTCGGCCGCACCGGCGGACAAGGTGGTGGACACAACACAAAGGAGCGGCAGCGCCACTCCCTTCCAACGGCGGAGCAATCTTTTCATACGACTGATCGGTTGTCTCATGTTTGAGCAGTTCCTACAACTATGTTTCCAGAAAGAAACCGGATTTCGGTCACTCCGCTGGACGCGGCGGAGCATTGCAAGTCCCGGACCAAAGTCTATTTCCGACGTCGCCAGGTTGCGAGTCCGGCCAGCATGCCAGCGATTCCCAAGGCCGCCGACGATGGCTCTGGCACCACTGTGAATTCCAGCATCAGCGTCGGGCCAAATTCCCGTTCGCTGGAGGCGAACGACCGTGCCGTCTTGCCCGTGCCCTCCGACTCGCTCTTCAACAGCCAGCCGAAGTTCTGTCCCGGGTTGTCCAGCCAGAATTGCGCGTCCGCGATCAGTGCTGGCGTAGAGTGGAATTGGATCGTGTCTCCCAGCCCGCCTCCGGGCGTCGAGGCGCTGACGGCTGGAGCGTACGTCCCGCCGGGCTGCGTCCATGCCGCGCCGCCGGCGAAACGGTGAATCCACGTTGCCTCGCCATTGAGCGCCAACGAGCCGCGGCCCGGCGTGTCGGGATTCTCCGCCACCTGGTTTCCCTCCCCCCACGATTCGAGTACGCGCCGCAGAGTGAAGTCGGAGAACTGCGCGCCCGTTGCCGGCACCCGCACAATGTCCATCGTCAATTCCGCGCTGGTGATGATCGCGCCGGCGGGGATTGCCGAAAGGTCATAAAGCACCAGCGCGCGATTGCGCTGTCCATTCCCCGCTGTGCCGGCGTTGAAGAAATCCGCGCCGCCCAGGTTGTTATCCGGCGCGGTCTCGATCAATGTCGTGTCGGCGATGGGCTGGAGGAAGAGCGTTTCCGCAAGCGTGGGGGTGGTTAGCGAGAGCCACGCCCCGACGCCGACGGCCAGGGCAAACCACCGTGAAGCAGAATTGAACATGCGCGCGGATCTTAACCGCGCGCCGGCGGCATGTCGAACCTCGCGAGCGGCTTTAACCGCGCAGCGACAGCACCACCGACTCGATCACCGCCACCGCCTCGGCGGCTTCATCGCGCCGCAGGTTCAAGGCCGGGAGCAGCCGCACCACCTGGTTCCCGGACGGAATCGTCAGGAGGCCCGCGTCGTGCAGGCGGTTGACGAACTGTATGGAAGCTGCCTTCTCGCCGCTCGCGAACGCCGGAATGCGCTCCTTTTCCACCAACTCAAAGCCCAGCATCAGCCCCAGCCCCCGCACGGAGTTCAGCACGCCGGGATTCTCTTCCGCGATGCGCTGCAACTCCGCCTTGAGGAATGCGCCGATGTGGCGCGCGTTGTCCGCCAGCTTTTCGCGCTCGATCACTTCCATGACCTTCAGCGCCACGGCGCACCCCAGCGGCGTGCCACCAAACGTCGTCCCGTGAGTGCCGGCCCCGAGCAGATCGCCATGCGGCTCCCGCGCCCAGAACGCACCGATTGGGAACCCTCCGCCCAGCGATTTCGCCATCGAAACCGCGTCCGGCAGAAAACCCTCTGCGCCCATTGTGCCTTCGAGGACGCGCTGAAAGCTCTGGAACCTCCCGCTTCGGAAATGCCCGCATTGCACCGCATCCATCATTAGCAACATCTTCCGCTCGTCGCATAGCTCTCGCAGGCCGAGCAGGTATTCAGGCGTGGCGGCTGTGATGCCACCCTCGCCCTGGATGCCCTCGATTAAGACCGCCACCGTCGCGGGCGTGATCGCGTTCCGCACTGCGTCGAGGTCGTTGTACGGCACATGCGTGAACCCGCTCACCGCCGGCTCGAATCCCTTCTTCACCTTCTCCTGGCCGGTCGCGGCAATGCCCCCGAGCGTCCGCCCGTGGAACGAGTTGATCGCCGTGATGATCTCGAAACGGCCTTCATCATGGCCGAACTTTCGTGCCAGCTTGTAAAGCCCCTCGTTCGCCTCCGCGCCGCTGTTGCAGAAGAAGACCTTGCCCGCCGCGAGATGTCTCACGATGCGTTGAGCCAGGCGGCCCTGCGGTTCGTGGTAATAGAGATTTGAGACGTGCGTCAGCCGCCGCGACTGCTCGACCAGCGTCTCCGTGATCTCCGGATGCGCGTGCCCGAGCGAGTTCACGGCGATGCCGCCGCCCATGTCGAGATAGCGCTTGCCGCGCCCATCCCAGACCTGGCTGCCGGCGCCGTGGCTCAAGGCGATGTCAAACCGCCCGTAGCTGGGCACCACATTCTTGCTGAACAGCTCCTTGACCGTCTCGAACTGGTTGTGAACCAGCGGCGGCGGAGCAGGAAAAATCTCTTTCATCTCAAACGAGGCCGCAGCTTATGCAAAGCGTTGGCGGGCGCTGTCGAGAAGATTGCTTGGCGCCCGCCGCATTGACCCGCCGTGCGGCCTTCCCTACCCCACACAAAAACCCGTCGTTCTTTTGGAACGCATCATCAAAGCCAGCAGCAATCCTGGCGACGTCGTCCTCGACCCCTTCTGCGGTTGCGGCACGACCATTGACGCGGCGGAAAAACTCGGGCGCCAGTGGATCGGCATCGACATCACCCAACTCGCCACCTCGCTCATCAAGAACCGGCTGCGCGACACCTATGGCGAAAAGATCGAAATCGTCACCGTGGGCGAACCCACCACGCCCAACGAAGCCTTCAAGCTGGCCGAGGACGACAAATACCAATTCCAATGGTGGGCGCTCGGCCTCGTCGGCGCGCGGCCCGTCGAACAGAAGAAAGGCGCGGACCACGGCATCGACGGCAAGATACTCTTCCGCGACGATCCGCGCGCGGCGAAGCCCGAGACCATCATCATCCAGGTCAAGGGCGGGAAGACCGGCGTGAAGGACGTGCGCGACCTGCGCGGCGTGCTCGACCGCGACAAGGCCGCGATCGGCGTGCTCATCTCGCTCCAGGCCCCCACCGCCCCGATGGAGGCCGAGGCCGCCAGCGCCGGCTTCTACGTTCACAAACTCAACGGCCAGCAATACCCGAAGCTCCAACTCCGCACCGTGAAGGAACTGATGGAAGGCAAACCCATCGAACGCCCCTCCTCCGTGGCCGCCACGGACGAGACCTTCAAGAAAGCCCCCAAGGCGCAAACCAAAGGCGGCGAGCAGAAAGCGCTGGATTTGTAACTATGGATCAGACCATTCGCATTGCCGTAGCATCTCCCGGAGATGTCGGAGCGGAACGCAACGCCGTCGTGGAAGTGTGTACAAGCTGGAATGTGAGGAACACCGGAACTGTTCTGGTTCCAATCCTTTGGGAACAAGCCTCAGTGCCTGGCTTGGGCGACCATCCTCAACATATCCTGAACAAACAGATCATCGAGCAGAGTGATTTGCTCATTGCAATTCTCTGGTCCCGGATCGGCACTCCCACGCCGACAGCCCGCTCTGGAACGCTCGAAGAGATTCGGGAGTTCATCTCCGCCAAAGGTCCGGGACGCGTGATGCTCTATTTTTGTAAGCGCGCGGTCCCTTACGAAACAGATCCGGAACAATGGAACATGGTTAAAGAATTCAAGAAGGAGATGGGAACCTTTGGACTCTTTCATGAATACGAATCTGTCGAAGCATTCAAAGGTTCTCTTTACAAGGATTTGGACGGCAAGATTGAAGAACTGTATCGCGGCGACTTGCCGCTTCCGCAACCGAAACGGACTGACCCGCCTCCAAACCGTGCGGCAAACACGAACTATGAATTCTTCCGGGAGCCAGATTCGTTTGGGAATACATTCGCTGAGGTAGCACAACGTTTCTCCGAGCGAATGGCCGAATTCAACGCGATCGATGGAGTGCATGGGGAACGGAAATTCTATCGCCTCGCGGAACATACCTATTCCTCCGTCGCCATCAGCATCGAGACGTTGCTCGCGCAGCGCCGGCTTGAATTAACGGCTCCTGACCGGGCGTTCTTCGAACGCATAGCGACAAAACTCAAAAAGCTCATTGGTAAACGCCCTACAATGGGGGAGGGTTTTCATGCGTATTGGGACTGGGGCACCGAGATTTCCGAGGAACTCTCCGCCCATGTTGCCCTTTTGAAAGGGCTGCGGCGCTGAACTCCTGCCAGCGGCGCATCCGTTTATTCCAGCGCGCAGTCGTTAAGACTGCTCGCGCGCGCGGATCTTTCTCCGCAGCAGCAAGGCGGTGGCACCACCCAGCGCCAGCAAGGCCCAGGTGCTGGGTTCAGGCACGGCCACGCCATAGAAGTCTAGGGAGTAGTCCAACTGCCTGAAGTACGTGTTTTCCTGCACATCGAAGTAGTCGTAGAAGTTGTTCACCCGGAAACCAATCTGCGTGATGTCGTAGCCCGCCAGGTCAGGCGCGGATGGGGAACGGCCCAAGAACCCACGCTCGGTCTGCGATAGGTACGAGAAGGGTGTTCCTCCTTGGAACCGAATCCATCCGTTTACGCCATCGGTGAGGCCGGCGACAAACCCAACAAATCCGGGCTCATTCAGGGCGTTGGCGAAAAAGGTGCGCCCGGTATCGTTCGTGGAGATAGTCATGGAGAAGATGCCTGCGACAGGATTCAAGCTAGGGGAAATTGGGAAGGAAGTATCCGACGTGTGGTCAAAGGCGACCTGCCAACTCCCGCCGGGCAGAGCACCGTTATTCCCCGACGAGCTACTTGCGCTCCAGATGAGTCCTTGCGCGTGGACATCAAGTGTTACCAGCAAGACGAATGAGTAAGCGATGAGCAGTTTCATGGGATTCAGATGGTTAGGTTTCCGTTCACGGTTGGTGCGTGACCCTCAAACTGGAAAACGACACTCTTGCGGTGCCGCTGTTATTAGCTGCCTTCGGGAAGTAGCACCCTGCTTTGAAGTACAAGGTTACATTTGTAGCTCCCCAACCTGAGTAATTCGTGTCCGCTGGGTTGTTCATGCGCACGGTTTGTTCAGAAGGTGTTCCTTCATTGACCGCAACCGTGGCCTTAAGCGTGACCGTGCCATTTGTCGTGGCCTCCAGCTTAAGCTCATAGTCAATCCGATCCCCCACGTTCACCCCGCTCACAATGTCCAAGGTCTGGGCCCCACCAGAATTCGTGACCGAGCGGTCGGGGCTGTAATAAACCGCCAACCTTATCCTCTTGTTGGTGATGCCAGTCCCTTCATGGAACAGCGTGACGGCGGGCACAGCGCCGCCGGCTGGAACGGGCGTGTCGGCATGAATTTGCCCGAAGATCACCTTGCTGGGCACACTCTCCAACCGGCACGTCGCCAGGAGCGTATGTGTGTTGGTCGGGGTTCCCGTCGCCGGATCGTACGGCTTCCAGTTAAACTCGTTCCCGTCGGTCTTCGTCTCCCGCAACTCGCTGCGAGGGCTGCCGTTGGTCGCGGGACTGTTGGTGTCCTGGTCCGCGCCGTTCCACGGCGCTTCAAACACCATCGTATTACTCGTGCTTAGGTAGAAATATCTCTGCTTCCCGTCCTGCTGCGATGTGATGAGTGGCTCGACATATCTAAATCCGGAGTTCAACCACGTCGTGCTTATGTCGAGAGGCTCGTGGGCATTGTCCAACTGGTTGGTGGCGTCCACCGGCAACGTGAGTTCCCAACGGGTGAGGTCAAACACCTTGGCCGGCCCTTGGAACAGGGCGTGGAGCGTGTCGAACTGGGCGTTGACCTCGGCCGCCGTCAACTCGCGCCTCCAGAAAACCACCTGGTCGATGGAGCCGTTGATCGTGGATGATTCCCGAAAGGCGCTGTTCGTGCTCTCGTCCTTGTTGCCGAGCGTGATGGCGCCGGTGGTTCCAAACTTCTGCGCTGGCCCCAAGGCGAAACCGCCGGCTTGCAAGGTCTGGCTCCCAACTTGGCCGAGATACCAGTGGACTGCATCATTGGTGTTCGCCTCGTAGCAAGTCACCGCGAGATAATACCACGCTCCGTGAACGAGGTTCGTATCCGAAAGAATGGCCTGGTCGTTTGTGCCCACCCCAACCCGCAAGGCTCCCGTCAACGACGCGTCAGTGCTGTTCGTGCCGTCAAAGTACACCGCGATCGCGTTGGAACCGGCCGTCCCCTGCGAAAGCACATAACGCTTGGCAGTCGCCCGGCGCGTCATCGCCTTGAAGAGCAGCGTGAACGAGCCTTGGTTCGTCGCATCACCCGTCCCGCCGCCGAGGGCGTCATTCGTGAACACCAGCTTGTGCAAGTTGGTTGAGAATGAATAGGCACTGTTCCCGACCGCGAAAGCGTCCGAGGACCAAAATCCACCGCCGTTCGTCAAAGCCTCGCCGCTCGTGACCGAGTTCGTGAGGCTGGCGCCGTTGAGCTTGAACCACGCGCTTGGGTTTTGGTTGGTGATGACCGTTTCGTAAAGGACTCCTGGCAAATTGGCGTCATTGGTCCTCGTGTGGCTGACGAGGTTTTCGTAGGCGTCAGACAGGCCGTCGTGGTCGCTGTCCTGCATGGTGCCCAGTTGGAAATACCGTTCGCACCAGTTGGTCTGGCCCCACGAGAAATTGGTCGAACCTCCGCGTGCGCGGGTCAGCCATGCCCAATTGGTCCGGCTAAACGATGGCGGAGCCAGGTCCACCAGGTTGGTCGTTCCGAACAGGTCATAGCTCACGTTCGTGGTCGGGGTCTGAATGGTCAGAGCAATCGTGTTGTTCGTTGATGGCGCGATGGCCAATGCCAGATTGCTGTTCGTCCAATATTGGTAGCCCACGGTGAAGTTGGTGAAGCCCGCGCACGGCGCGCTCGCGCCTACGCCGCCACCGTTCGTGTTGCCGAGGCCCGGAGGAGTGAACGACAGCGCGGACATGCCGCTGCCTCCCGGAGGGACACGTAATCCACGCCCGTGTCATCGACGAAATACACGCCATCGTAAAAATACACGGGCAACTCGCCGTGGAAGGGATCGAAGGGATACGGCGGCGACTTGGGATTTTGCAACAGGAAGAACGTGCCCATGAGCGGTGGGTTGGTCACAAGCTGTGGCTTCTCAGTCAACATTTCCTGCGCGCGAGCAAACTGCGCCGCGAAGAGAAGCAGCGCAACGAAGAATGTGGAGACTTTGCCGGCGGTGCAGGCGGTGAGGATGGTCTTCATGTGGTTGTTTGCCTTGGTCACAACTGCTGTTTTACACCCGGGTTTCTCCCGAATGCGGCTGAGTTTCCCGATTGCCGATGCTGGTGCCAACCCGCATTTGGCTTTTGCTGACCGTCGGCCGTCAGAGCAGCCTCGATCCGGAGCGGGTGTCCTGAACAGAATCGTGAGAACTGGCGGCTCTTGAACCGTTCTGCGCGCAATTTCACTTTGCCGGGCCTCGAAATTCGAGCAAGTGGCTTTGGAACAGCCGCTTGCGGCTTTTTGACGGCTTCAGATGGGTCTTTTTCATGGGTGGGCGATTGATTCTCAGGGGTCCACCCATCTGGATTATGGGTTGACCCATGATTTTCATGGGTCCACCACGCCTTTTCATGGGTCGAGGTATGATTTTCATGGGTCCACCCATGTTTTTCAGGGGTTGACCCCTGTTTTGGATGGGTCCACCCATGATGAACAGTCGTCATTCCCTGAAAATCAGGCAATTTTGCCTGATTTTCAGGCTCCGGCGGCTGGTTTTCAGGCTTCAACGGCTGATTTTCAGGCAATGCTGTATGCCTGCTTGACTTCGCCCTGCCATTTTGGCAGAGACGCGCATCCTCTGACTCGCTCGGGCGAGCCAAAAGAGTTGTGAAAAGAGTCAATACAGCCAATGCCAACCCAGTAAATGGCCCGATTTGACTCCCATGTTCGCATGGATGCTTCCCGGCGGATGGATGAACCAAAAGCGGGCCCCAAAACCATGAGCCAAAACCTCATCTCCCAAACCATGACCGACGTGCAGCGCGATGCCATGCTGGCGGACTTCAATGCCTTTGTCCTCAAGTGGGCTCCTTACAAGGTGGAACTGACGCCAGAAGGAATCGCC
>CAYQWK010000029.1:0-27851 GCA_964420805.1 uncultured Bifidobacteriaceae bacterium | reverse complement strand
ATCGCGCGGACGGCCGAACCGCCCGGGGCAAGAACGACAAACTTGAAGGCACCAAGCAGCGCAAGCATCGGCAGGCAAGCCACCCAGGAGGGGAGCACCGTACGCTTGAATAGTTGCCACCCGCCGAGTTCGACATCGCGCGCCATCCACGGCCAGAGCCGCGCCCAGCCAAAGTAGAGCGTGGGGATCAGCGAGCCGATGGCGACGGCGACGACACTGCGGAGGATTAGAACCAGTACGACGCTCAATGCCAGATTGGTCACCGCCTCGGCGAGTCCAAGCCACATCAGGCTTCGCTCGTGGCCGCACATCATGAAGATGCGCTTCGATACGCTGTGGGTGAGGAGGGTAGTGTAAAACCACACCAGCAGCACCTGGCCGACCAGGAAAGTCTCTCGGGCGATGACGTGGTCGCCGGTGAGCAGTTGCAGCAGTTCATCGAGGTAAAAGGCGCAGAGCAGATACAGCGGCGTGGCGATGAGCACGCTCCAACGCAGGCTGTTAACGAGCAGGTCGTGCAAGGCGGCGCGGTCGCCCAAGGCGTGGAGATGCGCGGCAGCCGGACTAAGTGTGTCCTGCACCTGTTTGGTGAACTGACTGAACACCTCGGCAATCTTAGCTCCTGCTTGATACACCGCCACTGCGCCCACGGAAAGCGTTGCCCCCAGCACCAGTTGATCGCTCTTGCCCAGGACAATATTCGTGGCCGTGCCCAGATAAGCGAAGACGGAGAACTGCATCGTCTCGCGCATCAAGCCAAACGAGAACAGGCGCGGACTGAGCCGGACGGCTGGCATCTGGCGCAAGGCGAGGACTGCCGCGAGAAAATCCGGCGCTAGGGCGAAGAATAGCGCGATGCCCATCACCGCCATGAAGCTCCACTTAAGCCACACCGCGCAGGCGATCAGACCGAGGCGCATCACCATCGCCGCGGAGATGAGGTTGTTCGCCAGCCGGATGCGCTGCTGGCCGCGGAGAATCTCCGGGAAGACGCCCATTGGAAACGCGAGGCCGATTCCGGCAAAGAATACCACGAGGATACGGCGGAACTCCTCCGTGTGCTGCGGAGAAACCCCGAACCAGCCGATGATTTGTGCCGAGCCGAACAGCGCGGCCATCCCGATGAGCGCGGCGATTCCAGTGTAGAAGAACAGAATCGTGCTCAACACCCGGCTCAACTTGTCCCAATCCTGTTTCACCGAGAGTTCGGCCACGCGCTTCTGCGCCGCAAAGCCAAACCCGAAATCGAGCAGGATGCCGTAGCCGAAAACGCTCCAGAGCAACGACCAGAATCCGAACTGCTCCTTGCCGAGTCCTTGATAGAGCATCCGAAATGTGAACAGCCCCACCACCATGCCGACCACGGTTCGGATGTAATTCGAGACCGAGTTGCTCCAGATGTTGCGTTTGACCGCCGAATAACTCACGCGCCGTTCCTCCCATAGCGGCGCGCGGCGTGATGCTCGGCTTTCTGGTAAATGTGTTCGAGTTGCTGCGCGATGCGGCTCCAGTCGTAGCGCGAGCGAGCCTCCACGTGGCCGGCTGCGCCGAGTTCGCGACGAAGTGATGGTGCGGCCGCCAGTTCAGCGAGGCGCGCCGCGAGGTCCGCGGGTGTCGCTTCGGAGTTTTCATTGATGAACAAACCATTCTCACCAGGACGCACGAGCGCCTTGAGTCCTCCAACGTGGTTCACAATGACGGGCCGGCCCGCGCTCCACGCTTCGAGCACGACGATGCCGAACGGCTCGTGCATCGAAGGCAGCACGAACACGTCGCAAGCGTGGTAAGCGTTGGCAAGACTTGGGTCGTCGTTGCGCAAGCCGGGCAGCAGCCGCACGTGCGGAGCGAGACTGTTCGCACCGATGAAGTCGCGCAGCTTTGCAGCGTAGTCCGGCTGGGTCTCCGGGCCGATGAGGACAAGCATCGCGTCTGGCTGTCGAGCGTGGAAACGGGCAAACGCTTCGAGCAACAGCAACTGATTCTTCTGCGAGTCGATGCGGCTGATGTTCAACACGAGAAATGCGTGTGCCGGAATGTTGTGTTGCTGGCGAAACGCCGCGCCGTCGCCGGTGGCAAACTTCGCGCAATCCACGCCGTTCGGAAGATACGCGATGCGGTCGTGGCTCAACTGCCGTTTCGCCATTTCCATCTCGCTTTGCCCGACGCAGATAACCTGGTCAGCGTCATCAAGGATGCGGCGGGATCCGAAGAACGCACCGAACACCTTGCCCCACTCGGGTTTGTTCGCGATCGGTTTGAGCATTTGCGCGCGTTCGGCGGCGGGCACATCGAACACACCGCCGTGGAGCGAAACGACGAAGGGCTTTTTGCGCAATCGCGCGGCGGTGCGCACTTTGCCGCCAAGACGCTTGAGCGCGTGGGCGTGGAACAGCCGCACGTCCGGCTGCGTGAGCAATGATTTGAACAACGAGAGCGAGAGGAGATTCCCACCCTTCTTGTCCATCGCGGCGCGGTCAACGGGGCTAAGACCGAGAAACGGATACGAATACGAAAAGCGCCGCACTGGCACGCCACCGATGTTCTCAGTGCGCCGCGTGGCCAACGCCATCGAGGTGAGAATCTCTGCCTTTGCCCCGGCGAGCTGTTGCTGACGGGCGATCTCCAAAACGACAGTCTCCGTGCCGCCCCACTCCTCTGCCACGAACCGGCGGGGGACGTGGACAATGCAATTGTGCCATGATTTGCTCATGAGCGTAGAAAGAGGAACGTGCCGCCCTCTTCGCGCTCGACGCGGAAGCCGAGGTGGATGAGCTCTGCGACGATCTGGTAAGTCTTCGCATGGCCTATGAAGCCCGGGTGCAATTCCATGATGACCTTCAGCACACTCGGCGGCACTTGGTTGAAGTCCACGAATTGTTCCGCGCCCTCGATGTCCATGATGAGTGCGGTCGGCGCGTAATCAAGGCGGCGGACCAGACTGGCGAGTGAAGCGGCGGTGACGCGGACCGAACGACCACTGTTCGCGCCGGCCACGAGCGAATTCTCCCAGAACTCGTTGCCGATGTTGAGCGTGACTTCACCGTCCTCGGCCGCGAGCGCCACGTTCCAAACCTCCGGGGAGCGCCCGTTGAGAGCGTAGTTGCGCTTCAGGAGCGCCACCGTGTTCGGGTTGGCCTCCACGGTGGTGTAGCGCGAGATGCCCAGTCGCGTCTGGCAGAACAAACCGATGAAGCCGATTGCGCCTCCGACTTCGAGGACGGCATCGTTGCTTGTGAGGAACTGCTCCGCGAGCGTGCGCTCCTGAACTTCGTAGCGCCCGAGCAGGAGATTGTTCTTCATCAAGGGCGAGAGCGTCGAGACGTCCAGTGTCACGCCTTCGAGCGTGAGCGTGTGGACGCGCGGGAGGGTGAACTTGAATTTCCATCGGGTGAGGAAATCGTTCCACAACTGAAACAGCAGCGTGCGATCGAGGAGGTTGGGGCGGTCGATGGTGGTGGTGATCATACGAGAACGGGTTGGGCGGTGGCGGTGTTGGACTGCTTGGCGATCAAGGCGGTGCGCTTCATCAACTCGCAGATGTGCGGGATGGCCGTGATTTCGTCGGGGATTTCAGCTTGGTTCGTGAGGAGCGCGGCGTAGCTGTGCTTGTCTGACGGATGATAGCCGTGCATGGCGCGAATGGGGCGCTCGCCCATGTGGCTCGGCACGATGAGCACGCCTTCCCGCACGAGGAAAATCACCTCTCCGAAATAGCGGTCGGGGAAGAGCGTACGGAGGCTTGCCAGTTCGTCGTCGGGTACGATGCGGCCCTGGGTAACGCGTTGAAGTTCGGCGGTGATGAGCTGACGGGCGTGGTCGTGCAAGAACCAGAAACGCGCCATGGTGGAGTCATAGACCACCGCGTAATCGCGTTCCTGCTCCAAGGGCAGCGCCTCGATGCGCTCCATGAGGTTCAGGTGCTCGTCGCAATTCGCCATACCGTGGTCGCTGAACACGTAGAGCTGAACCTCGTCGTATTGGTCGTGGGCCGCCGCCAGGAGTTGCTCGATCCACTGCTCGTAAACGCGCAACTTCGGCAAAATTTCCGGCGAGTCATTCCCGACGCGATGCAGCAAGCCATCCAGCCCCGCCCAATACATGAACGCGAACTCCACCTTGCCGTCGCGCAGTTGAGCGATGAGCGCATCGCGGTTCTGCTCTTCGGAAAGCGCCGGGTCGCTGACGAAGTAGGGCGTCCGCTGCGCGACGAGGAAGTCGAAGATGTTCTCGCCGCGATTCATGCCGCCCGGTTGGAGCGGGCTTTTCTTCTCCGTGAAGTCGTAGCGGTGGATGTGGTGGAACGGAATGTTGTAGAGGTCGAAGTAGCCTCGGAAGTTTAGTTGCGCCTTGACCAGCTTGGTGAGCCAGCGCCGGAAAATGCGGCGACTCGTGATCGCCTTCGGCAGCCAGCGCAGCGGACGCAGCAAGCGGAACGGCGACTTCTTCGGATCATGAACAAAGTAACACCAGTTGCGATGCTCGTCCGGCCAGCGGCCCGAAAGGATAGACGGCACGCAGGTTGAGCTGTAACCGAACACGCTGTCCAAGCGTTTGCGCGTCGGGGCAAAATCCCTGCCGAAGGAATAATGGCGCAGGATTTCCCAGCCCATCGCGTCAATCATGACGAAGAGACTCAGCAACGGTTTCCTGCCCGATTCCCGAATGTTGCAATGAGACTGCGAGGCATTGCGGGTGCAATGTTTCAAGGTTGGAAAAACGACTGCCCCCGGCTCGATCGGCCTCGGAGTCGAAATTGATAATTGTGCTTCTTTCACGGCTTATATGCTGCATTCGGCGCCGCTTGAATCAGTTGCTTCGAGTCGGTTAACGAACATTGCAAATCCTCTGTTTGCAGCCGCCGTGCCAACTGCTCGATTGGGGGGCGAAGTGGGGAGCTTCAATTCGAGCTCGCAGAAGCCGAGATGCGTTGAAATCGAAGGGGCTGCCAAGGTCCGGCCAGAGTGACGCACCGGCAGAATGAGCTGAAGATGTTCTCAGCACCATCAGCGAGCCGCAGAATCGATGGACGCCCTTCCTGCGTTCTGAGGCGAGAAGCCTTTTGCCACTGAAAGCCCTTGTGTTGGGTTCAAGCAATCACTGCTGCGGATAGGGAATGGGATTGCCGCAAACCACGCCTTCGAACGGTTGCTGCTGGATCCTCCGCCTCAGCAACGAGCCGTAAGTCACGGCCGTCGCGGCAGAGTCAATTACGGGCGCTGGATGGACGACGAACAGCACCGGAGATGAGTCGTCATTTTGAAAACTGTGCTTTGGTCATGGCGCGCCGATGATTCGCCGCGTCTCGATGGCGAGCGCGCTCGGGCTGAAGGGCTTGGTTAAGTAGAGGACTGCGCCGGAGGTTTCCGCCTCCTCGCGTGTAACCGTTTGACCGCGCGAAGTGAGCATGATGACCGGGATGCTGGCCGTGGCAGCCGTCGACTTCAATTGCCTGAGCGCAGTGAGTCCGTCCAGCTCTGGCATGGTCACGTCCATCACAATTAGCGCTGGCAGTTCGCGCGCGGCGAGTTCGATGGCTTCTCGTCCGGTGCGCGCCGTGAGAATTTCATAGCCAGCCTTTTTCAGGCTGAGTTCGGTGATCCGCAACATGTGCGGCTCGTCGTCCACGATGAGAAGTTTCTTAGCCATGTTCAATTGTCTGCTGGCCGGCTATGATAATGAACGCGGTGTCATCGGCCACGGCAGTGCCTTGCTCAAAGGCTTGCAGGAGGTTGACGAGTCGGTGCTTGGTAGCTTCGCTGGAGTCGCGGCGGCTCGCGGCGCTGGACAGCTCAACCTCGACGGCCTCCAACCCCAACAGCTCGCCCTTGAGATTTCGGGCCTCGATCAAACCGTCGGTAAACATGAGGGCGCGGCAGTCGAGATATCCGTGGCGTTCGTCGGAAAAGGTCGCGTCCCAGTGGATTCCCAGCGGCGGGCCGCCGGCGGAAAGCTCCGTGACTTCCCCCGTTGAACTCGCGATCAGCATCGGCGGATGACCGGCGCTGGCGACCCGTATCTCTCCCTGTTTACAATCAAGGAAGGCGATCTGCGCGGTGATGAACATCTCGGCCCGGTCGAGTTCTTGAAATAAATTCTGGTTGAGCCAAGCAAGGAATTCGCCAGGTTGCGGCGCCAGGTCGGGTCGTGCCCGGACCAGGCTGCGGAACATGAAGGCGAAGAGCGCGGAGGGCAGGCCCTTGCCCATCACGTCCGCCACCACGAGCAACATGTTGCCATCGCCGACCGGGAAAGCATCGTAGTAGTCACCGCCAATTTCCCGCGCGCTGCGGTAATAGCCGCTCAGGAAAGCCTGGGGGATGGACGGCAGTTGCTTGGGAAGCAGCGCCCGCTGCAGATTGGCGGCAATTTCCAGGTCGCGCGTGTTCACTCTTGCGCGGACCTGCTCCTCGTGTAGCTGCGTGCTGCGAATCTGCAAGCCGAGGAAATCACCGAAAATTTGGATGACATTGACCTGCCCTGCCTGGAACGGACGCTGGCAGTTGCGACGACCAATACTGAGCACGCCTACCAGCATGTCGTTTACAAAAATCGGATGAGCGAAGCCGCAGCCGCCTTGCGCCAGGGCGGTGAGTGGGTCGTGCAGTTCAGGAGGCGTGGCGGCATCGAACCACACATCACTGCGGCGCGACGCGGCTCTGATTTCAACGAAGTTCTTTTGACCAAGGTCATCTTCCAGCGATACCGGCGCACTGCACCAATCTGCAGCGGAGGTTGCCACCACCCGCAATTGTCGGGAGGCACTATCCAAGAGACGCAGGACAAACCAGTCGGATTCCGTGACGGCGAGTAATTCCCCCAGCCAGCGCGGAATGAACTCCTCGGCATGGACGCCTCCTTGCAACTCGGCGGTAAAACGGAAAATGGCGGATAGACTTTCGTAGGACGAGGCAAGTTCCTCCGTCATCAAATCGAGCGTTTGGCGTGCGTCGCGCAATTCCTCGGCCGCGCTGGGCCGGGGTTGTGATGCAGCGTCCTTCACGCTGGCGCGCCGCTTGCGCAAGACCAGGCAATTCTCCCTGCGTCCGCGCAAGTAGTGCGACTCGTCCGTCAGATTCTGGATGAGAAATATTCCGCGGCCCGATTCACTGTCGTCCGGCGGGAGCTCCGCCTTCTCGGGCCAATCCAAGCCTGGCGTGTGGTCGGTCATGCGAACCTCAACCCACTCCTGCGCCACGAGGAAATCCACGCGAATGGCGAGGTTCACTGCTTCCGGCCGGCAGTAATTGACCGCGTTGTTCGCCGCTTCGGTCAGAGCCAATTCCCACGCGTCAAGTTCGGTGGCAGTCAAACCCGCTCCCGCGAAAAATTTCCGCGCCGTCAGGCCCATTCTGGCCACCGCCGGCAGTGCGCAGGGCAATTCCTGCGTGCAAGACTCGGTAAGGATGGCGGAGCTTGAGGGCACTTTAGCGGGGAATGATCTCGAAGAGCGGGTTCAGCTTCAGCAGTTTGAACAATTCCGCGATGAGTGGTGACGGCTGGAACAGTCGGACATGTCCACCACGGCCGCAGATGGCTTTGTGTACGGAGATCAGCGCGCCGATGCCGTCGCTGTCCACGGTTCGCGCGCGGCTCAGATCCACTTCCACGAATTTGTGTTCATCCCTCAGCGCTGCGTGAGCGTGGTCCTTGAAGGGACGGCTGGTATCCGAAGTGAGGGTTGGAATGTCGGTGATGAAGAGCGTATCGCTCCGGTTTTCAGTGCGCATAAGAATTAGTTGGCTTTGACGATTTCAAAAACGCGGTGCAGGCGGGTCAGTTCGAGAATCTGCTGGACCGAAGGCGTGGGATTAATGATCCGGACGCTGCCTCCGCGGGCGCACATCGTCTTGTGCAGCGCGATGAGCGCGCCCAGACCACTGCTGTCCACCAAGCGTGTCTGGGAGAGGTTCACGTCAATCGTGGTGATCTCAGTTCGCAGTGCGGCCCGGGTGTCATCACGCAGCGTGGCGCTATTGGAGGCGTTTAATTCGGTGATGTCGCTCAAGGCGAGAGTCTTGTCCTGGTTTTGAATTCTCATGGCTGAATGGCGTAATTTTTATTCATGAGTGTAGAGGGTGCGGGTTGTGCATGCAGGCTAATTTCCAAGCAACGGTTCAAGTCGCGTCCTAGGCGCGGCCATCTGCCTGGAGTTCGCTTTCGGGCTTCCGTGGCGGAGAAAACGGACCGCATCCAGTAGTCCGTCCGCCAGGCCAGACTGGCCTCGTAGTTCTCCCAGAAGAAAACGGTCGGTCACCTCCGTCAGCGAACCGGTGTCGAGATGCAACAGTTCGTTGCCCCATGCGAACGAGTCGCTCAGCTCGGTGAACGCTCCCACGTAGGTCTTCGGACCCACCACGCTACCGGCAATCTCTGCTCCACCGTCAATATAGCTCCTGTCCTCAATGATGCTGCCCGGACCGATTGTGGCACGTTGTCCGACAAAAACGTTCGCCCCAACCCAGCAAGGGCCAAGCAGTCGGGCGTCGTCCGCGACCTGCGAACGCAGGCTGACAAAAACGTCGGGAGCCACTTCACGCATGCCGACGCGTTGTCTGCCCATGAGTGGCAGGAGTGCTTGCTGGGCGGCATACCAGTCACGATAGCTGCGCCAGAGTGGTTGCTGAGGCAGTTGTGGAAGGGCGTCCAAAACGAGCGTACGCGCGTCAGGCCAAGCACTATTTGCATCGGTTTCCTGGGAGAACTCGATTTCGACTCCCCAGGCTTCGCCTCGGCCAACGACGTTTCGGATTTCTTCTACGCGGTCGACGGCCACGATGCGCACGCGTTTCACTCCCTTGGCGGCCAGTCCGGCGATGGCATGCTCCAGCACGGTCTGGCCAAGAAACGGCGTGAGCACCAGCGGACGCTGGCAGGACAGGGCCGGAACGGCGGGATGACCATCGGGGCAATACAGAATCACATTCATAAGATCACATTCCTTTGCCGAACAGAATCGCTGGCACAGTCTTCGCGAGCAACCAGAGGTCTTTTCCGACGCTCTGGCTCTCGATGTAACGCACGTCGAGGCTAACCTGCTCGGGGAAATCAATGGCGTTGCGGTCGCCGATTTCAAACAGCCCGCCGCGGCGCTCCCCCACCTGCCATAGGCAGGTGATGCCGGGTTTGACCAGCAACCGACGACGGTCCGCCGTCGAATAGAGCGCCACCTCCCTGGTCACTGGCGGGCGCGGGCCGACCAGCGACATGTCCCCGCACAGCACATTCCAAAACTGCGGCAATTCATCGAGCGAAGACTTGCGCAGGAGTTTTCCAATGCGCGTGATGCGCGGGTCGTTCTTCATCTTGAAAGTCACGCCGGAAGCCTTCTCGTTTTGCGCCAGGAGTGCGCCCAGCCGGGCCTCGGCGTCGAGGCACATCGAGCGGAATTTCAGCATCTTGAACTTCCGGCCATTCAGGCCCACGCGGGTCTGGCGGAAGAACGCCGGGCCACCATCAAGTTTCACCAGTAGGGCCAGGACCAAAAAGACCGGCGCGAGCAGCAGCAGAGCCAGCGTGCTGCCGACAATGTCGAGCGCGCGCTTGATGAACAGCGCGGCGTTTACAACGGCGCGCCAACTCAGGCGCTTCAAGCCCGCACGGGCGTTGAGATGGGCTCGTCCCCAAGGGGTTTGAGCGGCGAGCAGGCGGTTTAGGGAGAGATCAGTGATTTCCTGAGGTGTCATGGCTAGTTTCACGGGAGCAGAAGTTGGGTGAAATGCGCGTGTAGTTCCGTCACTCGCCTCGGCGAGGTCGGCGACTGCACGACCAAGTCCGCATGCCGCATCTGTCGTGCGACGAAACGATTGTGCATGGGTGCGACGTGCTTCTCGAACTGCGCACGCACGGACCGGGCGGAACGGCCGCGCTCACGCTGGTCGCGCTCCATGCGGCGTTCGAGGCGGAGGTGCTCGACACATTCGACAAACACTGAGCGGCTGTAGAGTTGGCGCAGTTCTGCGCGACGCAGCAGCCATAGACCATCGAGTAGCACCAGACGGCGCGGCTTCCAGGTTTTCGCCTCCGCCCGGCGCGTGTGCGTTGGAAAATCGTACATGGGCAATTCGGTGGCTTCGCCTCGGCGAATCGAGCTGATGCTGCGGCGAAAGAGAGGCCAGTCGATGGCGTTGGGATGATCGAAGTTCGTTCTATCGTGTTCGTCCGTCGGGAGGTGCGACAGGTCGCGGTAGAAATCGTCGAGCGAAAGACGCGCGGCGTCGTTGCCAAACTCCTCCAGCAGGCGCTGCGCAAGCCAAGTCTTGCCCGAGCCGCTGCCGCCTACAATCGCGATGAGGTGAACTTCCATCTGAGCTCCTAGTTGCGGATGACGCGGTGTTCCGCAATCAAATTGCTGAACATCGTTTCGAGGTCGCGAATATATCCGTTGAAATCGTAGCGCTCACTCACGAATTGCAGACCGTTGTCCCCCATCTGCCGAGCGAGAGGTTTGTTGGTCAGGAGCCGCTTGAGTTGGGCAGCGTATTTCTGCCGGTCCATCCACGGGACAAGGAAGCCGTTTTGCCCGTCACGCAGCCAGTCCTTGATGCCACCAGCGTCGAAGGCCACGACCGGCAGGGCGTAGCGCATGACTTCCAAGCCGATGGTGGCGATGGGTTCAGGCCAAAGCGAACTGAGCGCGACAGCGCTGCACTCGCGGTAGTAGTTCTTAAGTTCCTCCTGCGGCACGAAGCCCTTGAAGGTGACCCGATCAGCGAGGCCGAGCTTGCGGCTCAGTTTCTCGCAATACTCGCGGTGGTTGCCGTCGCCGAGAATCACGCACTCGAATTTCACGTCGAGCAGCGCGAGTGATTCAAGCAGCACATCCACGCCCTTGCCCCGAATAATCTGGCCGGCATACATGATGAGGTTCCGCTCGCTGAAACTGCTGCGCAGATTCGGGTCGCCCATGCGCGGCACGGGCGCGTGAATTTCGATGCGCTCCGGGTCAAAGCCGTTGTTCAACAGTTCGTCGCGCATGTACGTGGTGACGACCACCATGCGGTGGAAGCGGCGGTTCAAGGCGACCTCGCGCTTCTTGTCCGAATAGCTCACCCACTTGAGTGGGAAGCCGTCATCCCGATTGCGCGCCACCGAGGCGAGGCAGGAGAAGACGCAGTGCGGGCCGACACCGCGCGTGCAGATTTCGCGGCTGAAGTAATCATACTTGTAGCTGCGCATGCAGTAGATGTCGTGGTCGTGAACCATCCGCACAACTGGCACGCCGCTCTCGATCAGCGTTTCGATGACTTCGAGGTCCGCCATCTTGTGAACGTAGATGACGTCGGGCTGAAATTCGCGCAGAGCAGCACGGGTGCAATTTGCATTGTTATTGCATTGCAACGCAAACCGATGGGGGAAAGTGGCCTGCCAGCCGGCCTCGCTTTTGCCAGTGGCCGGGCCATGAAGGATTCCGAGCGTATGGCCGCGTATACCAAGCTCTGACGCGGTAATATGCGCATTAGCCTCCGCGCCAGCCAGCGCGCCGAACCTTTCATGGACGTAGAGTATTTTCATCAATTGCAATGGCGCATTTGCGCCTGTAGTTGCAATTGCAGCCGCCGTGCCAACTGATGTCGGGCAGCCTGCCGAACGGCGCATCGAGGGGAGTGCTTCAGGATCGAGCAAGCCGGAGCGCTTCACGGAGATCGTTCAGGGTAAACGGGCTTCGAATAAGGGCGTCGATGCCGGATGGCGGCATTTTGTCCTCGTCGGTCAAAGGTTCACCGCTCGCAAGGGCGATCAGCCGCGCGGCTGAACGGCCCTCTCTTCGCGTCGAATCATCCATTTCACGGATCCTCTTTGCCAGTTCGACCGAATTCATTTCTGCGAGCTGCAAGTCGAACAAAACAGCGTCGAAGGATTCAGCTTTGAGTCGATCCAACAATTCTTGGGCGCTGCGGGCAGTCTCAACGCGGCAATCGAGTTTTTCCAACGAGAGCATCGTGAGCCGGCTTTGCAGTGTGTGCTCCTGCAGGAGCAGGATGCTTCGTCCAAGCCTGTGCAGTTGGTCGGTATCGGTTGAAACTGGCAGCTCAATTTCAAACCAGAAGGTTGAGCCTTTGCCCACCTCGCTTTGGACGTCCATACGGCCGCCCATCATCTCGACGAGACGGTGCGCGATGGTAAGGCCGAGTCCGGTACCGCCGTGCCGACGCGTAGAGGAGGAATCCAATTGCCGGAACGGCTCGAACAACCGCGGCAGTTTCTCTTTCGGGATGCCGATTCCGGTGTCTTCGATTTCAAATCGCAGACGCGACTTGTTAGCAACTCTCGCTACGGTTCGAACGCGCGTTGTCACGGACCCGCTGTCGGTGAATTTCATGCCGTTGCCAACGAGGTGAAGAAGCACTTGCCGCAGCCGTTCTGCGTCGCCACGCAGCCGGGCTGGCAGAGAGGAGTCCAAGTCTGCGCGTAGCGAAACAGGTTTGCCGGGGTGCGATTGCGCCACGAGCGCAACCGCTTCATTCACGAGCGGGCTCAGTTCAAACTCGCTTTCTACGAGGGACATGCGACCGGTTTCGATTCTCGCGAGGTCGAGAATTTCGTTGATCATCGCCAGCAATGTCCGCCCGCTCGCCGAGACTGTGTTAGCCAATTCGCGCTGGCGCGGTTCCAAGCGCGATTGCTGCAAAAGCTCCGTCATACCGAGGATGCCGTTCAACGGGGTGCGGATTTCGTGGCTCATGGTGGCCAGGAACTCACTCTTGGCGCGGTTGGCTGATTCGGCCGCGGCTTCCGCGGCCTGCGCTCTTGCACGGAGATAACTCAAGACGCCAAGGAGTGGGCCGAACACACACCCCGCAAGCAGCGTAAGGTTTGAGGCGCGCCAAGGCTCCAACACGGTGGATTGGCGACAAGGAGTGACCTCGAGCCGCCAGTTCTGGTCTCGAATCTGCATTTCCCGGACCGTTTTCCACCTTTGAGCCACACCTCCTACGGGCGAACCGAATTCATACCGCACTTCTCCGGTGTCGCTGAGGGTGAAGTGGAAGGAGTTGGAACTGATTTGCAACGGTTGCACGACGGCATTCATCAGTTTATCGAGCTTGAAGACCTGTGCGAGGTAACCGTCAAAATTTTCTCCAACGTAGAGCGGGGCAAATCCGATGAATCCAACTCCACCCTGCTTTAAGTTGAGCAAGGGCGAGAGCGTCGGTTGGCGGAGGCGTCTTGCCTGCTCCAGTCTTTTGCATAGAACTGCCTCCGAATCAGGATTGGCGTTCAGAAGATGCTCATTACCCGCAAGCGGTTCGACGAGTCGGACTGCAGAGGTTGCATCCAATTGTTGCACGGCTTGAACGATGGGGAAACTTTCCAGAGTCAGGCGTGCATCTTCCCGCCAGATTTCTGGAGTGTGCTTGTCGCGGGTCCAACCGGCCATCTGATGATCCTGCACAAGCAATGCTGAAGCGACGAGATTGCGGAGTTGCTGTTCGGTTCGGGTGGCCAAATGCTCCATGTTGCGGCGGGTTACGGTTGATTCTTCCAGAGAGAGAAGCATGGCAGCCAAAGTGGTCGCGCCGAGAACAACCACCGGCAACGGCAGTGACTTGCGCAGAATCTCTTGATTCAATTTCTGACGAATAAGCTCATTGGTCCACTCGCACGCGGAACCCGCCGTCCGGCGCGCCCAATCTCGTCCCAGCCTGGCTACTGACATCAGTGCGAGCGTGTGCAGAGGAAGAACCAGGGCGACTAACGTCGAGGCGGGCATGTGAACCCGGTTGTCGGCGAACAGCAAAGCCTGCAAGAGCGCGGTGAAGGCGGTCAGCCATGCTGCCTGTCGGCAGTCAAGCCGCGCCGAGCACACGGCGACATTCACGCAGGCCAGAGCCAGTCCCGCTGCCACGAACAAGTAAGAATTCCCAACCAGGGCGAGAGTGACGGCGACCACCGTGATCAGCCGATAGCCCCAGAGTTCCATCCGGTTTTCCCGGCATCTCCTTTCCGCACCCAGCGCTTGCAGGAACACCATGGCAATCAAGATGCCAAGCCAGTCGCCACTCCACCATGTTACCGCCACGCTCCAAATGGAGGGAATGCCTGCGTTCGTCAGATACACGAAGACTGCGCCGATGAGCGCCGTGGGCAAACAACACACCGCGAGTGAGAGCACCCATCGGATCATTTGTGATTTGGACTCCGGAAACAAACCGCCACTACCAGAAACGCGCCGCACCAGAAACGCGCCCAGCAGTGCTTCGAACGCGCTGCCGCCCGCCGAAATCAGCACCGATGCCCACGCAAGTGGTTCGTCTATTCTTCCACCGGACAGGAGAATAAAGAGATTCTTCGCCAGCGCTCCGCCAAACACCCCAACCCACATCCGTGAACCGAGCAACAACACCGCGCAAAGCCCAAGTCCTGCCGGCAGAAAGACCGGACTGGCCTGTGTATCTGGTGCTGTCAGTTCCAAGGACAGCCGCGCCAGCGCGAAATAGGCGAGGCCCAACGCCGTGGCCAGCCATCCGGTGGGGGAACGTTCAGTCCGCTTGAAACGCTGCCGGCTTTCGGAAGATTCGTCCGCAGAGACGGTCATGACTGGTTGCGATCCTTGGCAAGAAGCCAGTTTTCGAGGGCAGTTTTGCCTGACTCGGCGACCGCTGGCAGTGATTCAATCAGCCCGCTGAGGTGAGAAGAATCTCCCGCATTGGCTGCGTCTTCAACTTCCCGGCAGCGGCGTACTAATCCTTCCAAGCCGAGCGAGGCTCCGATGCCCCGAAGGGAGTGGGCTTGCCTGGCGATTACTTTTGCATCGGAAAAGGGCGAAAGCGCGTTGAGGCGCGTGACTGTCGTCGGCAGGTCACGAAGAAAATCCTGGATGATGAGACGGACTCCATCCTCGCCCAGTTCGTCCCATAGCTGGTTGGGTTGCTGCGCGTTGAAATCCAATTGATGTCGCGCCGAGGCGGAGACGTTTGCCAGCGAGGCGATTGCCCCGTCGACAGGGCCGAGCCCAAGCGCCTCGCGAAGCTGCTGCTGGGTAAAAGGCTTGCTCAGATAACCATCCATCCCGACGGCCAGACACCGCTCCCGGTCGCCTTTGAGCGCGTTGGCGGTGAGCGCGACGATATGCACGCGGCGCGCGGTGGCAACGCCACGCGACAATTCGCGACGGCGAATCTCCTGTGTCGCCTGGAATCCATCCACCTCCGGCATCTGACAATCCATGAGGATGACGTCGTAGCCGGTGCGTTCCCAGGACTCGACGGCTTCAAGCCCGTTACCAGCGAAGTCAGGCCGCAATCCCAGACTCTCCAGCATGAAGCTGGCGAGTCGTCGGTTGGTGTCGTGGTCCTCGGCCACGAGCACTCTCAAGCCGCGTCCATTCGATATGGGGGCAGCGTTGGGGGTGAACATTTCCCCCGCGACAGATGCAGCAGCCTCGCCGGGTCGGGAAAAAATCTGCGTCGCCTTCTGCAGCTTCAACTCAAACCAGAAAAGCGAGCCGCTTCCCGCGGTGCTTTGCATGCTGATGCGTCCACCGAGCATCTCGACGATGCGTCGGCAGATCACCAACCCGAGGCCCGTTCCGCCTCGCCGGCGCGAGGCACTGCTGTCTGCCTGGGTGAAGGGCTGAAAAAGGCGGGCTTGATCTTCCGGTCGAATGCCAATGCCGGTGTCCTGCACCTCAAATCGCAAGTGCACGGTATCGGCCGCCTCTGCCAGATAAAGAACCTTGATGTTAACTGAGCCGCGATCAGTGAACTTGATGGCATTGCCGACGAGATTCACGAGCACTTGACGCAGTCGGCCATCGTCACTGCGTAATTTATCCGGCACTTCGGCGGCAACGGTTGCTTCGATCTGAATGCCACCCGATCCCGCACGAGGTCGCAGCAATTGCACGACTCCTCCGACCAGTTCGCGCAGGCTGAAGTCCTCATCCTCGAACTGCAATTGCTCACCAGACTCGATCTTGGAGAAGTCCAGGATGTCATTGATCAACTCCAGCAAAGCCTCGCCGCTGTGGGCCGAAGTCTGCGCGAACTCGCGCTGCCTGGCGTCCAAGGGCGAATCAAGCAGCAGGTTGTTCATCCCCAGGATGGCGTTGAGCGGCGTGCGAATTTCGTGACTCATCACTGCGAGAAAATCACTCTTGGCGTGGCTGGCTCTTTCGGCCGCTTCCTTGGCCTTCACCAGTTCGCTGGCGAAGCGTTTTCGTTCCGTGATGTCGGATGCCACGCCCAGGTAGCCCGTCACCTTGCCGCGTTCGTCGAACAAAGCCGTCACAGATAGCAACACCGGGAAGCGGCTGCCATCCTTGCGAATGTATGTCCACTCGCGTTCATCTGGTTTTCCCAATTCCGCCTTGGCCACAAATGCCGCGAATCCCGGTTCAATCCTGTGGCCCAATTCCCGCGTGAGTTCGGCGGCGCGGGCGGCCACTTCGTCCGAGTCATGAATCACGGCCGGAGTGACCTTGCCCACCATCTCTTCGCTGGTGTAGCCCAACATGCGCTCGGCGGCGGAATTGAACGTCCGAATGATCCCGTCCGGAGCGGTGGAAATGATGGAATAGTTTGCACCCTCGAGGATGGCTTGCTGAAGGGTGCTCGTTTCGCGCAACGCTTCTTCCACCTCGCGCCGCACGATGAACTGACCGATCTGATTCCCGACCGCCGCGAACGATTGCAGGAGGGCGTCGTCGGGTTCTTCGATGTCACGGCTGAAGAACTCCGCCACACCCCACCATTCACCCCGCACCCGCACCGGAAAGGCAAACGCGCCATGCAATCCTGCGCTGGACGCGACGGTGGCGCGCTGGAAATTCGGCTCCCGCATTACGTCCGGAATCCACGACGATTTTCCTGTAGCCCAGACGCGTCCAGGCAACCCGACGCCGCGGGCGAACTCCAGCTTACGGCTGGTGCTGACAAATTCCGCCACGTTGAGCGCAGCAGGATGCCAGAAATCCACAATTCGAATACGTTCACCCACGCCCCGCCAAAGCTGGCCTACCTGCCAGCCAAGCTGTTCGCAGATGGCTTGAAGAATCCGGGGAAATGCCGTCGCGAGGTTGTCGGACTCGGCCAGTACACGCGAAACTTCAAACTGGATCGCCAGTCGTTGCTGTGCGGCCCGTCGTGCGGTGATGTCCGTCTGGACGGCCATGAAATTGGTGAGACGGCCTGTTTCGTCATGGATGGGCTGCACTTCAATGGACAGCCAGTAGCTCCGGCCGTCCTTGCCGTAATTCAGGATTTCCTCGCTGAATCCCTCACCCTTGCGAAGTCGCTCGCTAATGCGCCGCACGGTTTCGGCATCGGTGCCCCGGCCTTGGAGCACTGAGCCGGGTTTCTTACCCAGCATCTCCTCGAGCGTGTAGCCCGTAAGCCGGGTGAAGCCTTCGTTCACCCAAAGCGTCAGGCCCGCAGCGTCGGTGAGTACCACGGCATTGTCGGTGCGTGCAGCGATGAGCGCCAGTTTTCGTGTCTCGGCCTCCTGCTGGCGCAGACGCTCGTTGGCGGCCCGCAGTTCGGCGCGCTGCGCAGTCAACTTCGTGGCCAGCTTCTTCGCGTCGGCCAGACCAATTTTGCTCGCCTGGTAAACTTGGAGCATGTCCACCACCGGATCATGGATGGCGAAGTCCTCGTAGCCCAAACCACGCTCCGCGATCTCCGAACTGTCGGTGAACCACGGAGAACCGAGGAATAACAGGGTGTTCTCGCCGGGCAGGAGAACAAACTCGCCGCGCAACTGGAGCTTGGTCGCCCGATGCTCCAACAGGAAAAAGCGGAGACTATTCTCCAGCACCCAATCCAGCGTCATTTGCCCCTCGGGCCGGATAGAATGGAAAATTTGATCGGGATCAGCGCCGGGTTGAACATCCGGACAAATGCGCCGCAAAGTCGAACCGGCTTGGATCAGCTTTAGATTCCGGTCGAGCGCGAAGTGGAAAGGAAAAGCCGCGGCGAACTGTTCCGGCGGCAGACCGATGGTCGGGGTCGATGACTGGCCCGCCGGGTTCATGCGGCCGGGGCAGATGTCCAGGTCACATCAAAAACATCGTGGTCCGCACCGTTGGTCTTGGCCTCGGCCAACCGCACCGTGACCGGCGTCTTGAACATCTTGCCCAACCCCTGCATCAGCCCGACCACAAAAGGCTGCAGCCCCTGCCGGTGCGAAAAGTAATGCAGTTTCAATGACCGGTCGGTGTAGTCGCTGCATTCAAAGCGGGGCGGCTGCAGCTTTGGAAAGATCATCGCGACCCGGGAGTGAAAATTCGGCAGGTTTTTGAGGAACTCGGGCAACGTTTTGCCGGCTGCCTTCATGAGCCCGCCGTAGCCTTCCTGCGCCGTGTGCAGCACCCAATGTTCGCCGAAGCCGATAAGGATCTGTTCCGCCGGCACTTTGAGCACCTCGCTCGCTGCGCCGACCAGATTGTAGGTGACGTCGTCCGAGTAACTCTCATTGCTCATGAAGACGTCCACGTCCACGCCGGCCTTGGCCTTGATCTGTTCCCACACGGCTTCGCCATGATGCATGACGACCATGTCCTCGACCGCTTTGTTTACCATGCCATACATAAATTTGCTCGGGTGCTTAGGGCAGTGTTGCCTGACTGATCAGCGGGGCGCAATCGTGCGCACCAACTTCGGTATTTGGGTGGAAACCCATCGGAGTGCCCCAGTCAGGCTTCTCTTCCTGCCGGCCAAGCACCCAGTCGTAAACTTCCAACATCTGCCGCGCTTTCGCGTCCCACGTGAAATTCTGAAACACATGGTCCACCGCGCGCTCGGCCATCGCCCGGAGTTCAGCGGGACAGGCGATGAGTTTCGAAAAACTTTCGGCCAGATCGCGCACGATGTCGGCTCGCGGCCCCATCGGCACGGCGAACCCTGTCCCGGGCGGAACGAGTTCCGCCGGGCCGGCGTAGTCGAGCACGATGGGCACAAGGCCGAGCGCCATCGCTTCGAGCACCACGCCGCCGCCGAATTCGCGCACGCTCGCGAAGCCGAAAACGTGCGACTGGCTCAGCCGGTCCGCGAGTTGCGCGTGGTTCACCCAGCCGGGGAATTCGACGCGGTCGGAAATTTTCAGGTCGGCGGCAAGTTGCTTGAGCTTAGGCAACTCCGGTCCATCGCCGATGATGTCGAGCTTCAACTTGCCGGCGCGCGCCAGCGGGGCGGCAGCTTCGAGCAACATGTCCACGCCTTTCAGCGGCACGAGCCGGCCGACAAAGGCCACGCGCAGAGGCCCGCTGAACTCGCGCCGCTCGCGGCGCGGGAAGCGCTCGGCATCAATCGCGTTCTCCGGCAGGAAAACGCATTTGTCGTGATAGCGTCCGGGCATCTCGTTCCACGCGAACTTTGCACCGACGAGCAACGCGGCTGCATTGCGTCGCGTCGCGTGAAAGCCCGGCATGAGTTTGTAGGCGTTGCGGAAACGGCTGAGCCATTCACGTTCCGCGTTGCGCAGGTGCGCGAATTCCTTGGGCCAAGGCACACCGCCATTGATCGGACCGAGCACAAACGGCACGCCCGCTTTCGTGCAGCGCGTGGCCAGCAGGCTCGGCGTCACCGGCGTGTTCGGCACGATACGATGCACCACATCGAATTCGCCGCGCTCGATGCGCGCGCCAAATTGCTGCCAGACGCGGCGCTCAAAGGCCGGATACGCCAGCGTCGCCAGCGCGGAGTAGGTGCTCCAGCCCAGCGAAGTGCCGCCACGCAGGACTTTCGCGACGTTCCACGACAGGCCCTGCCAACGGCGATTGTTGATGGGCGTGAATTCCATGCCGTCGATGCCCGCGGCCTCAATGTCCGGCTGATTGCGAATTTCGGAAACCAAGTGGACATCCGCCACCTTGGCCAGCGCGCGGCTGAAACTCCAGCCGATGAGAGCCACGCTGGTGAGTTGCGGATTAGCCGACTCGGCCACCAGTAGCACGCGTGGCCGCCGGGTGGAAACGCTGGTTGCACTGGAAGCTCCGGGCGGATTTTGAATGCGGGAACGAGTTGTCATGGAAAGAGGTTTCAGGCGGCAGCCGGGATGGCGAAGAACGGTGAGGTGTTCTTGATGGCTGCGGTGGCAGGTTGCGTGCGGCGAATGGCTTCCACGCGAGCCATGAAGCCGGCAAAGATGAGCCACGCGGATAGATTTTTTGTCTGGCTGAGGCAGCGTTCCACCGAGCCGTGCAGGTAAGTCAGCGCCAGCGCCACAAGGACGCCGCCAATGAAATAACCGAGGGGAGTGTTCCAATGTCGTATCAATCCGCGAGTCGCCCACCAGAGCGTCAGGCCCAGAAACGCGACGTAGCTGATGAAACCTTGGTATCCCGTCTCCGAAAGCAACAGCCAGTAAAGGCTCTCGGTCAGCGGCCCGGCTTCGTAGTTTTCGTCGATGATGCGGAAGCCGCGGCTCGCGTCCCAGTCCATCAGGATAGTGACATAGCGCTCGTCCGGCAGGCTGTTCACCACGCCGAAATTGTTCCAGCCGATGCCGACCGGCGAGTCGTGCAGCATGGCTTTGGATTGGCGATTGAGCACGGGACGCAGGTCTTCTTCGTTCTCTCGCGATGAATCTTCGTGAACGCGCGCCATTAGTGAGTCGAGCGCGAGCAGGCCCGCCACCACGGCGGCGACCGCGCCGATTCCGGTGATGGCGAGCTTCTTGAATGACACGCCCCGCAGGAACGCGAGGCCGGTCACGGCGGTCGATCCAACGACGAACGCCGCCAATCCGGCGCGGGAAACCGAGAGCAGAATCATCAGAGCGGTGGCGGCAATGGCACTGAAGTAAAGCAGCGTGTCACGGCGCTCTGTCTTTGGCGAGAAGGCCACCGCGAGCAGAGGAATCGCGCAAAGGTAGGCCCACATGCACATGGGATTTTGATGCTCGAACCAGCCATGCACCTGCCAGCGGCCGTCGAGGAAGCGCATCTTCAGGCACACGAGCGTCTGCAGGATGAGCGCGCCCGCCAGCGTGCGCAGCACCCAACGCAGGTCTTCATCGTCGCGAAAGGCGTGGTAGGCACCGACAAAAATGAACGCAGCTGATGTGAACTTCCACGCCGCCATCAGCCCGTAAATCTTGTTACCGGCCGGAATCAGCGAGAGGCAGCTCAGGGCGCAGTAGAGCAGATAAAGCCAGAGACCCGGCGGCACGCCCCGGAATCCGGGCGGCCGCTTGAGGAACGAACAGACCATGAGCGCAATCCCGAGCGCCACGATCAGCGAGAATTCAAAACCCTTTGTGTGTCCGCGGTAAAATTCCACCGAGTTCACCATCAGCGTGAGCTTGCTCGGAAACCAGGAGGTCATGAAGACGAGCAGACACAGCGCAGCTCGTTCGGCGGCCCGGCTTCGCGACAACGCCCAGCCCAGCAGCGGTGCCATCGCGATGTAACCCGATAGGACAATGAGGAGCTTGAGGATTTCCTTCACGAAGGTGAGTCACACTCAGTCGAGCTTGCCGGCCTTGCGCCAGCGCCAGAGCGTGGAGGTGTTGATGCCGAGCTGGCCCGCGACCCAACTGTAGTTGTCGTCGCTCTCGCCGAGGAGCTTCTTGGCCAGTGCGAGCTTTTGTTTGGTGTTGGGCAGCGACGAGCCGAAGTTTGCCGGCGGTGCAGGTGTCGACGGTGCGGTTGGAGCTTCCCCTTCGGGCAGTGTTGTCGTGGCCTGCAAACCCGGTGGCAAGGCGACGGATCTCGACTGCCGGTTCTCGGGCATGTCCCACCAAGGGGCGCGGAGAATCGGACCGTCGAACAACAGCACCATGCGATCAATGGTGCTCTTCAACTCACGGACGTTTCCCGGCCAGGTGTATTGTTGGAAGCGGGTAATAAGCGCCGGTTCGAGCGTTTCAAAGTTCTTGCCGAAACGTTCGTTGGCTTTCTTGAGGAACGCCATAGCCAGTTCGGCAATGTCTTCCGGACGCGCGCGCAACGGCGGCACTTGGAGGATGAGTTCGGCGAGCCTGTAATAGAGGTCCGCGCGAAAGCGGCCCTCGGCGATTTCATTGTCGAGGTTGCGATTAGTCGCGGAGACCACGCGAACCTTGACGCGGAACTCCGAGTCACCGCCGACCCGGCGGGCTTTGCGGGTTTCGAGAAAGCGCAGAAGCTTCGGCTGCACGCCGATTTCCATTTCGCCGATTTCGTCCAGGAAGAGTGTGCCGCCATTGGCTTGTTCCACCAGGCCGGCCCGGGACTTCAGAGCGCCGGTGAATGCGCCTTTCTCCACGCCGAACAATTCAGCTTCGAGGAGGTCCTTTGGGATTGCCGCACAGTTGAGCGCAATGAACGGGCCTTCGTGACCAGCCTTGTGCAATGCCGACGCAACGCGTTCCTTCCCCACACCGGACTCACCTTGGATAAGCACGCACACATCGGTCGGTCCGAGCCGGTCAATGGTTTGCTGCAGGCGCTGGATCGCATCGGACCGCCCGAGCAGCACGTCATCGGCGCTCAACGGACGGCCGCCGTAGAGTTGCAGCCAGACCTTTTGGTTCTCGGCCACGTCTAGCACAGCCTGCCTCCAGCGGTCATCGGAATCTTCGAGTGAAAGCACATCGTGCGCTCCGTCTCGCATGCTTCGTGCCACATCGTGAGTGTTGGGCTTTTCGAGCCACACAATGTACGGCCGGTTCGCACGGGCAAACTGCACACGAAGCCTTGACCATGACTTCGCATCCATGGCCTGCAGCGGGACCAGATACACCATCTGCTTCGTGGTGTGCGTGAGTTCGGTGACGTTGTGATCGGCGAAGGTCCGATGCGCCAAACCCAGGCGTTTCAAAAGTCCGGCTGGCACGTAATCAAACTCTGAGGGGTGAAGAATAGTAATCATGCGAGTGCAATGCAGAAGTAGGCCAGCAGACCGGGTAACGCAATGCAAAAGCTCCGCTTGCGAGGCGCGGCGATCGGCCGCGGCGCGAAACGGCCTTGAAAATGCGCAAGTCTGCGGGTGTCGGTTGGTTTGGCCCGCTGTTTGCGATAGAGGCGTCGAATGAACGGCAGAATCCAATCGAACACGCCAATTGTCGCCGGTGCGGCCGGCTATCCTTGCCATGAGTAGCAGCGCCACCGCCGGACCGGTCTTTCACATTCCCTCGCTGGATGGTTTGCGCGCGGTATCTATCGTGATCGTGTTCCTCAGCCACGCCGGCTTGCACCGGTATGTGCCCGGACTATTTGGCGTGACGATTTTCTTTTTCCTCAGCGGCTACCTGATCACCACGCTGCTGCGCTTGGAGTGCGAACAAACAGGCGGTGTTAGCCTGCGGCAATTCTACCTGCGCCGGACCTTGCGCATTTTTCCTCCGTTCTACCTAGCACTGGCGGGCGTGTTGGGATTGACGTTCAGCGGCGCGCTGCAAGGCGAATTTTCCTGGAAGGCAGTGACGGCGCAGGCGCTCCAGTGCTCGAACTATTTTGAAATCTTCGGCGGCACTGGCCAACTGCCGGGCACGGAAGTGCTTTGGTCGTTGGCAGTCGAGGAACATTTCTACCTGCTGTTTCCGCTGCTTTACCTGGCGCTCCAACGCGCCGTCCCAAAGCCGCGTAATCAGTTCACCGTGCTCATGCTCCTCTGCGCTGCGGTGCTGGTGTGGCGTCTCGTGCTCGTCTTTAGTCTGCACGCGATTCCGCTCAACGCAGCCACCGATCATCATCCGCGGATTTGCCACGCCACCGATACGCGGCTTGACGCGCTGCTCTTCGGTTGCGCGCTGGCTGTGTGGGGCAACCCCGCGCTCGATCCGACGCGACGTGGACGCCGTTTCTGGATTACCCTTGGCGTGCCGGCCGGCGTGGCGTTGCTGCTGGTGAGTTTCGCGATTCGCGGCACAGCCTTCCGTGAAACCCTCCGTTACACCCTGCAAGGCCTGGCACTCTTCCCGGTCTTCATCGCGGCGATCCGTTATTCGAATTGGAGCGTATTCCGCGCGCTGAATTGGAGTTGGGTGCGCCGATTGGGCGTGTGGTCGTATTCGTTTTACCTCACGCACTCGATCATCATTGCCTGCGTGCAGCAATGGCTGAAGCTCCCCGCCGGGTCGGATGGGCGCACGCGTTTCCTCTGGCTGGTGCTGCAAGGCGTCGTGGCTTTCGCCGTGTCGCTGCTGGCCTCCGCCCTGATATATCGCTCAGTGGAGAAACCCTGCACCCGTCTCCGTCAACGCCTGATGCGTGTTTCTCTTCCGAAGAATTCCGCTCCCGGGCCGCGCGTGGCAGCAAAGGATTCCAAGGCGTCCACCGCATTCGCAGGCTCGCCGGCATGAAACGCAAAGTGCCTACACATGTTCAACCTGCCGATGCAAAGCAGTGAAGTCGCGACGCAGTGGGCATGCAATAACCCTCTTGCTCCCAGATCAAGAGCCGGACTGACAAAACCTGCGCGAAATACCCGTTTACCGACTATTGTTCACGAGCCTTTGATGGTGGCACAGCGCCTGCGTTGGCTCTCACAGAACAATTTTATGATCATGAAAATGGACGAAGCAAAATTGCGGCAGAAGAACAGTCCTGGGCGCAGGCTTCTTACCTCAGTCGCTGCCACGATTGGTCGCTTAGTTGTGTTCCTTGAGCGCCGAAACTTTCGCCGAAAGCAGCCGGCAATCTGCGCGCGAACTCTGCCGAATGATTGGGCAGCAATACCTGGCACAATTGCCCGTTGGCAAGCCAACGCCCGCCGTCTCTCCCTGAAGACTTCCGGACGATGAACCCGACTCAAACTTATGCAACATGCCGGCCCAGCCTCGGGGTGGTGATACGTTTCAGCAACTCCGCCGTTACCTTGCCCACGGTGCTGGATGCTCTCCATTGCCAGACCGTTCAGCCCAATCTCATCGTCGGGGTGAACAACCAAAGCACCGACGCGTCCCCTGAACTGTTGCGAGCCGCCGGTGCGAAAATTTTCGACTGGACGCAACCCTACAGTCATCCGCGAGTCCTCAACTTTGCCCTTCACCACTGCCCGACCGACCTCGTGCTGGTGCTTAGTTCGCACACCGTCCTGGAGTCACGTGATGCGATCGAAAAACTCGTCGCGGCCATGGACGACCCGCGCACCGCCTGCGCGAGCGGCAAGTGGGACGATGATACGTATTACAGCGACGTCATTGACTGGCAGGAATTGCAGACCAAGGGCCTGAAGTTTTGCTCCATCTACTCCAATAGCATGGGAATCCTCCGCCGTTCACTGTGGGCACGAATCCCGTTCGATGAGTCCCTTCCCACCATGGAGGACAGCGCGTGGGCTCTGGAGCAAGTGAAGCGGGGTTATCTTTGCCGCCGGTTGGGTTTTGCCTTCAGCTATCAACGCAGCGGCCAGGCGCGTGATTTCATCTTTGCCGTCGTTACCTTTCAGTTGGCCGCTCGCCACAGACTCAGTGTGACCTGGCTGGGTGTAAGAACCACCCTGCTCCTACTGCTCCGGGCTGCCGCGCGCCGTTTGATCGGGCGGATGACAACGGAGGTTGGGGAGGGGCTCCGCCTGCGGAGATGTCTTTTCGCCTGGTGCTCCTGGCGTTTCTTTCGTGCGGTGCGGGAATGAGGGTACGCCACTGCCAAGAATTGCCTGTTCAGCGGAACTTCAAAACTCCTCTCGCCCAGAGCCTGTCTGAGAAATCGTGAAAGTTGAGCCATCAGGCCAGTTTTCGGAGCACGACACATATGATTGCGAGGTAAACCCAGGCCTCGTCACTGAGGTCAGGTTGTTGGACGCCATGCACCAGGCGGCGGTGTTGCATAAGCTCCACTTTCGATTGCAGCGCAACAACCGCCGCCGACCACATCGAAATGTGTGGATGCCGATCCGCGGTTCGGCGGCGCGGTTGACATCTGCGCGGGGGCCGCTACCACTTCGCGCCTGATGTCTGTTGAAACAACATTGTCGGTCACGCCCGGCCAGCGGGTTTCGCTGCGCATTCATGATGTCGCTTTTGGCGGCGAGGGCGTGGGGCGGCATGGGGAAATGGTCGTGTTCGTTCCGTTCACCGCGCTGGGCGAGGAGGTGGAGGTCGAGTTCACGGAGGTGAAGAAGAACTTCGCGCGCGCGAAACTGGTGCGGATCGTCACGGAGTCGCCGGATCGGGTGAAACCGTTGTGTCCGCATTTTGGCGGGTGCGGCGGGTGCCAATACCAGCATCTGGCCTATCCGGCGCAGGTGGAGATCAAACGGAAGCAGGTGGCGGATTTGTTCCAGCGGGTGGGTCGGCTGGACCCGGCGGTGGTGCGACCGGCGGTGCCCAGCCCGCAGCCTTACCATTATCGCAACCGGATCATGATCCGCTCGCAGTGGAATAAACCGGAGCAGCGGTTGAACATCGGTTACCTGCGCTGGGATTGCGGGTTGGTTGAGGACATCCGGGAGTGCGCGATTGCTGAACAGGCGTTGAACGAGCAAATCGGCCAGGTCCGGGCCAATCCGCCGCCCAAGGGTGGGATCAAGGTGGTGTTGCGAATCGCGCCGGAGGACTGGGATGTGCCGCGTGATTCGTTCTTTCAGAATAATTTCTTCCTTCTGCCGAAGTTGGTCGAGACCGCGCGGGAATGTCTGCGCGATGGCGGCGCAAAGTTCCTCGTGGACGTGTATTGCGGCGTCGGATTCTTTGGGATTTCACTCGGCGACGCGGTGGAGCGGTTCGTGGGAGTGGAGGTGGACCGGCCGGCCATCAAAGCGGCGCGGAACAACATGCTGCGGCACAAGCGAACGAACGGCGAGTTCGTTGAGGGCGACGCGATGGAGATGTTGCCGGAGTTGTTGACGCGATTTCCGGCCGGGGAGACCGCGGTGTTGCTCGATCCGCCGCGGGCCGGCGTGCCGAAGGCGGCGTTGGAACAACTGCGCGTGGTGAGGCCGCGCCAGGTGATTTACGTGTCGTGTCATCCGGCGACATTGGCGCGCGATTTGAACGCATTGTGCGCGGACGGTGTCTTCGAGGTGCGGTCGATCACGCCGCTGGACATGTTCCCGCAAACCCAACACGTTGAATGCGTCGCCGATGTGCGCCTGAAACAAAGCGACCTTGCCAATGAAGGGGCCGATGGCGTCAACTCACCGCACCCAAGCGCAAATGGAACAAACTAAATCGCGCAATCTTGTCGTCAGCATCGTGCCGTGGCTTGCCGCCGCCGCGTTGTTGGTCTTCTACCTGATCACGCTGAACAAGCACGTGACCCTGTCCAGCGTCAGCCCGCTGGCCCGGATCAATGGCATGGACTGGCAGCCGACTTATCTCAGCCCGTTCAGTTGGCTGGTGACGCTGCCCGCGCGGTGGCTGCCGACCGGGATGCAGTTGTTCGCCTTGAATTTCATCAGCGCGCTGGCGGGGGCACTGACGCTGGGATTGCTGGCGCGGTCTGTGGCGATTTGGCCGCACGACCGGACCCATGAGCAGCGTGTGCGCGAGCAGAGCGAGAATTCGTTGTTGAGCCTGCCCACGGCGTGGATACCGCCGGTCTTTGCGGTCCTGCTGCTCGGGTTCCAGCGGAGTTTTTGGGAGAACTCTATCGTCTGTACGGGCGAGATACTCGACACGCTGTTGATGGCCTACATCATCCGCTGCCTGCTTGAGTATCGACTCGACGACCGGGATTCGTGGCTCTGGAAGATGGCGCTGGCCTGCGGCGTCGGGATCACGAATAGCTTCGCGTTCGTCGGCTTCCTGCCGGCGTTGCTGGTGGCGGTGGTCTGGGTGAAGGGGTTGCGGTTCTTCAATTTCTCGTTCCTTGCGCGGATGTTGCTATTTGGGCTGGCCGGGTTGGCGCTCTATTTCGTGTTGCCCGTGGTGCAGAGCATGAACGACGCGGCAGATGTGACATTTTGGGACGCGCTGAAAAAGAACCTCGGCTACCAGAAGAACATGTTGCTGGCATTCTGTTTCTTGTGGCTTGCAGTGCTGTTTGA
>CAYQWK010000028.1:11168-28162 GCA_964420805.1 uncultured Bifidobacteriaceae bacterium | reverse complement strand
CTTCAGCGCCGTGCCGAAGTAGAGCGAAATGTTCTTCACGTAATCCCCGGCGTAGCTCGCCGGCTTGTATTCCGTGCCCGTGCCGTTCGGCCCGCAACTGCCCGCGTCCGCCACGGTGCGAGACGTCCGGTCGTAGGCGATCATTGTGTTCCGGTTCGACGTCGTGTCGTAAGTCATCACGTCGTTGTCATTGCCGCCGTTCACGTTGAAATTCACATCGTAATAGAACTGCACGGTACGCGCCGCGCCTTCGAGGTTCGTCAGCAGGAACCGCTTGAGATAAACCCCGTAATTCGTCCGCCCGCCGCCGCTCACCGCCGGCAACGCCGCGGGCACCGGGCAGAAATCGTACTGGTCCACCCGGATGTTGTAGCCGCTGCGCGTAAGGCGCGCGGAAGTGAAGACCACGTTGTTGTTTGTCACGTAGCGCTGGGTGTTGTCCGTGTAATCCGTGCCGTTGGTATTCTTGAGCCAGAAGATTTCGTTGGTACCGATGCCAATGCCACCCATGCCGGCGATGACATTCATCTGACCGTTGGCCTGCTTCGTCAGACCGGGACAGGCCGGAAACTCCTCGGGACCGCGATAACCTTCGTTGGCCGTGCTCACGCCCTGACGGTTGCCCGCGCTCGGATAATACAGGTCGTAAAGCGTTCCGTTCTGGTCGATCTGCGCCGTGATGAAGCCGTTGCCGACCACCGACTCCTCCTTCCAATGCCAGACGCGCTCGGGCGGATCGCTCGGATAACCGCCGCTGTTCCCGCCCGGCCACGGTAACGTCACGCGGAAGGCGAAGGGGTTCGTCGCCGCCTGCGAATACAGGATCGTGCGCTGCGAACTCGTGTCCGTGCCGTAAATGTAAGTCGTGGCGCGATCCGTGAAGACGATCTCGAAGAAATACTCCACCGTCTCCCCGGCGCGGAACGCCAACGGCAACGTCGCGCGCCAGTACTTGTTGTTCCCGTTCTGCGCGTCATAGGCCAGCGACATGGAATTGAACGACCCACCCGCCCCGCGCACGCGATACCAGACGAAGCCGCCCATCTGATTCCCATCCAGCGTGTAGCTGCCGTTGTAGAGCGTGACCGGGATGTTGGTGAGAATGCCGTAAGGCGGATTGCGCATCCCGGCGACCCCGGCGGGTTCAATGTTGCGCGGCAGATGCCAGACGTTGCCCATGGTCTGCCCAAATCCCGTCGCAGCCCAAGACAGGACGATGAAGAGAAATGCGCGGTGGAACATGTCGCTGAAATCTATGCCTGTTCCACACCGGCGCAGCAAGTGTGGGAAAATCCTACACGGTGAAACATTCAAACCGCTCTTACTCGGAAGTGAAATCCCGAAGATGATCACAATGCCTTTCCAAGATTTTCAGATCGTTCGCGAGGTATCAGCCTTCAGTTCAAGGCACGGCTCCATCCGATCCTTTCTGGCTGACGCTTGTCTGACGCGCCAAAACCCGATCCAGAGTCCAACCGCAGCCAACAAACAAAGGACCGACGGCTCTGGAATCGGAGCTGTGTGTTTCCAAAATGGCTCGAAGCCCGAGGCAACAATGGTTGGAGGAGGTGACGCTGCTGCAGTCGGAGTAAGGACGATTGGCCATGACACTGCCGGTCGCGCCCAACCAACGCCCCATGGCCCGGCGAATCCAGCCTCCCAAGTGGAAAACCGCGCATCCCATGCCCTAGTCTGAACCGCGATGGGCGTGCCCGCTGGAAAGCCGTTAAGCGTAATGTTCCCTCCGAGAAAGATCCCTGGCGCAGCGAAACTAGTAGTCGCTTGGTGACTCCAGCCCGAGTCCAACCAATTTGCCACTGTGTTGTAATTCACGAAAAGCCCGACGCGTATCAAGTTCGTCTCCACACGCTGACCAGTGTTGATGTTGGTAATCGCGGTCGCAGAACTATTTTGCCAAACTATATGTCCTTGGCCCGCCGCAACCAGCGGAAGCAACACCAGCAGCCACAGTCCTCGTTTCATGCTCGCAGGCTAGCATCGCCAGAATCCGCGCGTCCATAAGGGAGAACCTTATCGGTGCCTGCCGTTAACCGTAGCGAGCAACCGAACACGGGCCGCATGCTTCCGCGCCGGTCTTCTCTGGGAATCCACGAACTTGCGTCCACGCGACTTCACCGCTCCTCCGCCACGAAGGTGGCGAAGATCGGGCGGTGGTCGGAGGCCAGGCCCCAGTTGGGCAACTTCAGCACGCGCGTCTCGTTGGTCACCCACTCGCGCGCCATGCCGCGGCTGACCAGCAGGTAATCAATGCGGCGGAAGGTGTCTTCCTTCGCGTAATGATGCGTCCACGTTACGCGCGCCGCGGGGTTTCGCGGATTGTTCGCGGGCGCGGTGTCGTCGCCGGACTCCGCGGGGCGCGTGTCAATGAGCGCGTTTTTGCGGCCGATGACGGCGCGGACGGGCTTCGAGTCCTGCACGTCATTCAGGTCGCCAGCCACGATGACGTTGGCATTGGGGCGGTTGGTGAGAATGGCGTCGATGTGACTCCGCAGGCAGAGGGCCTCCTGGTCGCGCAACTCCTGCTCGTCGGCGTCAAACTGCGAGAGCTTGGACTTCAAATGCGCGGTAAGCAGCGTGAAGGAGTAGCGTTCGTTCACCAGAACCTCGACCTCCGCAAAGCCGCGCTTCACCCGGAACAGCTTGCCGAACAGCACGAAGGCGTCGTTGGTGTGCGGGCGGCGCGCGGCGAAGGGAAAGCGGCTCAACACGGCGACGTGGATGTTCGTGTCCCACGCATGAACGAGTTCCCAATGGGGGTAATCGACGCCCTCGCGCCGCAAACTTTCGCGCAGTTCGAGCAGGGCGTTCGTGCCGCCGACTTCCTGGAGCGCGAGCACGTCGGCGTTCAGCGCGCGGATGGCTTCACGCACTTTCTCCTTCGACGCGGCAGGCTTGGCCGGGCGGGTGCCGCTGGCAGTGTCGAGGTAGTTCTGAAGGTTGTAGCTTGCGACGCGAAAGTTCTCGGCCGCGGGGAGCGAAACCACGGTCAACAGAAGAATCGCGAGGCCGGACGCGCGGAGCGCATCGCGCCACCTTGTATCTCGTCGCGGTTTGTTCCGTCGCGCGGTTATCGGTGTCATTGCGTTTCCCCCGCGCCGCCTGACCACCGTTGCCTACTCCTCCCGCTCCGGAAACTCGAAGGCGATCTTGCCCTTGCCTTCGATGACCAGATGCGCGGAGAACGGCTTGCCGGTCTTGGAGATGAACTGGGTCAACAGATCCGTCCGGCCCGCAGTGACGAGCTTGAGCAATTGCGCGATCTCGATGGGCTGGCCGTTCTTCACCTTGTCGAGCTTGAACGTGCAGCGCCTGGCGTCGGCCTGTGTCTTCTCGCAAAGGTAGCTCGACGGCCCTTCAAAGATGTTCCCGCCGCACTTCGGGCATTTCGTCAGCGGCTCCTTGCCGGTGAAATCGATCTTTACCTCCGGGGCCTTATCCTTGGCGGGAAACTTCCGCTCACGCGGCGCAAACTCAAAGCTGACCTTGCCCTCCTTGAGAACGAGGAACGCCTCGAACTTCCGGTTGGTCTTTTTGGAGACAAAGTTCTTGAGCAAGTCGGTCTTGCCCTCGGTGAGCAACTTGGCGACCTGAGCCTTCTCGACCGGTTGCTGGAGAATGACGGCGCCGGTCTTGAAATCGCAGGTGCGCGCCGCGCCCACAGCCTTCTCGCAGACATAGTTCATGCCGTTCTCGAAAACGTTGGACTGGCACTTCGGGCATTTGCCGAGCGGTTCCTTGCCGGTGAAATCCACCTCCTCGGCCGTGCCGCCGTTCTGGTCCTCGTTGCCGAAATCGAACTTCACCTCGTTCTCGGGCGTGAGCTTGATCACGGCGGCAAATGGAAACCCCTTCTGGCTGCGGAATCCCTGCAACGGCCCGATCTGCTTTTCGCGCAGCAAGGTCTCGACCTCCTCCGGCTCGAACATCCGGCCCGACATCACGCGGCGGACGTAAAAGTCACACTGCTGACACTTCCATTCGCGGAACTTCTCGTGGATTTCCCCGCCGCACTTCGGACAACGCGCGGAGATCACGCCGAAATCGCCGGGGATGGTGTCCTTGTCGTAGAGCTTGGCCTTGCGGACGATCTCCTCGGTGAAGCGCCGGATTTCGCTCATGAACTGGTCGCGGGGAAGCTGACCGCGCTCCATCTTCTTGAGCTGGAACTCCCAGTCGCCGGTCATTTCGGGCTGGCGCAGTTCGTTCACGCCAAGCCCGTCGAGAAGCTGCATGAGCGCAAAGGCCTTGGCCGTGGCCACCAGTTCGCGGCCGTTGCGATGAAGATAATCCTCGGTGATCAGGCCCTCGATGATCGCCGCGCGGGTGGCAGGCGTGCCAAGGCCGCGCTCGCTCATCGCCTCGCGCAATTCCTCGTCATCGACCAACTTGCCCGCGCCTTCCATCGCGCTCAGGAGCGTGGCTTCAGTGAAGCGCGGGGGCGGCTTGGTCTTGTTATCCTTCACCTCGACGTCCGTGGTCTGCACGGTCTCGTTCGGCTGAACCGGCACAAGGCTGGGCTGATCGTCCTCGCCCTGGGCTTCCTTGCCGTACACTTCGAGCCAGCCGGGCTTGAGCAGCACCTTGCCGGTGCTCTTGAACGGCTCGCCCTCGACTCGCGTAATGCGGACCGTTTCGAGAAACTCGGCGGGCGGGAAGAAGATGGCGAGGAACCGCTTCGTCACCATGTCGAAAATCTTCTGTTCCGGCTCGCTCAGATTTCGCGGCTCGACGCCCGTGGGAATAATGGCGAAGTGATCGCTGACCTTGGCGTTGTTGAAGATGCGCTTGTTGGGCCGGACCCAGTCGTTGGCCAGGATCTTCTCCGCGAACACGCTGTAGCCCGCGATGTCCCGGAACGTGTCGAGCGTCTTGCGCACCGTGCCAACGTAATCCTCCGGCAGATGTCGCGAATCGGTGCGCGGATAGGTCAGAACCTTGTGCTTCTCGTAAAGCGCCTGGGCCACGGCGAGCGTGTTCTTGGCGCTGAAGCCAAAACGCCCGTTTGCCTCGCGCTGCAACGTGGTCAGGTCGTAGAGCAGCGGCGAGAGCTGCGTGGACGGCTTGCTTTCCTCAGTGACGATGCCGGGCTTGCCGAGGCATTTCGCACGGATGGCCTCCGCCTTCTCGCGTTCCCAAATGCGCTCCGCCTTGAGTTCGGCATCGCCGTCCTTCACGTCGGACTTCCTGAAATTCTCGTCGAACCAGCGGCCCTGGTAACTCCCGGCCTGCGCGGCGAAGGTGCCGATCACCTCCCAGTAATCGCGCGGTACAAACTTGCGGATCTTTGCCTCGCGCTCGGCGACGATGGCCAGCGTGGGTGTCTGCACGCGGCCCACCGTGGTCTTGTAGAAGCCGCCGGACTTCGAATTGAAGGCGGTCATGGCGCGCGTGCCATTGATGCCGACCAGCCAGTCGGCCTCGGAACGCGACTTCGACGCGGCGGCCAGCGGCTGCATGTCCTGATCACTGCGCAGGCGCTGGAACCCCTCGCGGATGGCGGCGGGCGTCATGGACTGAAGCCACAAACGCTGCACCGGCTGTTTTGCCTGCGTGTAGGCGACGATGTTGCGGAAGATCAACTCGCCCTCGCGCCCGGCGTCACAGGCATTGACCAGCGCGTCCACGTCCTTCCGCCGGATCAGGCGTTGGAGTATCTTGAGCCGGTTCTCGTTCTTCTCAATGGGCTGAAGCCCGAAGCGCGGCGGAATGTGCGGCAGCGCGGCGAAGGTCCAGCGGCCCTTCTTGATCTCGAATTCCTCCGGCACGGCCAGCTCAAGCAAGTGACCGACCGCGGAGGAAATCACCGCGTTGTCGCTCTCGTAAAACTCTTTGCTCTTGTCCTGCTTGAAGCCCCCCAGCGCCTTCGCAATGTCGGCGGCGACGGACGGCTTCTCCGCGATGATGAGTGATTTTCCCATGGGCAAAATGGCCGCGTCTTACCGGCCAAGGGTGTCAAATGCGGCGGAACTTGGCGAAAACTTGAGGTCAAGTCAACCGGGGCTTTGGGTCCGCTTGCCCGGCGCGGTTGCGCGTGCAGGATTACAACAACTCCGCTAACCTCCCACCGCATGAGCGCAAACCACACACCAAACGAAGCCGAACTGGCCGGGCGCATGGCCGCCCTTGGAGTTAGGGAGACCGACCTCAGCGAAACGTTTGTCCGTTCCGGAGGGCATGGCGGCCAGAACGTGAACAAGACCTCGACCTGCGTTCAGGTGGTGCATCTCCCAACCGGTTTGCAGGTCAAATGCCAGTCCACACGCCATCAAGGCCTCAACCGCCTCATCGCCCGCAGCCTGCTGCTCGACAAACTCGAATCCCGTGCCAAGGCCCGTGCAGACGCCGCTCGCTCCGCAGCCGAGAAGCTCCGCCGGCAGAAACGCGGACGCAGCGCCGCCGCCAAACGCCGGATGCTTGAGGACAAATCCCGCCGTTCCACCATCAAAGCCACCCGCCGCCGCGCCGAACCGGATTAAACCGCCAAGCACACATCATGCGTCACAAATCCCGTTTCCCCACCCGCACCTCCTCCCTTACCGTCACGCGCATGGCCGAGATCGGAAAATTCAACACGCTGACAGTCGGGCGCGACGCAGTACAGGGCCTCTACCTCGACGGCGCGGAGCATGGCGAAATCCTGATGCCCCGCCGCTACGTGCCGCCGCACGCCAAACGCGGCGACCGCCTCAAGGTGTTCGTTCACCGCGACTCGGAGGACCGCCTCGTGGCCACCACCGAAACGCCGCACGCCACCGTTGGCGAGTTTGCAGCGCTTAAAGTTGTGAGCGTTTCAAGCTACGGCGCGTTCCTCGATTGGGGACTGGCGAAGGACCTCTTGCTGCCATTCCGCGAGTGCGAGGGCGCCGTTCATCCCGGCGACATCGTGGTCGTGTTTGTGCATCTCGATCCCAAGACCGACCGCGTCGTGGCCTCGATGCGCCTGCGGCGTCATGTGAGCCGCGAAGCTCCCACCTGCCGCGCGGGTGACGCGGTTGAGTTGCTGGTTGCCAACCACACGCCGCTGGGTTGCAACGCGGTCGTGAACGGACGGCATCTTGGGCTACTCTTCCACGAACCGCCCGCAGCTCCGCCCGAACCCGGCCGCCGGGTGACGGGATACGTGCGCGCGGTTCGACCCGACGGTCGCATCGACCTGAGCCTCGACCGCGCCGGATACCAGCGCGTCGCGCCGCTCACGGAACAAATCGTCTCCGCGCTGAAGCAGAACGGCGGGCGGCTGGCGTTCGACGACGACAGCACGCCGGAGGCAATTCGCGCGCGGTTCGGAGTGAGCAAGAAAGCCTTCAAGCAAGCGCTCGGCGCGCTCTACAAAGCACGAAGAATCGAGTTCGTGAATCCCGGTGTGCGACTGACTGAACCGGCGTGAAAGCTGGCAGACCTAGTTTCCACCCAGCGCCACCACCGCAGGTTCCCCGATGTTTCCAAACCGGTCTTGGGCGCGCACCGAGAAGGCGTCCGGCGGCGGAGCCGGCACTTCGATGGCCCGCGAATCCGCAGGCAGGATCTGCGCCTGCCATTTGCCGTTGCGCCGCGTTTGCACCACCCACCAGCGCACCGGATCGCTGGAAGACGCGGTCCAATTGAAGCGCGTTCCGCCTTTAGCCGCCTTGGCCGTCACCTTCAGTCGCGGAACCGCGCCTTCCGAAGCCCTAATGGCCGGCATGAGCGCGGGTTGCGCATAGCTGGCCCGCGCCAGTTCTTCTGCAATGCCGCCCTTGTTCTTCGTCAGGGCGCTCATGTTCCAATGAATATGGCCGGAGGCGCCGGCTTGTTTGCGCGAGAGATCGATCTGTGCCGTGATTTCCGAGGCAGGCCACGAGGCACGCCCACCGACAGACGCGGTGTTCAGGCCGGGAACAATCAGCCGTCGCTTTGGATTGTTCTCCGTCCACCACTGGAGCAGCACCGGGAAACTTTGCGCGGGCGGCTCGATGCGCCAATAGAGCTGTGGCGCGAGATAATCCAGCCAGCCGCCGGCCAGCCACGCGCGCGGATCAGCGTAGAGCGCCTCGAATTGATCAAGCCCCCGGATTTGCGCCGGCTGACCGGGACGATAAATCCCGAACGGGCTGATGCCCACCTTCACCCCCGGCCGCGCCGCCTTGACCTCGCGATACATCCGCGCGATGAACCGGTTCACGTTGTCGCGCCGCCATTCGTCACGCGCGAGCTTTCCGCCGCCGCGCTGGTAGGCCGCCCAGCTCACGTCGTCAGGAAACGGGATCAAGTTCCCCGCGCGGTCCTTCTCGCGGTAAGGATAAAAATAATCGTCGATGTGAACGCCATCCACGTCGTAGCGCTTCACGATGTCGAGGATCACCCGCATTGAATGATCGTGCACTTCCGCGAGGCCGGGATCGAGCCACACGCTCCGTCCGTAGTCCTTCGCCAGCGCCGGACGTGCCTTACTGACATGGTCCTTGGCCGGCGCAGAAAACCCGGAGCTGTGCCGGGCGCGAAACGGATTGATCCAGGCGTGCAATTCCATCCCGCGCTGGTGCGCCTCGCGAACGGCAAACTCCAGCGGGTCCCAAAACGGCTTCGGTGCCCTTCCCTGCTCCCCGGTGAGATACTCCGACCACGGCTCGAACTTCGACGCATAGAGCGCGTCGCAGGCAGGGCGGACCTGAAACAAGATTGCGTTGAGCTTCAATTGCTCCGCGCGCCGGAAGATGGCCAGCAGTTCCGCCTGCTGATCCGCGGTGGAGAGTCCAGGCTTGGACGGCCAGTCGATGTTGTTGACCGTGGCCACCCACGCGCCCCGGAACTCGCGCGCCAGCGCCGGCGGCGTGATGTTAGACGGCGCGTAACTCACCGCCGCCCGGACCACCGGCGCGGCCAGCAACAGAAACAATAAGGGGCGCAACACGCGGAGATGGACGGCCATCCGCGCCCGCTCTTCAAACGGGAAGTCAGCCCTGGCTGCAATCCGGCTTCATCGACGCCATCCGCCGGTTCAGTTCCTCGGGCGGCACGTCCTCTTTGTGCGTGGCGATCGTCCAGCAATGGCCAAACGGATCGACAATCGTCCCCGCGCGGTCGCCATAGAACTGGTCCTGCACCGGGCGCAGCAACGTCGCCCCGGCCGCCAGCGCGCGCGCCACCACCGCGTCCACGTCCGTCACGTAAAGCAACAACATCACCGGCGAACGCCGGGCCGGGTCCGGCCCCACGACGCCCATGTCCGGAAACTCGTCCGCCAGCATCACCGGCGCGGTACCGATGCGCACCTCGGCGTGCATGATTCTGCCGCCGGGACCGGGCATCCGCATGAACTCGGTCGCCCCGAAGGATCGTTGATAGAAGTCGATGGCGCGCGCGGCGCCATTGATGATGAGGTACGGGGTCACGGCGCGGTATTCGTCCGGTATGGGCTTAACGGGCATGGTGATTCCTTTCGCGTTGGTTGCGGGCGTTCTGACAAAAGCAACACAAGGAGTCGAGCCGCTTCAGGTGTGATTGAAAGTGGCGGCCAATGGTGGTGACCAGTTCCACCGCCCCGCATGTCGGAGCCTTTCGATGGCAAACCGCCAGTTCGAATGCCACCCAGCCGCATCCCAACCGATGCCGACCGCACCGGCGAAGTTTGCCTTCGCGCGAACCACCTCCCACAGTCCGCGCGTTCATGGCCAACGCCTCCATCGAAAACCAGACCGCGAAATCGAATCCGCCGGCCTTTGGCCCAGCACGGGCCGGTCAACTTCTCATCGCCTTGCTGAAGATCGCGATCGGCGGCGCGGTGGCCGGCGCCGTTGTGTCAACGGCCGTGCTGGCGGGCGCGCAACCAGGCCTCGATGCGGATTCAATTTACAGCCCCATTGAGATCGTCGAGGGCGCGATCAACATCCTCCAGTCCGTCGTGTTCGCGATCACGGCGGTCGCGTTTCTGCGCTGGTTTCATGGCGCCACGCTGGCCGCCCGCGCGCTGGGTGCGGCGGGTCTGACCATTTCACCGGGGTGGGCAGTCGGATGGTTCTTCGTTCCCATCGCGATGTTTTGGAAACCGTGGCAGGCGATGAAAAAACTTTGGATGGCCAGCAAGAACCCGTGCGACTGGGCCGCGCAACGAACCCCGGCGGCCATTGCCTGGTGGTGGACCCTTTGGCTGTGCAGCCTCGGGTTGGGGCAAATCTATTTCCAACTCACCTTGCGTGGACAAAGCCTCGCCGTCCTCGCCCAAACCTGCGGCCTGCTGGCCGACCTTCTGGACGTGCCGCTTTGCCTTGTGCTCATCCGGTTGGTTAAGGAGATCGGCGCGATGCAACGGGCGGCGACGGAACAAGCAACGCTGCCGGTGAACGCCCGCGCGCAGGAATCCGGCGACAAACTCGGAGGCTGAACTCAATTTCAGTAGCGACCAGCGGCACGAATTTCCGGCACGCCGACGATGCGGACGCCGTTGACTGGATTTTCCACCGCATGGACCAGCGCACGGAGCATCTGGTCCAGCGTCACCAACCCAAGCCGCCGCGCCCCGGCGCGTGTCCACGCCACCAGCTCGCAAACCCAGTAGAACGGCAATAATGCGTACGGCCAGCGATGCCCCGGCCCGAGTACATACCACGGCCGCAGAAACGTCGCGCCCATCCCGCTGGCCCGCAGCAACGCCTCCCCCTCGGCGCGCACCGCCAGGTACTCCTTCATCATCGTGGCCGGCTGCGCAACGCTCAGATAAACGAAATGCCTCACGCCCGCCTCGCGCGCCGCCTGCACCGCCACCCGCACCGAAACCAGATCAATCGAACGGAACTGCGGCCCCTTGGCCGGGCCGGGATGCGCCACGCCGATCAGATGCACGAACGTGTCCGCGCCCCGCACGTGCGCGGCGTAATCACCCACTTTCAACGCGTCCCCCGTCACCGCGCGCGCCCCGCCGGGCAGCTTCCCCTCCGAACCGGGCCGCACCAGTGCCGTGATCTCGTGCCCGCGCGCGGCGAGCAACGGAATCAACCTGCTGCCCATGTAACCCGTGCCACCCGCGATGAAAATCCTCTTCATGTCCGCTCAATTATTCCAACCCGGCCGGTGTTCACGGCCGGCGCCGTAGGCGCGATCTCTTTGTAGAACACACCCGCCAATCCACAAGCACGCCGTGGATGTGGCATCCGGTTCCAATTCGCAAGAACCGCAATCTTCGAGTTCCGCCAGATCGAATCCCTAAGGGATTCCGGCTGCGTCGTCGCCCGCGCGTTCACGGTGGTCACCGGAAAGGCCCGGTCGCAGAGTGACAGCGGAGATTGGTCGGATGTCCGCGGAGACGTGACCAAACGGTTGATTGACTGACCGTTCCACGCCAGTCTCCAGCCGTGAAACGCGCGCAGACAAAGTGGATTGCCGGATTGTGCGTGATCATGATTGGCGCAGTTGTCCCTTGGGTTCAAACGGGCAGAACCGCCGAAACCCCCGCCACCAACGCCATCATGAACATTACGCGCACCCCTGAAGCCGGCATTCAGGTTGCGGCCACGACGAACACCGTGCCCGGCACCAACGCCGAGCAGGCTGTATTGGAGTTGAACGCGCTGCTGAACAGCAAGGGTTTCACGACCGCATGGTCCGCGTTGGCCAGCCTTCAAGACCTCCTGCCGCGCGATCAATGGCCGGCTCTTTACGTCCGACTGCTGACCAATTCGCACCATCAGCTTCGATCATTCGCCGCCCGGCAGATTGTCATACTCGGATCGGATGGATCGAACTGCGTCCCGGCGCTGGTCGGCAGTCTTGCCGACGAAAATATCAACGTCCGGCAGATCGCGATGGGGACGTTGATGCGGCTCGTGCCTGACCTCGGCACCGTGGCCACGCTGGTGGCGGATCGTCTGGAAGCGGCCAATTCCGAACAGCGCATTCATTTCATCCAACTCCTCGGCCGCATGTCTGAGCTTCCAAAACCGGTTCTGCACAAGGTCGTGAAATACGCGGATAGTCCGGACGAGAAGCTGAGAATAGCTGTCTCCCAGTTTCGCTATTATCACCCGGAGGCGCTGCGGTGAGCGCGGGCGCGCCACTTCGAGTTTGGATCACTGGCGCGGATGGCCTGATTGGCCGCCAGTTGATGCGGTCGGCCCCGCCGCCATGGGAACCCGTCGCCATTACACGGGCAGAGTTGGATTTGACGAACGCGGATGCCGTGCGCACCGCATTTCACCGCGACCGTCCGGAACTCATCATTCACTGCGCGGCATTGAGCAACACGCTCGTTTGCGAGCGCGATCCGCACGCTGCGTGGCGCAACAACTTCGAGGTCACGCGCACCCTGGCCGAGCTAGCCGCGCACATTCCGGTGGTCGCGTTTTCCACGGACCTGGTCTTTGACGGCTTGAAGGGCCTCTACACCGAGGCCGACGCACCCAATCCAGTCTGCGTTTATGCCGAGACGAAAGTCGCCGCCGAACGCGCCGTGCTGGCGAACCCCCGCCACACTGTCATCAGGACATCGCTCAATGCCGGGCGCACGCGCGGCGGGACGGCCTTCAATGAGCAGTGGCTCGCGGCGCTGCGGCAGGGAGAGACGATCGATTTGTTCGCCGATGAATTTCGCTCGCCCATCGCCGCCTCCGTAACGGCGCGGGCGGTGTGGGAACTGGTCGTCGCGGATCAACCCGGCCTATATCATCTCGCCGGAAGTGAACGCCTTTCGCGCCATGCCATCGGCCTGATCCTCGCGGAGCGCGAAATGGAACTCACCGCGCGCATCCGGCCCGGCTCGATTCGCGACTTCACCGCCATGCGCCGCTCGCCCGACACGTCGTTAAACTGCGGCAGGATTCAGCGCCTGCTATCGTTCCCTCTGCCAGCATTTGGCGAATGGCTCCGGGCGAACCCAACCGGGCTTGACGCATGAACTACCGCGGACGCATTGCGCCATCCCCCACCGGTTACTTGCATCTCGGCCATGCGCGCACGTTCTGGATGGCGCAGCAACGCGCGCGCGAAAACAGCGGAACACTCGTCCTGCGCAACGAGGATCTCGATCCCGCCCGCTCGCGTCCTGAGTTCGTGCGCGCGATGATCGACGATCTGCGGTGGTTCGGTTTCGCATGGCAGGAGGGACCGGACGTGGGCGGGCCGTTCGCACCCTACAACCAAAGTGAACGCACGGCGTTCTATCGCGCGGCCTTCAATCAACTTCGCGCCAGCGGCTTCGTTTATCCATGCACCTGTTCGCGCAAAGACATCCAGCAAGCCGCGCGCGCGCCGCACGCGGCGGATGACGAGGTGATTTATCCGGGCACCTGTCGGGGCAAGGTTTCGAGTTTCGAGTTGCCGGTTACGAGTTTGGCCGCCGCCCACCCGAAACCTGAAACCCGAGACCCAAAGCCCTCCTGGCGTTTCCGCGTCCCGGATGGCGAAGCAATTTGCTTCACTGATGGCGGGCTGGGTCCGCAGTCCTTCACGGCGGGAAGAGATTTCGGCGACTTCGTGGTGTGGCGGCACGACGATGTGCCTTCGTATCAACTGGCTGTGGTGGTGGACGACGCCGCGATGCGGATCACCGAGGTCGTGCGCGGCGCGGACCTGCTGGTTTCCGCAGCGCGGCAACTGCTGCTTGGCCGTGCGCTGGGACTGACCGTGCCGGACTATTTCCACTGTCCGCTCATGGTGGACGAGCGCGGGGAACGCCTGGCCAAGCGCCACGATTCTTTGGGACTGCGCGCCTTGCGGGCCGCTGGCCAGATGCCGGACCAAATCCGTTTGTCGCCGCAATGGCGTGCCGCCGGGAAAGGAATTGCGCAACCGGACACGCGCCCCTAAATAGCTACATGTCGCAACGGATGGCTGTTCGTCCCGCATTGATCCTCGCGCTGTGCGGGCTGCTGGGCTGTCTCCGCGCATCGGCACAGATCGATCCCGACAAGCGGCAACTTCTCCACCTCGGCTATAACGCGTTCCTCCAAGGGCACGCTCCGTTGGCCGGCTACGCCTACTATTACTTCAACCGCCCAGTTTATTATCACAGCAACCTCACCATGCGCATGGCGGTGGCCCCGGTTTACCTCGACGCGGAACTCGGCATCGCGCGCGCCCTCGGCCCAAACACGGATCTGGGCATCGGCATTTCCGGCGGCGGCTTCGCAGACAACCACAACGAGGTTCGCGGCGGAAAATATTTCCCCGAGGAATCTTTCGACGGCTTCGGCAGTGGCGGCTCGGTGAGTGTGTATCATCGCTTCAACCCGGGCCGGACCATCCCGCTGCACGGCGTTGTCCGGGCCGGCGGCTATTACACGATCTATTCAGAAAGCGATGACACGAGCACGCGCTTCGAACTGCCTGATGAACGACCGGCCGCGAACATCCGAGTTGGATTGCGCTACGGAGGCAAGGAACCAGTCCTCTTTCCGAGTGTCGCACTTGAGTTCTCCGTCTGGGCCGAGTCCCTCCACCGCGGCAACGCCGGCGCGTACGGCTATCAAAACGACCGCGATGTGAGCGCCTCAGCGCAGCTTTTTTATGGGCACGCCTATTTCGCCTACACACTCGAACGCGGCGACAACTTCAGCATCGCCCTGACAGGCGGCGGCAGCAGCGACGCGGACCGATTCTCCGCCTACCGGCTGGGAGGTGTGCTGCCGCAGGTGTCGGAGTTTCCACTCATCATTCCGGGCTATTACTTCCAGGAATTGAGCGCCGAGAAGTTCGCGCTGCTCAATGCCCGCTACGCCCTCGCTCTCGACGCAAAGAAGAAGTGGCAGCTCACGGCGATGGGGGCGACGGCAGCCGTGGACTACGTGAAGGGCCTCGACCGGGGCAATCATTGGAATTCCGGGGTGGGCGGCGGGTTGGCCTACCGCTCGCAGTATTGGAAGTTCGCGCTCAACTACGGTTACGGATTCAACGCGGTGCGCGGAGAGGAACACGGCGCGCATGTTCTGGGCATGCTCGTGCAGTTCGACTTCGAGCACTGGCTGAATAACCACCGCAGCGTTCCGTTTCCTGGAGAGGTCAGACCAGCCGATTGAGTCTGCGGCACTCCCGCCATTGCAAAAACAGGTTCGCCTTCGCCAACCGCAGATTAGCCGGCGGCGGCGATGGCAGATTGAATGCACACGCATTTCGACTGCGCCATGAATGTCTCCTTGATCGGCCCATCCGGCGCGGGCAAGGGCACTCACACGGCCCGGCTCGTGAACGAATTCAATTTGCTGCATCTTTGCACCGGCGACCTGTTTCGCGAGCACCTCGAACGCCACACCGCCCTCGGCATCATCGCCCGGAGATACATGGCCCAGGGCGAGATGGTTCCCGACGAGGTGGTGGATGCGATGATCGAGGAACGCGTGCGCCAAACGGCGCCGGTGCAGGGGATTTTGTTCGACGGCTTCCCGCGCACGGCCTATCAGGCGCGCTTCCTTGACGACCTGTTCCGTCAACTTGGCCGTCAGCTCGACGCCGTGGTTTACATCGAGGTCTCGGACGAGGAGGTGTTGACCCGTCTCGGCGGCCGTGAGGTTTGCCGCGAATGCAACGCGTCGTTCCGACGCATTTACCACCCGTTCATCGAGTGCCCGCGCCACACATGCCACGGCGAACACTTAAGCCGCCGGGCAGACGACATCCCGCAAGTGGCCCGCGCGCGACTCCGTGCGTTCCATCGTGTCACTGGCCCGGTGCTGGAACATTACCAGCGTGACCGCCGCGTGGCTTTGATCGATGGCGAGCGTCCAGTCGAGGAGGTCGGCGTGACACTGGTCGAACTGTTCAAGGGCATTCAGAACGGTGCATTTACTCCCGCCACATTCGCAGAAATGGGAGGGCTCTTCGCGCGTGTCGCCAAACCGGCGGCGGTTCTGCGCACCGCCACGGCCATGGACCTGTTGCTGATTGGCGCGCCCGGCTCGGGCAAGGGCACGCAGGCCGTGACGCTGGCGAAGGAATTGCGCCTGCCACACATCGCCACGGGCGACCTGTTCCGCGATAATCTCAAGCGGCAGACCGATCTCGGGAAGCTCGCCAAGACTTACATGGACCGCGGCGAATTGGTTCCCGACGACGTCACCGATGCCATGGTGCAGGAACGGCTGTCGCGCCCGGATGTGCGCGACGGGTTCATTCTGGATGGATTTCCGCGCACCCTGCATCAGGCCGAGGCACTGGCAGAGATTTTGGCTGAAGTTCACCGGCATGTGGCCGGAGCAATCTATTTGCATGTCCCCGACGAAGAAATCGTGGAACGACTTTCGGGCCGGTGGATTTGCCGCGGCTGCCAGGCGCCGTATCACCTGAAGTTCAAACCGCCTGTCAAAGCGGGCTGCTGCGATCAGTGTGGCGGCGACCTTTACCAGCGTGATGACGACAAACCTGCAACCGTCCTCGCGCGCTTGAAAACATTCCATGCGCAAACCGAGCCGGTGATCCGGTTCTATCGCGAAGCCGGACTGCTCCACGAGGTGAACGCAGCCGGAGATTTGAGCGAGGTCACGAAGCGTGTTCTGGCTGCGGCTCGGAGCGTGGAAAAGATCCTCAACTCCCCGCCCGCCTCGGTCGATACCACCAACGGACGGACTGAGAACCGTTGGTCGTCGGAACAGGTTCCGGCCGGCGTGTGAATCACACCGCCGCTGGACGCGGGCGCAAGGTCGAGTAAGTTCGCGTGGGGTTGTTGCGATTTTTCCGCAGTCAGGCCTGCGGAAGAAAATGACGGGCGTCGGAGTTTTTAGAAGTTTCTCCGGCGCCCGCCTTGTGTGGGTGTCTCCCCATTACTCCCCGAGTCACCGCTTCAAGAGGTAATAAAGCACCGGCACAGCCATACGACTGATCAACAACGAAGCTACTTCCCCCGCCATCAACGAGATGGCCAGGCCTTGAAAGATCGGATCGGCCAGAATCACCGCCGCGCCCACAACCACAGCCAGGGCCGTCAACAGCATAGGGCGAAATCTCACCGCGCCCGCGTCCACCACGGCCTCGGCCAGCGGCATTCCCTCGCGCAGACGTTGCTCGATGAAATC
>CAYQWK010000028.1:0-11158 GCA_964420805.1 uncultured Bifidobacteriaceae bacterium | reverse complement strand
TCAACCAGGATGATCGAGTTGCGCACGACGATGCCCGCCCCAGCCATATAGCCGATCATCGAGGTGGCCGTAAAAAACGCGCCCATCGCCCCGTGCGCCGGCATGATGCCAACGAGCGAAAATGGAATCGCCACCATCACCACCACCGGCACGAGGAACGAACGAAACCAGCCCACCATCAACACGTAGATCAGCACCAGCACCGCGGCGAAGGCGAGGCCCATGTCTCGGAACACCTCGATGGTGATGTGCCACTCGCCGTCCCATTTCAACGCCGGCCGCGCGTCGGAGAACGGCTGGGAGGCGTTGAGAATCTGGAGCCGCGCGCCAGTCTCCGAGCCGGTGGATTTCGCGCCGGCGATTCCGGCCACGTCGAGCTTGTGCAACGCATCGTTCATTTTGCCGATCGCGTAAACCGGGCTTTCGATCACGCCCGCCACGTCGCCGATGACGTAGGTCACGGGCATCAGGTTCTTGCGATGAATGCTCTTGTCCGTGATGCCGCGCTCGATGCGGACCAGTTCGCGCAGCGGCACGAGCGGAGCGATGGAATTCACACCCGGTTCGGGCAGCGCGTTCGCGTCGCCGGCGCGCACGCGCAGGGCGAGCAGTTCCTCTGGCGTTGCCCGCGCGCCGCGGGGAAGTTGCAGGACGATGTTGGCGTCCTCCTTCTCGCGCGGTTGATGGAGCAGGTCCACCGATTCCCCGGCCACGGCCATGCGCAATGTCTGCGAGATGGTCTCGGCACTGATGCCGTGCCGGGCGGCCTTTTCCTTGTCGATGACGAACCGCGCCTTCGGCTGGTCGTCCTCGACGTACCAGTCCACATCCACGACGCCCGGCGTGCGGTTGAAGATGGCGCGCACCTCATTCGCCAGCGCAAGCCGGGTCGCCTCGTCCGGCCCGTAAACCTCCGCGACGAGCGTTTGCAGCACCGGCGGGCCGGGCGGAACCTCAGCCACGGCCACGCGCGCGCCGAATTTCGCCGCCACCGCCGCGACTTTAGGGCGGACCCGCCGGGCGATGTCGTGGCTCTGCGCCTTGCGAGCGGACTTGGGCAGCAAGTTGACCTGGATGTCTGCAACGTTCGCGCCGCGGCGCAGAAAATAGTGGCGGACCAGTCCGTTGAAATTGAACGGCGCGGCCGTGCCCGCGTAAATCTGGTAGTCGGTCACCTCCGGTTCGCCACGCAGGGCCGCGGCAATCTCGCGCGCCGCCGCCGTGGTGCGTTCCAGCGGCGTGCCCTCGGGCATGTTCACGATGACCTGGAATTCGCTTTTGTTGTCGAACGGCAACATTTTCACCTTCACCCAGCCGGGCACGACCATGGCCATCGCACCGAGCAGCAGTGCCGTGATTGCGCCAAGAAAAGCCCATCGCCAGCGGGCCGTGGTGATAATCGGTCCCATCACGCGGCGGTAAAGGCGGGTCAGAAAATCCTCTGCGTGACCAGCGGCGTCTGGGGCTTGTGGAGTTTCGGGAGCGTCCGAACCCATCCTGCCATGCCCGTCCTCGACAGGATCTCCGGTCCCGGCCGCCTTCTTGCCCCGCAGCAACCGCACCGCCGCCCACGGTGTCACCACGAAAGCGATGGCCAGCGAGAAGAACATGGCGGCGCTTGCACCAATCGGAATCGGCCGCATGTACGGCCCCATCAACCCACCCACAAACGCCATGGGCAGCACGGCAAAGATGACGGCAAAAGTCGCGAGGATGGTCGGGTTACCGACTTCGCTAACGGCCTCGATCGCGACCTCGATCCGCGAGCGGCCCTGATTGGAAGGAAGGTGGAAGTGACGAACGATGTTCTCCACCACCACGATCGCGTCATCGACAAGAATGCCAATGCTGAAGATGAGGGCGAAGAGCGTGATGCGGTTGAGCGTGAAGCCGTGGAGGTAGAAGACGAGCAGTGTAAGCGCGAGCGTGGCCGGGATCGCGATGCCGACGACTCCCGACTCGCGCCATCCGAGCGTGAGCCAGACCAGCACCGACACGCCCAGCACAGCGATGCCCATGTGCAGCAGCAACTCGTTCGACTTTTCCGCCGCGGTTTCGCCGTAGTGGCGGGTGATGGAAATCTCGACATCGCGCGGAATGATGATGCCGCGCAGGGTTTCCACTTTGCGGAGAACCTCGTGCGCAACGCTGATGGCGTTGGCTCCAGGGCGCTTGGCGATTCCGAGGGTGACTGCGGGTTCTTCCGCCGAGTCCACGGCGCTGGCAGCCCCCCGGCCAAACAGGACGTGGTTCGAGGGTTCCTCCGCGCCATCGATGACCTCGGCCACTTCGTAAAGGAACACGGGATGCCCACCCGCCACGCCGATGACAAGGTTCCGCACCTCGTCCACGCTGGTTAGAAACGCGCCGGTTTCGATGACGATCTCGCGGTTGGTCGAGGTGATTTCGCCGGAGCGGAACTGGCGGTTGGCCTGGCGCAGCATGGGAATGATGCCGGCGGCGGAGAGATTTCGCGAGGCGAGCCGGGCCGGGTCGAGCAGCACGCGGACTTCGCGTCGCGCGCCGCCAATCAATGTGGTTTCCGCGACCATCGGAACCTGTTTGACCGCGTCATCCACCTGCGCGGCGAGACGTCGCAACATCAGATGGTCGTAACGCGAACTGTGGAAGGTCAGCGCGAGGATCGGAACGTCGTCGATGGACTTGGGCTTGATGAGCGGAAACGAGACGCCATGGGGGATGCGGTCGAAGTTCGAGCGGAGCTTCTCGGTCACGCGCACGAGACTCGCGCCGGGATCGGAACCAACCTTGAACCGGACGATGACCAATGCCTCACCCTCGCGTGAAGTCGAGTAGAGATATTCGACGCCGGGGATCTCCCAAAGGAGCTTCTCCATCGGGCGCGTGGCGCGTTCCTCGACCTCTTTCGCACCGAAACCGGGCATGGCCACGAGAACATCAATCATCGGCACCTTGATCTGCGGTTCCTCCTCGCGCGGCAGCAGGAACACTGCGGCCACGCCAAGCAGAACCGAGGTGACGATGACCAGCGGCGTGAGCTTCGAGTCGATGAAGGCGCGCGCGATACGGCCGGCAAGTCCGGCGGGCAGATGGTGCGGAGTGTTCACGACAGAGTTACGGCGAAATGGCGACGCGCTGGCCGTCGTGGAGGCTGAGGGCCGGGTTCACGATGATCGACTCACCAGATTCGAGGCCGGAGAGAATCTCAACGTCGTCGTCGATGCGTTTACCGCTTTTGACCAGGCGCAAGACCGCCTGGCCGTCGCGGGCGACGAAGACAACCTCCATCTGACCGCGGCGAAGCAGCGCTCCGGAAGGAACACGGATTTGAGGCCCTGTGGCAACAGGCACAGCAAGACGGGCGAATTGCCCGCTGCGCGCGGTGGTGCCGGGCGGGAGGTCGAGCTTCACCAGAACGGTGCGGCTGGCCGGATCGGCCGCCGGCGGCAGTTCACTCACCGTCGCGGTCGTGGCGTTTGAGCCAATGGTAACACGTAACGTCTGGCCGAGCGCGAGACGGGCTACCATCGATTCGGGCACGTCCGCCTCGATCCGCAGGGCACCGGCCTGCTCGACCTCGACGAGCGGTTTTCCAGGCCCGGCAAGGTCACCGGGATCGGCGAACTTGCGGGTGACCACGCCATCAAAGGGCGCAAGAACCCGCGTGTAGCCATGCGCGGTTTGCGCCTCAGCGAGCGCAGCCTGGGCTACGCGGTGGCGCGCCTGCACGGTGTCGAGTTCTGCCGGAGTAGCGACATTGCCGCGCACCAGCGAAGCGATGCGGTCCAAGTCGTTACGGGTTTGTTGCTCCACAGCGCGGGCCTGATCGAGCCGTGCCTGAGCCTCGGCAGGGGCCAACTGCGCAAGCAAGTCGTCCTTCCTCACCGCCTGTCCTGGAACAACGCGCAACTCCTGGATGTGGCCGGTGGCCTTCGCCTCGATAACGGCGCGGACCTTGGCGCGGACGGTCGCGGAGGTGTCCTCGGTCAACGTCGCCGGGCGGTTTGTGGCCATGGCGATTCGGACGGGCACGGCGGGCGCAGCGGCACTGGCGGACGGTTCAGGCTGATCCTTGCGACAGCCGCCAACTAGCACCGCGCCGAGAATGGCAGAGACTGCGGAAAGTTTGGAAAATAGCCTTCTCATCGTGCCTCCGGCTTTCCATCGCTGCACGCGTCGCGAGTCCAGCCCAACCGGCGAAAGAACACGGCGGCGGGGCAAAAACCGGTGAAGGCGGACTGCACGAGGTTGCAGCCGACAAAGACGCCCAGCAGCATGAACCACGGGCTGACAAAATGAGCCAAGGCGATGCTCAAAAGTATCATCGAACCGGCGAGGACACGGACGGCATTTTCAGTTGTCATATTTTCCTTTGCGTGGCGGTTGGATTCCGCCGCAATTTTGTATTGACCATATAACCAATTAGTAATACATCAAGCAAAAAGATGAACCGGACCAAAACAAACCGAAAACAGATGACCGGAGGCGCGCTGGACCTGGTGGCGGCACGCTTCCGGGCCCTTGGCGAGCCGATGCGCCTGCGCCTGCTCCAGACGCTGCACGACGGCGAGAAGTCCGTGACGGAACTGGTTGAGGCCACCGAGGCCACCCAGGCGAACGTTTCCAAACACCTCGCCGTGCTGGCCACAGCCGGGATGGTGGGCCGACGCAAGGAAGGGTTGAACGTATTTTATTTCATCGCGGACCCGATGGTATTCGACCTTTGCGATCTGGTATGCGCGCGGGTGAAGCGCGAACTGAACGAGGCCTCCGAACACCTTGGCTGAACCACCCACGGTTCAACCGCGGAAATAATTCACGAGCAATTCCGGGGTGATCTTGAAATACCAGATGGCCCATACAGTCGCTGCAACGAGCAGCATGACGGCGAACAGTTTGAGACGCGCGCGCTTCTTGCCGGCGGCATCCAACTCCCAATATCCGGCGATCCACACGCTGAGTTCGTAAAGGCCCTGCAGCGGAATGAACATCAACACCTGCGTGATGACCTCCGGCGTGGTCAGCACGGCGCCAAGGATGAGGTTGACCACGATCATGTAACGGCGCAGCGATTTCAGCCGGGCGTGGTCAAGGATGCCAATCTTCACCAGAACGAGGATGACCACCGGCAACTCGAAGCCCAGGCCCATCCCGAGCAGGAATTTGCAGACGAAGCTGATGTAGTCCTCGGCACGCCATTGGTCTGCCGAAAAGCCAAGCCACTCCGAGTAACCGTACGACGCCCGCAGTGCCACTGGCATGAGCGCGAAATAGCAAAAGCACACGCCGGCCATGAACAGGCCCGTACCAATGAAGAATCCGCGCAGGACGTATTTCTTCTCCTTGAGCTTGAGTGCCGGCAACACGAACTGGCCGATCAACCAGATCAGATAAGGCGCAGCCAGCACGATTCCGCCATAAAGCGCGACCTGGAACGCGACCCAAAAACCGCCGACAGGCGAGAGGTTTATGAGCAGCGTGCGCTTTGCCGAAGCGCTCGCAATCAGCGCTTGATTCGTGGAGGGTTGGAGCGCGAGAACGGTGTTCGATCCCACTTGCACCGGCACAAACTCGAAGACATTGACCTGGTTCGAGCCGATGGGCAGCGAGCCGATGCTATTGGTGCCGGGACTTAACCGCGCCCAGAGATTGGTGCCGAAAAAGAACGCTACCTGATTCGGGGTGGAAGTTCGCTGCCGATCGGCCTTTTGGAGCGGCCAGGTCAGGATGGCGAGCACGTAGTTCGCGCCGATCAGGCAGAGCAACATGCCAAGGGCGACAGAAACCACGCCCTTGATGAGCACCCAGCGGAGATCCTCCAGGTGTTCAAGGAATGGTTTGACTGGGCCGCCCTCGTCTTCGCTTTCGAACTCGAATTCGGGACGATCTTCTTCCCCCGGTGATGCCATGCAGGGACGATCGCGGCGTTACGCCTTGGGCGCGGTCGGTGACTGCGGGGCGGGAGTGGTCTGGGCGGGAGATGCCTCGACAGTCTTCTCCGGCGGGCGGTACTGGACCTGCCGATGATAATCATCGTCGTTAGCGGCACGCTGGATCTCGCTCGAAACCTCATTGGTCGCCTTCTTGAATTCCTTGATGCCCTGCCCGAGGCCCTTGGCCAGTTCGGGGAGTTTCTTCGCGCCGAAAAGGATAAGGACAACCGCCAGGATCAGGACGATCTCCCAACCACCGATAATGCCAGCAAACAGAATGTTCATAATCAAAAGTTTTTCGTTGAACCGAAACTAAGCGACGTGCAGTGACGTGGCAAGAAGGGCTTTTGTTCATCTGCGTTGTTCGTGGTTTGTGGTTTCTCCCGGCGTACCGCTGGTTCATCGTCCTTCCATGCAACGAATCCTCCTCATCCTAGCCGCGTTCGCGAGCCTCGCCCGGGCAGCGGAACGGCCAAACATCCTGTTCGCCATCGCCGACGATTGGGGGCAGCACGCCGGAGCCTATGGCACGCGCTGGGTACGGACGCCGGCCTTCGACCGCGTGGCGCGCGAAGGATTGCTCTTCCGCAACGCCTATACACCCAATGCCAAGTGCGCGCCGTCACGTGCCTGCATCCTGACCGGCCGCAACTCCTGGCAGCTTGAGGCCGCAGCGAACCACATTTGTTATTTTCCTCCCAAGTTCAAAGGGTGGGGCGAGGCGCTGGCCGGAATGGGTTGGTTCGTCGGCCACACGCAAAAGGGATGGGGGCCGGGCGTGGCCACGAATGCCGCCGGTGAACCGCGCCAGATGACCGGCCGGGCTTTCAACGCGCGCAAGGCGAAGCCGGTCACCAGCGGGATTGGTAACAACGATTACGCGGCAAACTTCACGGATTTCCTCGATGCCGCTCCGGTGAACGTCCCGTGGTGTTTCTGGTTCGGTTCGATTGAACCGCATCGAGGGTATGAGTTCGGCTCTGGCGTAGCCAAAGGCGGGCGCAAACTCTCGGACATCGACCATGTGCCCGCCTACTGGCCGGATAACGAAACGATCCGCCATGACATGCTCGACTACGCTTTCGAGGTCGAGCACTTCGACCGGCACCTTGGGCGGATGCTCGACACGCTCGAACAGCGTGGCTTGCTGTCGAACACCCTCGTCGTTGTCACATCGGATCACGGCATGCCGTTCCCGCGAGTTAAAGGCCAGGCGCATGAGCACGCCAACCACGTTCCCTTCGCCGCCCGCTGGCCTCGGGGCATCGCCGCGCCCGGAAGGGTCATCGACGACTTCATCAGCTTCATCGACCTCGCGCCGACATTCATCGAGGTAGCGGGTTTGCGGTGGGAGGAAACCGGCATGGCTCCGGCCTCCGGGCGTAGCCTGACCGGAATCTTCCGCGCCACGAAATCCGGGCGGGTCGAATCCGCGCGCGACCATGTACTCATCGGCCGCGAGCGACAGGACATCGGCCGACCCGGCGACGCAGGCTATCCCGTGCGCGGGATCATCACTGACCAGTTCGTCTATTTGCACAACTTCGCGCCGGACCGCTGGCCCACGGGCAATCCCGAAACCGGCTACCTCGACTGCGATGCGGGCGCGACCAAAACCTTCATCCTCGAAGCGCGGCGCAAAGATCCGGCCAATCGCTTCTGGCAGTTCTGTTTTGGCAAAAGAAACCAGGAGGAGCTATATGACCGCCGACGTGATCCGGACTCGGTGGAGAACCTGGCGGACAGCGCGGCCTCGGAGCAGGAACGAGCGGGCCTGCGCGCGAGACTCTTCGCTGAACTCACGCGCCAGGGCGACCCGCGCATGGCCGGTCAAGGCGACGTGTTCGACCGATACGAACACGCCAACAAAGGACACGTTAATTTCCACGAACGGCATCAACGTGGCGAGAAGCTCAAAACCGGATGGGTGGATGATTCAGATTACGAGAAAACGAATCTGAAGGAATAAGCTGCGCATCCGCTCATCACCCGCTCGCAAGAACCGGTATCGCATCGCTCCTCAAAGGAACCGCGAGTTGGGAGTGGCCGTTCTTCCAAATGCAACGTGGCTGAAACGCACGGTGACAAGAGCGAGACCGCCCGGCGCAGGCAGAAATCGGATTGAAGGAAATCCAGGTTGCGCTCCGTGCCGCGCGGCGATAAAACGCGCGCCCGATTTTGGAAAAGGACATCTCACCATGAACCAGGACTTGAATGAATTGAAGGATTTCGTCGCCGCCTTGAAGAGCGACAAGCAGGCGCAGAAGGACAAGGAGAAGCGCGAGGGATGGACGAAGTTCGTTTCGCTCTCGATGGTCTGCCTTGCCGTGTTGACGGCCATCGCCACCTTGCGCGCGGGCGGCTATTCGTCGGCCACGCTCAAGCAATTGAATGACGCCACGTTCAACCAGGCCAACGCGTCAGACCAGTGGGCCTATTTCCAGGCCAAATCGATCAAACAAAACCTCTACGAGATGGAGCGCGACCGGGCAGCGACCGCCGGGGCAGACGCAAAGATCGTCGAGAAGGCCTCGGCGAAGATCGACCGTTACGAAACGGAAAAGGGCGAGATAAAGAAGAAGGCCGAGGAGTTCGAGCACAAGCGCGACGCAGCCCGCAAGGCTGCCACCTACGCGGCGGACCGGAGCCGGGAAATGGGCCTGGCCATCACGGCATTTCAGGTCGCCATCGCACTGGGCGGCATCTGCCTGGTGGTGAAAAAGCGATGGCTGTGGGCGGCATCGCTGACGGTCGGTACGGCGGCTCTGGCGCAGATGATCAAGGTCTTCAATATGCCGCTTTGACCAGCGGACGCGACCGCGCGATTGACCGAAAACTGAATTTGCCCGTGACTTGGGCCATGCGCTTGAGTCACGGGCTTCATATTGCCTACTGCACGAACATCCACCGCGGTGAATCGTGGGCTGGCATCTTCTACGCGCTGCGTACGCACACGCTCGCGGTGCGAGACCGCGTTTCGCCGGGCGCGCCGTATGCCATCGGCCTGCGGCTCGGTGCAACGGCCGCGCGGGAACTGGCCGACGGCCGGACCTTGGCGGAGTTCCAACGCTGGCTTGACGCGGAAAATTGCTACGTGTTCACCATCAACGGATTCCCCTACGGGCAGTTCCACGGCACGCGAGTGAAGGAGCAGGTTTACGCGCCAGACTGGACGACGACGGAACGTGTCGAATACACGAACCAGCTTTTCGACCTGCTCGCCGAGATCGTCCCCCCCGGCGTGGCCGGTAGCGTCAGTACGGTTCCGTGCTCTTACAAGGAGTTCATCACCAGCGCGGAACAGGAGCGGGCCATGCGGGATCATATCTGGCGCACGGTCGAACACATTGCCCGAATCAGCGAGCGAACCGGACGCGAACTGCATCTCGGGCTGGAACCGGAACCGTTGTGCTTCCTTGAAACCAGCACGGAAGCGGCGCGGTTCGTTGACCAACTTCGCGCGGAACATCCGAACGACGCGCGGCTCGACCGGCATTTGGGTGTGAATTACGACGCCTGCCACCTGGCAGTTGAATTCGAGGAACCAACCAACGCGCTGGAACGGCTGCGTTCGCACGGCATCAAGGTGAGCAAGCTTCATTTCAGTTCTGCGCTCAAGGTGCAGGCGGACTCCGCCGCCCGCGCCGCGCTGCGGAGTTTTGTGGACGAGGTCTATTTCCATCAGGTGATCGAACGCGCCGCGAACGGCGCCATCCGGCGGCATCGTGATCTCGACGTGGCGCTGGCCCTGCCCTGCCCTGCCGGACCGCCGCCAGAGTGGCGGATTCACTTCCATGTGCCGCTGCATCATCCAGCCACAGGCGTGTTCGGAACGACGGAGGATCATCTGCAAGGCGTGATGGATTTCCTGGCGCGCAACCCATCGCTGTGTTCGCACATCGAAATGGAAACCTACACCTGGGAGGTCATGCCGCCGGAGATGAAGAACCGCAGCGTGGTGGATCAATTGGTCTCGGAATACAGATGGACGCTCGCCGAACTGACCCGGCGGGGAATCAACCGTCTATGAAACAAAAACGCCGTGGATTCGACAGCGAACCCACGGCGGATGAAAGCAACTCCAAAAGCGTCAATGGTGCCGGCGCTTAACCTTTAACTGCGCAAGCGAATGTGCCAGCGAGGCGGAAACCAGTGCAGCTTCCTCGTCGTCGAGTTTCTCGGCCAGACGGGCTTCGGCACGTTTGCGGGCCTCCTCAGCCTTCGCCTCGTCGATGTTCTCCGCCTTCACCGCCATGTCAGTCAGAATGGCAACGCGATCGGCGCTGATCTCAACAAAACCGTCGCCCACGGCCAGCCAGTCGTCGCGGCCCTCACGGCGCGCGGCGACCTCGCCGGCCACAACCTGCGTCATGAGCGGAACGTGGTTGGGATAAACGCCCATCTCGCCCTCGGAGCCGGGCAACGTGACCATTTCCACGTCCTGCGAGTAGCTGACGCCCTCGGGAGTGACGTTCTCTAGTTTGAGTGTGGCCATGCGATTTCTCACGCATCACGTGTCACGCATCTTCGCCCACGTGATCCGTGTGGCGAGTTGCGTGAAGTCGGATGCTAGCCTTCCTTGATCTCCTCGATGCCGCCCTTCATGTAGAAGTTCACCTCGGGCACATCGTCGTGCTTGCCTTCGAGAATCTCCTTGAAGCCGCGCACCGTGTCGGCCACCGGAACCTGCTTGCCGGATCGGCCGGTGAACACCTCGGCCACTGAGAACGGCTGGCTGAGGAAGCGTTGAATCTTGCGCGCGCGATACACAGTGAGCTTGTCGTCGGGCGAAAGCTCGTCCATGCCGAGAATCGCGATGATGTCCTGAAGGTCCTTGTAGCGTTGGAGCACTTTCTGGACGCCGCGGGCCACATCGTAATGTTCCTGCCCGACAATGTCAGGTGACAGGGCGCGGGAGTTGGACGCCAGCGGATCGACGGCGGGATAGATGCCCAACTCGGCGATGGAACGTTCGAGCACGATGGTCGCATCCAGGTGCGCAAATGTCGTGGCTGGAGCGGGGTCGGTCAGGTCGTCCGCAGGCACGTAAACGGCCTGGAACGACGTGATGGAACCCTTCTTCGTTGAAGTAATGCGCTCCTGGAGGTTGCCCATCTCGGCGGCCAGCGTGGGCTGGTAACCGACGGCGCTCGGCGTGCGGCCAAGCAGCGCGGACTCTTCGGAACCCGCCTGCGAGAAGCGGAAGATGTTGTCCACGAAGAGGAGCACGTCCTGGTTCTTCT
>CAYQWK010000027.1:23392-29094 GCA_964420805.1 uncultured Bifidobacteriaceae bacterium | reverse complement strand
CCGCCCTCGGTGGCTCGACCAACGCGGTGTTGCACCTCCTCGCCATGGCGCACGCCGCCGGCGTGAAGCTGACCATCGACGACTTCACCCGCGTCGGCAAACGCACCCCCGTCCTCGCCGACCTCAAGCCCAGCGGCAAATACGTCATGGCCGAGTTGGTCAAGATCGGCGGCACCGTCCCGCTCATGAAGATGCTGCTCGAAGCCGGCCTGCTGCACGGCGATTGCATGACCGTGACCGGCCAGACGCTCGCGGAGAATCTCAAGAACGCGCCCAAGTATCCCGCCGGTCAGGACGTGGTGCGCGGCTTCGACAACCCGATCAAGAAGGACGGCCACCTCGTGGTCTTCTACGGCAACCTCGCCGCCACCGGCGCGGTTGGAAAGATCAGCGGCAAGGAGGGCCTGCGCTTCACCGGCAAGGCCATCGTCTTCAACAGCGAGGAAGCCGCCCTCACTGCGATCCTCGACGGCACCGTCAAGGCCGGCCACGTCGTCGTCATCCGCTACGAAGGACCGAAGGGCGGCCCCGGGATGCGCGAGATGCTCTCGCCCACCTCGGCCATCATGGGCCGCGGCCTCGGCAAGGAAGTCGCGCTCATCACCGACGGCCGTTTCAGCGGCGGCAGCCACGGCTTCGTGGTCGGCCACGTCACGCCCGAGGCCCAGGAAGGCGGCGTCATTGCCATCGTGAAGAACGGCGACCCGATCACCATCGACGCCGAGAAACGCAAGATCACCCTTGGCATCCCGGAAAAGGAAATCAAAGCGCGCCTCAAGAAGTGGACCGCGCCGAAGCCCCGCTACACGCGCGGCGTGCTGGCGAAATATGCGAAGCTCGTGAACTCCGCCCACCTCGGCGCCGTCACGGACGCGGGATTATAGGCGTTCCTGCGGCTGGCGTCCGGATCCCGAACCACGTCTGCAGAAGCGTGGTTTTTTGATGGCGGCGGGGCAGGTGTCTTCCAATAACATCCGCTCCGTGAAACCAGCTATTGTCACGGTTGCCATGCAGACCTTCCGGATGGTGGCCGCCCTCCTCCTCGCGGCGCTGCCGGCCACGCAAAGCAGCGCAGCGATTCTCGACAAGGACCGCGCGCTCGCGACGCAAACGTTCTGGGACAATCGTGACTTCGACTGGTTCAAGGCCAACATCCCGTTCTTCGACTGCCCAGATGCGGAGATTGTCACCACGTATTATTACCGCTGGGAGCTCATCACCAAACACCTGACTTACGGCTCGCCGAACAGCGGTTACAGTTTCACCGAGTTCATCGACCGTCCTTTCTGGAGCGGCGCGTACGGGGCGATTAGTTGCCCGGCCGGGCATCAGCTTTACGAAGTGCGCTGGCTCCACGACGCAACCATCGCGCGCGACTACTCGCGCTATTGGTTCCGCACCGAGGGCGCGCAACCGCGCCGTTATGGCACCTGGATTCCCGATGGCGTCTGGGCCGTGCATCAAGTGCATCCCGACACCTCTTTCGTGACGGACCTTTTGCCCGACCTGCAGGCGAACTATGCCGGCTGGGAAAAGCGCCAGTTCGTCCCTGAGGTCGGACTGTTTTGGCAGAACGGCCATGATGACGGCATGGAGTTCAACATCAACAGCCGGCAGACCAAAGACATTCTGCGCGGCGCGAACGGCTACCGCCCCGGTTTCAACGCCTACATGTGGGCCGACGCACTAGCCATCGCCAAGGTCGCGCGCCTGGCCGGCGACGAGCCCACGGCGAAGTCTTTCGAGGCGAAAGCGGCGGGACTGAAGGCGAATTTGCAAAAGCTGCTCTGGGATCCGAAGCGCGAGTTTTTCTTCCCGATGTCGATGCGCGACGAAACGGACAAGGACGGCAATGTCGTGAAGAAACACACGCTCACCTACCAGTCGGGGAGATTTGCCGGCAGCCCGCACGGACGCGAGGAACACGCCTACATTCCGTGGCAATTCAACATGCCCGATCCCGGCTACGAGGCGGCGTGGAAGTTCCTCATGGATTCCAATTACTTCCACGCTCCATTCGGTCCGCTCACCGTCGAGCGGAACGATCCGATGTTCCTTCTGCAAAAATCCTGCTGCTGGTGGAGCGGCCAGTCCTGGCCCTATTCGACCGCGCAGACACTCAAAGCTCTGGCCAACCTGCTGCAAAACTACGCGCAGAATCACATCTCTCGCGCCGATTACGCGAAGCTGCTGCACATCTTCGCCATCTCGCATCGCAAGAACGGCCGGCCGTATCTCGCCGAGGCCTTGCATCCGGACACCGGCTCCTTCGAGGGGCACGACGGCTACAACCACAGCGAGCATTACTTCCACAGCAGCTTCAACGACCTCGTTATCACCGGTCTCATCGGATTGAAGACGCGTGACGACGACACCCTGGAACTGGACCCGCTCGCGCCGAAGGACTGGGCGTGGTTTGCGCTCGACGACGTGCCCTATCGCGGCCATCGCCTCAGCATCTTTTGGGACAAGGACGGATCGCGTTACGGCAAGGGCGCCGGCTTGCGCGTGCTCGCCGGCGGCAAGGAACTGGCCTCATTGAAAGCGATGGGCAAGGTGTCGGTGAAACTTCTGGAAGCCGCCGCGAAGACTCGCCATTCCAACCAGATGAATTACGCCGTGAACAACGACGGCGATTACTACCCGCGAATCACCGCCACCTTCACCGCGCCGAAGACCTCGCTCGACAAGGTCAACGACGGCAACTCCTGGTACACCATCCACCCGCCAAACCGCTGGGCCACAACCGGCTCCAGCAACGCCAGCGACTCCATCGAACTCGACTTCGGCACCCCGCGCCGTATCGACACGGTGAAACTCTACTTCCTCGACGACTCCGATCTCGTGACCAACCCGCGCAATGAACCGACGCGGATTCTCGCGCCAGCCAGCTACACACTGGAGTTCCACGACGGCCGAACCTGGCAAACTGTGCCCGGGCAAAAGAGATCGCCGGAAAAACCCGCCGGTCACCGGCCGAACACCGTGCAATTCGCCATGCGCGACATCCGGAAGCTGCGCGCCACGTTCACACACGCGCAGGGCGGCTTCACCGGCCTGACGGAATTCGAGGCGTGGGGCGAAGGTTCGCGACCCTACATCGCGCCGCCCGCCAAGCCCGGCAATCTGGCTTACAACCCCAGCGGCCAGGGGTTCCCCAAGGCGACCGCCTCGCATTCGGATGTTTTTGGCGGCGTGCCCAAGAGCGCGATTGATGGGCGCATCATCTACAAGACAAACCCGGTCAACCGCTGGACGAGCTACGGCTCACCCAACCCGAGCGACTGGCTCGAAGTCGATTTTGGCGCGCCCAAGGAAGTCAGCCGCGCCGAGCTTTATATCTTCGACGATCGCGGCGGCGTGCAGGCGCCCACCAATTACGTCGTGCAATACTTCGCCGACGGCGAATGGCGCGACGCAGCCAGCCAGCTCAGGTCGCCTGCTGTGCCGGCCGGTGGCACGATGAACACCGTCACCTTTAGCAAGGTAAGCACGCCCAAGGTCCGCATCGTCTTCACCCACAAGGGCAAGTCGAAGAGCGGTGTGACCGAACTCGAGTTCTGGAAGGATTAGCCCGCGCCCCGAAACAGACTGCTAATCTTAGCAAATCTCCGCTCATGAATCCGGGGCCGTCTTCGCGTGCTCGAACGCGCGGCGTGCTCACCAAACCGCGCTCCACCCGCAGGCGATGCAACCCCAACCCATGAGCGTGGATTAGCGGTTTCAACTTCGGAATTCGGGCTTATTGCCCCTTGAAAACCGCTTTTTCGCCCATTTTCCTGCCTCCTTCTTCTGCCGGCTTCGCTCCGTGGCACAAATCCTTTCCGCTTTGGCACCAAGACACCGCTTTTTGGCACCACTCCACCGCTCCGGAATACCCTTCCGTCGCTTTTTCAGGCTCCGCCGCCGCTTATTGAGCCACCGTCACCGCTTTTTGGATCACCGTCACCGCTTTTTAGACCGCCGTCACCGCTTTTTCACCCGCCGTCACGGTGACGAAGGTCTAAAAAGCGAAAACTTTGTGCCAAGAAGCGAAATCCGTGTGCCAGAAAGCGGAATCCATGTGCCAAAAAGCGACGTCAGTATGCCACCCAGCGGTGACGGTGGCACAAAAAGCGATCTCAGCATCACCAGCAGCGAAACTCCTTCTCCAGAAAGCGACGGCGGCAAACCAATCCGCGAAGTTCCAGTTTGAAAAAGCGATTGCGGCAGGCAAACCAGCGAACACGGCGACCCAGAAAGCGGAAGCTCCACGCCCGACCGCCGTGCCAAAGCGCCAGAACTGGCACACTCCACGACGCTACCTTGCGGACCAGACACACGGCGGACGCGCCAGCGTCCCGGAGTGCGGCGGCCCTCCGCCGCTTTCCCAAGGCGGGCCGGGCGCAGCCGGGCCAGATGTGCTCGCCAGCTTCGGGTTTAGAGTTCCTTCAAACGGAAGAAGCGGGCGGGCGCGGGCGGGTTGGTAACGTTGAAGCTGGCGCCGTTCACGCCGCGCAGGCCGGGGGCCGCGGCCCAGTTGGTCGCACCGGGCGAGGTCGCGGATTCGAGCACATAGCCCGGCGCGTTCGTTCCCCATGCCACCACCAGGTTCGTGTTCGCCCGCGCGATGGCGAGGGTCGGCGCCGGTTCGTCGCCATCGAGAATGCCGTTCGCGTTGCGGTCGATGCCGCATCGCACGCCGGTTCCCGGAGGCACGCCCATGATGGTGAGGATGCCGCCGGCGAGAATTTGTTGCACCAGATTCGAGCGCGTGACGGGGGCGGAAAGGAGGCGATCCGCGCGGTAACGGTTCGAGGCGGTCACGAAATGGAAGCCGGCCCGCCGTCCGTCGATGACGCCCTTGGCGATGAGTTCGATGTTGGTGCCGCCCGCCGTTTGCGCTTCGAGGAGCGACCAGTCGTTGCTGATCGAGGCGGAGTTCACGTTGTTCGACGTGATGGTGCGGGCATAACCGACGGCGGGTGCCATGCCGGTGTCGAGGCATTGCACGAAGGCGGCGATGTTCTGCTTCTGCACGGTGTCGGTGGCGAGCGGGCCGAAGACCGAGCGGGAAAGGAACCCGGTGATGGTGGGGTCGGAACCGTCATGCACGATGCCGAAGCCGAGGAGGCTTTGCGCGCCGGGCGCATTGGTGAAGCGCAGCTTTTGGTAGGTGGCGCGCAACTGCGGAACCTTGAAGTCCTGCGGTTCCTGCAACGCGGCGGCGGGCGTGAACCCGCGGTCCGACCCGGTGGGCAGCGCATGGCAGGTGTTGCAGTTCAGGCCGATGATTCCCAGCGTGCCGTAGTTCGTGCCCACGTAGGCGTTGCGCCCGAGCGTTGGATTTCCGCCGGCAAAGGTCGCGGGCAGCGTGCGGTTGAGGTTCTGGTTCGGGTTCGGCTGATAGACGATGGTGTTGATGAAGCTGCGGTAGGCCGCCATGTCCGCCGCGCTCAAGGTCGTGCCGCCGAGCAGGCCGTCGAACGCGCCGTTGAAGTGCAGGAAGTTCGTGCGGTCGCCGCGCCAGTGCAGCGGGTCGGCGCCATTCAGCCCGCGCAAGGTCTGGGTGGTCATCGGGCCTTTCATCGGGTGGAAGACGACGTTGGAGTTGATGCCGCCGGGGATGATGGTTTGCGAACCGGCGACGCGCATCACGTTCGTCTCGAGGCTGCCGCCGGGATTGCCCAGGTCCCAGGCGAGCAGGTCCATCTCGCCGTCGA
>CAYQWK010000027.1:0-23382 GCA_964420805.1 uncultured Bifidobacteriaceae bacterium | reverse complement strand
CAGGAGGCGCACGAGACCAGTCCGCCGCCGGAGAGCTTGGCGTCGTAGAGAAATCCGCGGCCCTCGCGGATGACCGCCGGCGTGGGGTCGTGGCTGCCCACGGGAATCTCCCGGACGACCGCGCGCGAGTCGGGGTCGATGACGGTGATGGTGCTGGAGATGCGGTTGAGCACGTAGAGCGCGGCGCCGGGCTTGAGGGCGAGTCCGCGCGGGCCGCGCTTGGTGCGCGGGCTGGCGACGGAGCCGGGGGCGTTGGTGTCGATGTCGATGCGGGCGGTGATGGCGCCGCTGTCGGTACTGACCAGGGCCACGCGATCCGAGCCGAAGGCGGCGACGAAGTAGTTCGCGCCGCTCGGACCGAAGGCAATGGCGGTGGGCTGGGCCAGGGCGTTGGACTGGTTGGGCAGGCTCGGGAAATTCGTGTAGGCGAAGTTGGTGTTCAGGTCGTATCGGGTCACGGCGCCGTTGGTGACGCTGACGCGGCAGACCTGGTTGGTCACGAACCCGCCCCGGATGACCGGCTCGAAGCGCGTGGTGTTGCGCGCGTCCATGTTCGCCACGTAAAGGTCGCCGCTGCCCGGACGGACGGCGATGGCCATGTTCACCGTGCCCACGCGCGGGAAATAACGGGTGACGGCGAGCGTGGCGGAGTCGAGTTCGGCCACGTCGTTATCCGGCATGGAGAAGCGGATGAAGTTCGTCCAGGCAGGATCGGTGGCATCAACAATGCGGCTGACCTGCGGCGCGGGCGGGATGGTCGTGTTGCTCTGCGTGCCCTGCGCCGGCGCGTTGGTGAGGGGGATGAGCGTGGTGCGGTTGCCCGAGAGGGCGAACGCGGCATACACCCGCGTGCCGTTCGAGTTCACGCACAGGGCGCGCGGGTTCTCGCCCAACACCGGGATGTTGGTAATGGCGGCGCGGCTGGCGATGTCGAAGACGGCGATCTGGTTATTCCGTCCGCAACTGACAAATGCGCGGCCATTGGCAAACACCACGTCGGCCGGCTCGTCTTTCACCGGCAGTGTTTCCACCACGGCGTGCCGGGATACAGAAACGATGCTCACGCTGTCGGAAACCTCGTTCACCACCCAGGCTTCGTCATTGTTCAGCGGCTGGACGGAGACGGGTTCAATGCCCACGGGAATTTCGGCAATGAGCAGCGGGTTGAGCGGCGTCGAGACGTCGAACACCGACAGGCGACCGTCCGGCGTGTTGACCGCGAAGAGGCGGGTGCCATCCGGCGACAGGCGGACGGGCGCGGTCTGCTTGGCCTCGAAGTTGACGAACCCCTGCGCCGCGAGCGTGAGCGCGGAGAGAAGGAACAACAGGGCATTCAATGCTTGGTGTTTCATGGCTTGTCCGGTGCCGGAGCAGAACACGACAAGTAACGGGCGGGCGTTCTGGCTCGGGAACGGGGCCAGCCTAACACCCAACCCTCCGGCAGGGAAGCGGTGAAGCAGGTGTTGACCGGCCGAGCGACCGGCTCAGTTTTTTCGAATAACGTGCCGATAAGAACTTCGTGGCAAATCAGGCTCCAGCGCTCGTGCCTGCGGACTTTGCGTCGGTGACAAACCGGACGATGTGCCTTGCGGCGCTTGTGGCCCGCGGGTTCATCGAATCCGCGCTTCCGTTCGCGATCAGCCCGGAGGACGCCGACACGTATCGCCAACTCGCCGCGCGCCTCAGCCGCTGGCTGAACGAGCAGGATTTCACCGGCAGTTTCACCGTGGAGGAACTGCGCGCACTTTCCGAGCCGCCCGGTTCGTGGCCGTCGGAAGAACAGGAGTCGCACTTCCGGCGCGTCGAGGCGCTGAATGTTCTGCTTTGGGCGTTGTCCTTTCACGAGCGGCTGCCGTCTTGCGAAACCGCGGCCACGGAACCGGACCTTGAGAAGCTTATTGGCTGGCCGCGCAGTGCCATTACCAACCCCGGCTCCGAGAAGCTCGCCGCGTTTCCCTCCAATGGCGCAACTTTTCTGGCCACCGCGGGAAAAATGCGCGCGCATCCGTTGATCGCCGGCCAGCGCAGCACCGCCGAAGCTTGGAACTGGCGCCTTCAGGTTGCCGCACTTCAAAAGGCCAATCACCCCCTGCCCGAGGGACAGAGCTACGCGGCGATGATCGCGATTGCCGCGGAGGAGGCGCACGCGGCCTCGGCGATTCCACGCCCGGTCAAAAATGATTTCCCGCTGAACGGCAAGGCGTTCGCCGTCGCGAGCGAGGACGCGCAACAGCGTTGTGCGCGGTTGGCGGCGGCGCATCGCGTCGCGCTGAACTGGCTCTGCGGCTATGCCACCGAGTGGGACAACCTGCCCGTGAGCGCCGCCCAGGCGGCCTGAAGCGACGGTTTCCTTGGCGCGCGGTTTTCGGCGCCACGGAGGCGCCCGGCAGGGTTCACGGAATTCCGGCCTTAAATTTCCACTCGCCGCCGCCGGGAAATGCGGCATCTTCGCGTCGTGGAAATCTTCCTGAGCATTTGCATCGGCATCGGCCTGAGCGCCGCGTGCGGTTTTCGCGTTTTCCTTCCGCTGCTGTGCGTGAGCGTGGCGGCGCACTTCGGCGTGGCGCATCTGAAACTCGCCCCGTCGTTCGCGTGGCTGGGTTCCATGCCCGCCATGATCATCTTCGGCGTGGCGACGGTGGCGGAGATCGCGGCCTATTACATTCCGTGGGTGGACAATCTGCTCGACACGATTGCGGTACCCCTGGCGGCCATTGCGGGAATCTTCGTCACGGCCTCGGTGGTGGCCGACATTGATCCGCTCTGGCGCTGGACCCTTGCCATCATTGCTGGCGGCGGCATCGCGACCTCGACGCAGTTGGCCACGACGAAGGCACGCGTCACTTCATCCGCGCTTACCGGCGGGTTGGGCAATCCGGTTCTTGCCACCATTGAGAACGTCCTTTCGTCGATCCTCTCTGTGTTCTCGGTGCTCTGGCCCGTGGTGGCATTGGTGCTGGTGGCCGTGGTGCTGGCGGCCAGTTGGCTGCTGATCTACTTCGCGGCGAAATTGTTCCTCAAGGTGTTCCGCCGCCAGCAACAGCAAACGGTCACGGCTGTTCCGTGAGCGGGTTGCGCGCGAAGGCGAATTCCTCGACGACGCGGCCGCCGATCAGGTGCTCCTGGATGATGCGCTCCAGCACCGCGGGCGAACAGGAGTGGTACCAGACACCTTCGGGATAAACCACGGCAACGGGGCCACGCATGCAGACGCGCAGGCAATTGGCCTTGGTGCGGAACACCTTCGGCGCGGGACCGGTCGAAAGTTGCAATTCCTTCAGCCGGTTCTTCAGAAACTCCCAGGACTCAAGGCCCGCCGCCTCGGCGCAGCACTGCGGCTTCGTCTGGTCGCAGCATAGGAACAGGTGACGGGAAACCTTCTCGATGCCGAGCGACGCCGCACACTGGCGCAAATCCACCATGGACGGGCAACGCGCGTTCAGGCCGCGCCGCCGGAGGACGGCGGCTTGGGATCGCCCTTGAGCAGGGCCACGCCGTAGTCGCGGTTCATCCGTGCGATGAAGTCGAGCGAGATTTCCTTTGGGCACACGGCCTCGCAGGATCCCGTCACGGTGCAGGCGCCGAAGCCTTCCTTGTCCATCTGCTCGACCATGGCGCGGACACGCTTGTGGCGCTCGGGTTGGCCCTGCGGAAGCAGGCCGAGGTGCGAAACCTTGGCGGCGACGAACAGCATGGCGCTGGCATTCTTGCACGCCGCCACGCACGCGCCGCAACCGATGCACTGCGCGGCGTCCATCGCGAGGTCAGCGTTTTCCTTCGGCACGGGAATCGAGTTCGCGTCCGGCGCGCTGCCGGTGCGGACGCTGATGAATCCGCCGGCGTGCTGGATGCGGTCGAAGGCCTTGCGGTCCACGACGAGGTCCTTGATGAGCGGAAAGGCGCGGGCGCGGAAGGGCTCGACAACGATCTCGTCGCCGTCCTTGAAGCTGCGCATGTAGGTCTGACACGTGGCGACGGCCTTGTGCGGGCCGTGGGGCTTGCCGTTGATGACGCACGAGCAGGTGCCGCAGATGCCCTCGCGGCAGTCGTGGTCGAAGGCGATGGGATCCTCGCCCTTGCCGGCGAGATCCTCGTTCACCACGTCGAGCATCTCGAGGAACGACATGTTCTCGTTCAACTCGGGTGTGGAGTAGGTCTTAAACTGGCCGGAGGTGTTGCGGTTTTTCTGCCGCCAGACTTTCAGGGTGACTTTCATGGGGTCGGAAATGGTTCAGAGTTGCGGCTTACTTGTAAGAACGCGTGCTCATGTGGACTTCCTCGTACACGAGCGGTTCCTTGTTCAACACCGGGGCCTTGTCCGGCGACCCGCCGTATTCCCAGCCCGCCACGTAGGCGAATTGGTCGTCGCGGCGCTTCACGTCGCCGGGATTCACCAAGCCCTGCTTCACCTCGGGATCAGCCTGCGTGTATTGGTATTCCTCGCGGAAATGACCACCACAGCTCTCCTCGCGGTGGAGTGCGTCGCGGCACATGAGTTCGCCCAGTTCGATGAAGTCAGCCACCCGCCCAGCCTTTTCGAGCGACTGGTTCCATTCGTTCTCATCGCCAGCCACCATGACATTCTTCCAATACTCCTCGCGCAGCGCGGCAATCTCGCGGATGCCCTTCTCGAGTCCGGCCTTGGTGCGCGCCATGCCGCAGTGTTCCCACATGACCTTGCCGAGTTCCTTGTGGAAGCTGTCGGGCGTGCGCTTGCCTTTGTTGCCGAGCAGTTTCCTGGTGATGCCGCGGACATTCTCGTCCGACTCCTTGAACGAGCCGTTGTCCGTCGCCGGGCGCTTGCCGGGATTCTGCGTCGCGAGGTAGCCGGAGATGGTTGCCGGGAGCACGAAATAACCGTCGCTCAAGCCCTGCATCAGCGCGCTCGCGCCGAGGCGGTTCGCGCCGTGGTCAGAGAAGTTCGCCTCGCCGAGCACGAACAGGCCGGGCAGGTTGCTCATCAAGTTGTAGTCCACCCACAAGCCGCCCATCGTGTAATGCACGGCGGGATAAATCCTCATCGGCGTCTTGTAGGCGTCCTCGTTCGTGATCTCGTGATACATCGCGAACAAGTTGCCGTAGCGCTCGCGCACCTTGTCCTCGCCGAGCCGTTTGATCGAGTCGGCGAAATCCAGATAAACGCCCAAGCCGGTTCCGCCGATGCCGCGGCCCTCGTCACAAACGTACTTTGCCGCACGGCTCGCGATGTCGCGGGGCGCAAGGTTGCCGAACGCGGAGTACATCCGTTCGAGGTAATAATCGCGGTCCGCCTCCGCGATGTCGGCGGGGTTCTTCTTACAGTCCTCCTTCTTCTTCGGAACCCAGATTCGGCCGTCGTTGCGGAGCGATTCGCTCATCAGCGTGAGCTTGGACTGGTAATCGCCGCTGACCGGAATGCAGGTCGGGTGAATCTGCGTATAGCACGGGTTGCCGAAGCACGCTCCGCGCTTGTAGGCGCGCCAAATAGCGGTGGCGTTCGAGCCGCGCGCGTAGGTGGAGAGGTTGAAGACGTTGCCGTAACCGCCCGTGGCCAGCACCACGGCGTCTGCGTTGTGCCGCGTGATCTCGCCGGTCTGGAGGTTGCGGACGATGATGCCCTTGGCGTGGCCGTCCACGACAACAAGGTCGAGCATCTCGGCGTGCGTGTAGGATTTCACACCGCCAGCGGCGATCATCTTGTTCAACGCGGAATACGCGCCGAGCAACAATTGCTGACCGGTCTGGCCGCGCGCGTAAAACGTACGCGAAACCTGCGCACCGCCGAAAGAGCGGTTGTCCAACAACCCGCCATACTCGCGCGCGAAGGGAACGCCCTGCGCCGCGCACTGGTCGATGATGTTCACGGACACCTCGGCCAGGCGATGCACGTTCGCCTCGCGGGCGCGGAAGTCACCGCCCTTGATCGTGTCGTAGAACAGGCGATGCACGGAGTCGCCGTCGTTCTGGTAATTCTTGGCCGCGTTGATGCCGCCCTGGGCCGCGACGGAGTGCGCGCGGCGCGGCGAATCGTGGAAGACAAAGTTGTGAACGTCGTAGCCAAGTTCGGCCAGCGTGGCCGCCGCGGACGCGCCGCCGAGGCCGGCTCCGACGACGATGATCTTGTACTTCCGCTTGTTCGCCGGGTTGATGAGCTTGGTGGAGAACTTGTGTTTCTCCCACTTCTGCGCGAGCGGGCCGGACGGGATGTTGGAATTCAGCGTGGCCATGTTATTTGCCCTCCTTCGCGTTGATCTGGATGGGGGCGGGATTGGTGGGAGCCTTGCCGTGGCCGCTGCCACAACCAACGAGGACCGCCACCGGAATCGAGACGTAGCCGGCGAAAATCAACAACGCCGCCATCCGGGCAATGCGGTCGATCAGCGCCCGGTAGTAATGCTTCTTCCAGCCTAGCGACTGGAACATCGCGCTCACGCCGTGGCTCAAGTGCAAACAAAGCAACGCCATCGCCACCACGTAGAACAGGGCCACGACCGGCTTGGAGAAACCGACCACCAGCATCCGGTAAATATCATGCCTGCCCTGCGGGTCTTTGAATTCGTGGAAATCCTGCCCGGTGAGATTCACGCCCTTCACCAGCGCCGTGTAGTGCAGCAGGTGATAAATGACGAACGCGCCGACGATCAGGCCGCTCATCACCATGGTCCGCGAGGCATAAGTGGAGCCGAGCGGTTTCTGGCAGCCGTAATCCGTGCCGCGGGCCGCGCGATTCTCAGCGGCCAGGCGCGCCGCAGAGGTGACGTGCAGGGCCACCATCAATAGCAGTCCGATTCGCGCGGGCCATTTGATCTCCCAGTTGCTTTGCAGGAAGTGGCCGTAATGGTTCAGCACATCCGGCCCCATGAAGAACTGCAGGTTTCCGACCAGGTGCCCGATCACGAAGAGGAACAACGCACAGCCGGTGATGGCCATGATGTATTTCTTGCCGAGCGACGAATTCCAGACACGCGAAAGTAGATTCATCAGGTTTGTCCCGCGCACGCGGGTTTGCGCGGAAAATAAGCGGCACCGCAGCGCGGGTGGTCAATTCAATTTCCCGGAAGCGTTTGTTGCCGGCCCGGGAAATCCGCTTGGCAGCCTGCGACAAGTAAACTAGAAGGCGGGCGCATTCCACCCCATGCCGAACTCATTCGCCCGGCTTCAGTTGATGGATCCGTCGCCACGTGCGCGGCGGTTGCTCTGGCATTTGCACTCCATGGGCCAGGTGACCCTCGACAGCCCGGATTATCACGAGGGCATGGACAAACCGGGCGCGCACCTCTTCTGGGTGCGTTCCGGGGCCGGCACGCTCGAAGTGCCCGACCGGACCTACGAACTCGCCACTGGTCCGCGTTGCTGGCTGGTGGACATGAAGAAGCCACGCACCCACGCGCCCACGCCGGGCACGCGCATCGTGAACTCAGGGTTCCGCTTCGGTGGGCCGGACCTCGAGTCCTGGCGCGAGGAACTGGGGGAAGACTGCGCCTTCGATTTGGACCGCCCGGATTTTGACAATGTCAGGGAATCTGTGCGGAACCTCGCGCGACTGGTGCAGCGCAAACCCGCCGGCTTCGAGTGGGATATCCACCTTGAGATCACGCGCGTACTCGGCGTGCTGCTCAAGGCGCGCCGGGTGTTCGACGAGCGGCGCATCGACCGGCCGGCCGCGCTGGCCCGCACCATCGGGTTGGTCATGTCCGATCCGGCCCGCGACTGGCGCGTGGCAGAACTGGCGCAAGCGGCGGGTGCCAGCCGGTCCGGGTTGCAGAAGCTCTTCAAGACCTACCAGGGCGAGTGCATCCACGATTTTCTCCTGCGCGTCCGGCTCGACCAGGCGAGGCAACTGCTTTGCGATGAACGGCTGACCGTCAAGGAAGTGGCCGCCCGCCTGAATTTCTCCAGCGAGTTCTATTTCAGCCGCTTCTTTCGCAAGCGCACCGGCATGAGCCCGCGCCAGCACCGCGAAAGCGTCTGGGGCTGAGGTTCTCAAAATCCTTTTTGCCGACCGATGCGTGTCTTTCATCGCGCGCAGAAAAGGCATGGTTTTGTCGCTGAAAAGCCATGTTGCACCGGCGCGTATGCTGGTAGATTCACACCATCTAAACCCGGCAACTGCTCATGCGCTCCATTGCGTCATTTTGTCGCGCCATCGCGACGAGATTCCCGGCCCGCCACGGCCGGGGCGGCGCATTGGTCGGCAATGCCGCTCAGCTTTGAACCCTTGTTGAACATGAAACTCACCCATTCATCGACCGCCCCTGGATGTCACACGCCACGCGGCCGGAGCGGCTTCACGCTGATCGAACTGCTCGTCGTCATCGCGATCATTGCCATTCTGGCGGCGCTCTTGCTGCCCTCACTGGCCAAGGCCAAGGGCGCGGCCCACGCCACCGCCTGCTTGAACAACACGCGCCAGTTGATGATCGGCTGGCTGCTCTACGCGGATGAAAATGAGGGCACGCTGGTCGGTAACCCCGGCTGGGTCGGCGGCACGATCACGTTTGGACGCCCGCCCGGACCGGCAGCCTCCCCTGATACCATCAATGAACGCATTCTGGTGGATCGCGCCCAGTCGGCGCTGGCGGAGTTCGTCTCGTCTCCCGGCGTGTATAAATGCCCGGCGGACAAACTGCTCGCTGTCAACGGGCCGCGCGTACGCAGCATGTCCATGAATGCGGCGATTGGCGGGAACGCCAACCTGGCAATGCAGGCCGATCCGACGAGGAAATACATCAATTGCCGCACCCTCAATGATCTTGAACACACCGGGCCGGCCAACATCTTTGTGACGCTGGACGAGCATCCGGACAGCATCAACGACGCGACCTTCCACGTCATTCCCGGTCTGCTCGGGCCGAACATGCAGTTACGCGACACGCCGGCGGCGTATCATTACGGCGGCGGGGCGAATTTCTCCTTCGCGGACGGGCACAGCGAGATCCGGATCTGGAAGGATTCCAAGTTCAGAACCAAGCCCACGGGGATCAGCAAACCCGCCGCCGGTGCGAACACCATGGTTCGCGGCAGCGTGGATTACCAGTGGCTCACGGATCACATGCCCTACACGTCGCCCTGACCGTCTTTCTTTCCCAACCCTCAGCTCAAAACCACAACCCCAGCTCAAAAAACCAAAGCTCCTATGACCCGTCATCGTTCCATTGTTTCATCGAGACTCTTCTGGCCCGCGGTGTTCCTGCTGGCCGGGTTCGCCATGGTGTCTTCCGTGCGCGCCCAGCAAACCGTGACGTTGCAACCCGAGCAGCGCAGGGTCGTCGTGGGCGCCGGCTTCACCACCGCCACGAACTACCACGCCACGATCATTACCACCATTGCAGGCGGCTCCAGTCCGGTGAACTTCGTGATTTCCGGCGCGCCAGCCGGCGTCACCACCACGGTGATCACGAACGGAATCACCGGCAGCGCTACGGTCATTCTCCGTTTCAACATCGCCAGCGTGGCGGCGGGAGTGTACCCGCTGACCATCGAGGCGCAGACCAACGGCGTGACTGCCGCGAGCACCAACATCGACCTGGTGGCCGGCTCCCTCTGGACCGGTGCCTCGTTGACGGCCGCCAACTGGAGCACGTCGGGCAACTGGACGCCGTCCGGCGCGCCGGGGGCCGCCACTGATGTGAAGTTTGAGGATGCCGGCGTAGCCACGAACGTGGTGGATGCCTCGGTGGTAATCGCCTCGCTCACCTACACCCGCTCGGCCTCCGGCAACTCGAACCACACCACGCGCATCGCCAACGGCCAGACACTCTCGGTGCTCGGTTCAAACGGGCTGTCCATCAACGTGGAATCCACCAACGGCAACAACAAGCAGACCATCGTGAACCTCACCGGGGCCGGAGGCGCCACCCTGTTTGTCAGCAACAGCGCCGCGCCCTTTGCCATTAACGCCCTGAACAGCGGCAACGGCGGCACCACCGTCACCATGTCCAACTTGCACGCCCTGGTCGTGGACGTGAACCGCGCCGGCGTGGGCGATGTCACGTTCGCCCAGAACGGCGGCGCGGCGCAGCAATGGGTCGCGGTCCGCTTCGCGCGCACCAACATCATCCGCGCCTCCTACGTTGGCGACTTCAACGACGTGAACAACTCGGACTCGATCACGCTCTTCCACAACAGCGACCGCTACAACAACGGCTCCGGCAACACCGTCGAGCTTGGCGCCTACAACAGCATTCAGGCGGACAGCTTCGCCGTGGCAAAGACCGCGGCTGGCTCTGGCAATAACATCCTGCGTTTCGGCCCGGCCTTCACCAGCATCGTGCCGACGGCCATCTTCCGCAATGTGGGCGGCGGGCGCATGAGCCGCATGACGGTCGGTGTGCCCAACGGCACCGCCAACGTCGGCGCGAATTCCCGCGCCACCCTGGACTTCCGCGGCGGTTCCCTCGACATGCAGGTGAATGAGATGATCCTCGGCGCCAACCGCTCCGTGTACGTCTATACGCAAACCAGCGGCGTGCCCAACATCATCGCCCAGGGCACGCTCCTGTTTAACGCCGGCACGCTGGACGTGAACACCGCGCGCCTCGGCTACCAGCGCTACACCAACGACGTTTATGCCCAGGGCGTCATTGGCGTGGGCGGCTCTGGCGTGCTGGTGGTGAACAACGAGTTGAGCCTCGGCTACACCTCCGGCGGCAGCAACAATCCGTCGGTCATCTGGCAGGGCTACGGACAACTCTACGTGACCAATGGCGGCACGGCTCGCATCAACTCCATCACCGTCGGCAAGGAGAGCTTGAACAACAGCATCAACATCGAGGCAGGCGGCACGCTTGTGATCTCGAACCAGATCGCGGTCAATGACCAGCGCCTCCGCACCCTCACCATGTCCGGCAACGGCAAGATCGTGCTGCCTACCGTCTCCACCAGCCTGACGAACATCTATGTCACGAACCTCGTGGCCAGCGCGGGCGTCATCGAGATTCAAAACGTGCCCGCTCCCGGCGTTTATCCCATCATCGCTTACGATTCAGCCTCTCCCACCCTCTCACTCATTCTGCCGCCCGGCTTCTACGGCATCGTCAAGGACAACACGGGCAACAAGACCATCGACGCAGTTATTACGACCACCCCTCCCAAGACGGTGGTCTGGACTGGCCTTGTGGGCGGCTCCCCGAACGGAACTTGGAACACCACGCTCCAAAACTGGGTGCTGGCCGGAACTTCCATCGCGACCAATTTCGATGACGGCGACTTCGTCATCTTCGATGATTCCGCGCCCGGCGCGACCAGCGTCACCATCAGCGGCACGGTCTTCCCCGGCCAGTCGCCCGCCACCCCTGGCGTCACGGTGAGCAACAACACTTACACCTACACCATCACGGGCGGCACGTTTGCTGGCACCGGTCGCACGTTGAAGTTGGGCTCGCAGGGGCTGTTCCTTTCCGCCACGCACAACACCGCGCTCATCATCAGCAACGGCTGGGTCACGGCCAGCGGTTCCACCTTCCTCGGCAACGGTGTGACCTTCGCGGGCAGTGGCTTCACCAACAACGGCACCATCAGCGGCCCCGTGGCAGCCCTGGCTGGCTCCTTGCACAATGCCGGCACCATCACCACCACGCCCGGATTCTTCAGCACCGCGTCGGGCGCGTTCGTAAATAATGCCGCCTCGGGCACGATCAACGCCGGTGGTGGCCAGTGGACCATTACTGCTGGATCAACCCTGTTTAACTCCGGCTTGATCAACAACCTGCTCGCCCGCCTGAACGTGGACGGCACACTGGCTGGGCCTGGCATTGTGGCGGACAGCGACTTCGGCGGCCCGATCGACGGCCGCGTCAACGTCAATTCCGGCGGCGTCATTTCACCCGGCGCCTCCATCGGCACCATGGAGATTCAGGGCCGGTTCGACCTGAATGCGGGCGCCCGCGCCATCATCGAGGTGGACTACGCCCATGCCTCGGTCAACGATCGCCTCCTCATCGACACCATGGGCGCCATCAACGGCACCTTCGTGATGACCAACATCGGCGCGATTCCCTTCTCCACCACCCGGACCAACGTCGTCATCAGCGGCAACTTCAGCGTGCCGCTCACCAATGCCAACGTGGCCCACATTCCGGTGATGTCGCCTGCCGTTCCCGGCGTGGGCCTGCAATGGGACGTGTCCCTCATGCGCGTCACCAACACGCTTCGCGTGGTTCGCGTCGTCTCCGTTCCCGGCACCCCACCGGCAGTCACTAATCTGTTCCAAGGCCGGACCAACATCCTGATGAGTTGGGCCTCGACCAACCTCGGCTACCGGGTTCAACAGCAGACCAACAACCTGCTTCTGGGAATCAGCACCAACGCCACTGACTGGGAAGGCATTCCCGGCACTGAGCAGACCAACCGGTTCAATGTTCCTGTGCAGACCAACAACCCGGCGGGCTTCTTCCGGCTCTCGAACCAATAAATAGCAACCATTCCCCAACCGCGCCGGGGCGGTCTGTTCCGCCCCGGCGCTTGTGCCGAATGAACTCCGGACCCTGCGATCAATCGAGTGCTGCGTCACGCCGGGTGGCTGGTTTGTTCTGCGCCACCGGCTTCGTTGTGGCGCTGGAGATGATTGCTGTCGCGCGTCAACCCGCGTTCCCCACTGCCGAAGGCTACGGCCGCTTCGCACTCGGCGGGCGCGGCGGGCGCGTCATCGAGGTGACGAATCTCGCCGACAGCGGCCCCGGCACGCTTCGCGCCGCGGTCGAAGCCGAAGGCCCGCGCACCGTGGTCTTCAATGTCTCCGGCCTTATCACGCTCGAATCGAAGCTCGTCGTCCGGAAAACCAACTCCAACCTCACCATTGCCGGCCAGACCGCGCCGGGCAAAGGCGTCTGCCTGCGCAAGTACAACCTCGGCATGATGGGCGCCTCCAACGTCATTGTTCGTTACCTGCGCGTGCGGCCCGGCAATCTCGCCGGCGTCACGCTCGATGGCATGGGCATGGCCTCTTGCGACGATTGCATCATCGACCACTGCTCGATCAGTTGGTCGCAGGATGAGGCCTTCAGTTCGCGCGGCGCGCACAACATCACGCTCCAGCGCACGCTGATCTCCGAGGCGCTTAACGAGGCAGGCCACAAAAAATATCCGCCCGGCACGCAGCACGGCTATGCGGCGAGCATCGGCGGCGACATCGGCAGCTTCCACCACAACCTCCTCGCGCATTGCGCGGGCCGGAACTGGAGTCTCGCCGGTGGCTTGAGCAAGCCGCGCAATGAATACGCGGGCCGTCTGGACATCCGAAACAACGTGGTTTTCAACTGGAAGAGCCGGGCTACTGACGGCGGGGCGCACGAAGTCAACTTCGTGAACAACTTCTACAAGCCCGGGCCTGCCACGACATGGTTCACCGCGCTTAACGCGCAATACGGCGGCTTCCCCGGCAGCCAGCGCTACTTCATGGCGGGCAACATCATGGTCGGCCACTTCGGCGTGACCAACCAGGAGGCCGGCCGCAAAGCCACGACAGAACGCGGCGGGCGTTTGCCCACGGAGTATTCGCCCTGGTCGGAGACGCCCTTCTTCGAGCCGCATATCAAGACCCATTCAGCTCAAGAGGCTTTCGAGAATGTCCTCGCCAACGTCGGTTGCAACTTTCCCGCGCTCGACGACCACGATGCGCGCGTAATCGCTGAAACCCGCACCGGCACCGCGAAGTTCAAAGGCGGCAAGACCGGTTTGCCCGGCCTGCCTGATGCGCAGGATGATGTCGGCGGCTGGGAGAATTATCCCGAGGAAAGCCGGCCCGCGAACTGGGACAGCGACCACGACGGGATACCCGACCATTGGGAAAAGCGCGCCGGGTTGAATCCCGCCGACGCACGCGACGGCAATGCCGACCGCGACGGTGACGGCTACACCAATCTCGAAGAATACCTGGGCGCTCTCGTCGGCGAGTTCCCCAAACCTTGAAATCATTGTGACAACTGAAAACACACAGAACAGCGCCACCGGCCAACCCGGCGAGGGCGCTCTCGTCGGCTTGATAGGCGCGGGCTTGATGGGGCTCGCCATGGCTGAACGCCTCCGTGCCAGTGGGCATCGGGTCTTCGGCTGGGACATTTCCTCGCACCAGCGCTCCGCACTCCAGCGGATTGGCGGGACGGTGGCCGGAGGATCGTCCGAAGTTTTCGCCCGCTGTCACCGCGTGATCCTCAGCCTGCCGGATGACGATGTCGTGGCCAGCGTCATCCACGAATCCTCGCCTGCGCTCCACTCCGGCCAGATCGTGATGGACACTTCGAGCGGCGCTCCGGATACCGCCGCGCGCCTCGACAGCGAACTCTCGCCGCGCGGCATCGAGTATCTCGACGCCACAGTTTCCGGCAACAGCGCCCAGACCCGCAACGGCGAGGTGGTGATGATGGTTGGCGGCTCGCGCACCGCGTTCGAAAAATGCCACGGACTCTTCGGCCTCTTCGCCCGGCAAATCATCCACACCGGCCCGTGCGGCAGCGGCGCAAAAATGAAACTCATCACCAACCTCGTCCTCGGCCTGAACCGCGCCGCCCTCGCCGAGGGGTTGGTTTTCGCACGCTCGCTCGGGCTTGATGACGCGCAAACACTCCAGGTCCTCCGCGACAGCATGGCCTACTCGCGCATCATGGACGCCAAGGGCGAGAAGATGGTGCATGAGGATTTCGAGCCGCAGGCGAAACTCTCACAGCATCTCAAGGACGTGCGCCTGATGCTCGAAGCCGCGGCCAAGACCGACACCAAGCTGCCGCTCAGCGAAACGCACCGCGACATCCTCGTCTTCGGCGAGCAAAAGGGCCTCGGCCAGTTCGACAACTCCGCCATCATCCGCGCCATCGAAGAGATGAAGGGCGCGCAGGGATGAGCCTCCGCCACGCCGTAGCGCAGGCTGCCCAGTCTGCTGTACTGCCGGTTTTCCAACCGGCGAACGACGCGGTTGCACAGCCACTCGCGCACCTGCCATGCCCCGCCGATTTGGAACCCTGCGCCACGCGCGCGGCGTCACATTAAGCGTCATGAACTCCACCGCGCCATCGCCGGCTTCCTCCCGCGCGTCCGCAGCGGTGAAAACACTCTCCCGCCCCGCACGCCTGCTCGTCCTCGCCGTGGCGTTCGGCGCGTTGCTTTTCGACGGCGTGGAACTCGGCCTCATGCCGGTTTGTTCGCTCTCCGTGACCAAGAGCCTGCTTGGCCCGGCCTATACGGCCAAGCTGGGCGGCGACTGGTTCGCCTGGCTGACCGCCAGCCTGATGTTGGGTGCGGCGGTTGGCGGCATTGCTTTGGGCGCGCTCGGAGATCGGATCGGACGCACTTGCGCGCTCGGGGTGAGTGTTCTCTTTTACTCCGTCTTCGCCGGGATGGGCGCGATGGTCACGAACCTTGAACAAATGTTGCTCCTGCGCTTCCTCGTCGGCCTCGGCGTCGGCGGCGTGTGGCCCAACGGCGTGGCGCTGGTCTCGGAATGCTGGCCCAACGTGTCGCGGCCCGTGGTCGCGGGGATCGTCGGCGCGGGTATTAACGTCGGCATTCTCATGCTCTCGCAAGTTGCCCGGCTCTGGCACATCACGCCGGACTCATGGCGCTGGCTGTTCGGCTGGAGCGCGGTGCCGGCCGTGCTCGGCGTGGTTGTCTTGTGGCTGGTACCAGAGTCACCCAAATGGCTCGCCACGCGCGGCGCGACGAAATCGCCGGCGACACCCGTGGCTGAATTGCTTCGCCCGCCGCTGCTCCGGGTGCTGGTCATCGGCATTCTGCTCGGATCGATTCCGATGATCGGTGCGTGGGCCGCGAGCAAGTGGATGATTCCGTGGGCCGATCAAATCGGCGGCGCCGCGCAACCCGGCTACAAGGCCGCAACGCAAGGCTGGTGGGCGCTGGGCGCGGCGCTGGGCAGTTTCTTCGGCGCGCAACTGGCCAGTCTCGCTGGCCGCCGCGTTTCCTATTTCCTGATCAGCTTGGGTTCCGCCGCGTTGACCTGCGGTATCTTCCTCTTTACCGCGCCGCTGCGACCGGAATTTCTGCCACTTGTATTCGCCCAAGGATTCATCGCCACGCTGTTCTTCGGCTGGCTCCCGCTGTATCTGCCGGAGCTTTTCCCCACGCGGGTCCGCGCCACGGGCAGCGGTATCGCCTACAACGTCGGACGCTTCGCCACCGCCCTCGGCGTCTGCGTGGCCGGTGCAATGGTGGAGGTTTTCAAAGGCGACCTCGCCAAAGTCGGCGCCGCCACCGGCTTGATTTACGCGCTCGGAATGCTCGTCATCTGGTGGGCACCCGACACGAAGGAACTGACGAATGACGAATGACGAACGTAGCGCCGGTTTTCAACCCGGCCGTACCGGCGATTTCCAAATCGGTGCGCCCCGCATTTCATTGGTCATTTTGTTCTTCGTCCTGCTCGCCACGGCCTGCGTCACGCACGGCGTCGAAGTCACCTCGCAACCCGACCGCCTCATATTCAATCGTGGTCGCCAGCCCATCGCACATTACGTCTTCAAGGATGACAAAATTCTTCGCCCGTACTTCGCTCATGTACGCACGCTTGAGGGGGTTCAAGTCACGCGCCACCATCCGCCCGTCGCGGGCCGGGACGCCGTGGATCACCCGACGATGCACCCCGGCCTGTGGCTGGCCTTTGGCGATCTCGCCGGCCACGACTTCTGGCGCAACAAGGCCACGATTCGGCACGAGCATTTCACCCAATCACCCACCACGCGCGGCGACACTATCACCTTTGCCACCACAAGTTCGCTGCTTTCCAGCAACACCGCCTCGCTCGCTCGCCTGGATTCCCGCTTCAAGATTCAGTTCCTCGCCGAAGGCTGGCTGCTCTCGTGGACCGCCGCGATCACGCCGTCCGTTGATGACTTCCATTTTGGCGACCAGGAGGAAATGGGCTTCGGAGTCCGTGTCGCCACACCGCTCGCGGAGAAAAGCGGCGGCACCATTCTCACCAGCGAAGGCGCGCGCGGCGCGAAAGCGTCGTGGGGACAAACCGCTTCGTGGAGCGACTGCTCCGGCGTGGTTAGCAACCATGCCGCTGGCATCACGCTCCTCGCCGCGCCAGAGAACTTCCGGCCCAGCTGGTTCCACAATCGCGATTACGGACTGATGGTGGCAAACCCCTTCGGCCGCAAAGCCTTCACCAAAGGCGAAGCCAGCCGCGTGGGCGTGGCGAAGGGCAAGACTTTCACACTGCGCGGCGGCTGGTTCATTCACTCCGGCTCCGCGCCAGACATCGCCGCAGCCCAAAAGCTCTTCTCCGCGCCATGAACTCACTCATCACCTCAGTCGCATTTGTCCTTTCCGCGGCCCTCTGCCTCGCCCAGTACCCTCGCGTGCCCAAGGCCGACTCCGACCTGGCGGCCGCCCGCAGCGCCGCCGCCGACAAAATCTCCGACGAAGCCTTCGCGAGGGCGCTGCCCGTCATCACGGAGTGGGCCGCGAAAGGGAAACCGTATCTGCCCGGCGCGGCTGAACCGAAGGATTTGCCGCAGGCGAAGATTCCGGCGTTCCCCGGCGCGTGGGGCGGCGGGATGTATTCCTTTGGCGGGCGCGGTGGAAAAGTCTTCGTCATCACCAACCTGAGCGACAGCGGCCCTGGTACTTTCCGCGAAGCGTGTGAGGCAGGTGGTCCGCGCATGGTTCTCTTCAATGTGGCGGGAATCATCCGGCTCAAGGAACGCATTCGCATTCGCGCACCTTACATCACCATCTCCGGCGCAACCGCGCCTGGTGATGGCGTGTGTATCGCGGGCAACACCGTGGAGTTGGAGACGCACGACGTGGTCATTCGCCACATGCGCTTTCGCCGCGGCGAAACGTGGGTGGGCGAGCGCAACGATTCCATCGGCGGCAATCCGGTCGGGAACATCATGATTGACCATGTCTCCGCGAGTTGGGGATTGGATGAGAACATGTCCATGTATCGCCACATGCACGACCACGACGGCGACCCGGCGACGACGGAGCTGAAGCTGCCGACGGTGAACATCACGATTCAGAACTCCATCTTCAGCGAAGCACTGAACACGTTTCATCACTCGTTCGGCAGCACGATTGGCGGATTGAACAGCACGTTTCATCATAACCTCTGGGCCTGTAACGCGGGTCGCAATCCCAGTGTGGGCATGTATGGCGACTTCACGTTCGCCAACAATGTGCTGTTCAACTGGCACCACCGCACCGTGGATGGCGGCGACCACCGCAGCTACTACAACATCATCAATAACTACCTGAAGCCCGGCCCGGTCACGCCCGCCGGTGAAATCAGCCACCGCCTGCTGAAACCCGAATCCGAGCGGAGCAAGACCGTGTTCGACAATTTTGGGAAGGCCTACGTGACCGGGAACATCGTCGAGGGCAACGCGCGGGTGACGAAGGACAACTGGGACGGTGGCGTGCAACCCGCCTCGCGCGCGCCCGTCGCGGAAGTGCTGCCGAACATCCGCACCAACGCGCCACATCCTTACGCCGCGCTGCCTCTGGAGCCTGCGGGCAAGGCGTTCAAGTCCGTGCTCGCCAATTCCGGAGCCACGCTTCCAAAACGCGACGCCGTGGATGAGCGAGTCATGAAGATGGTCCGCACCGGCAAAGTCTCTGCCCAGGCCGCCCCCGACCTTGCGGCCTCGCTGGCCAATCCCAACTTCAACGAGAAGCTGATTGCAGAATTGGTTGAGGACGTGACCAAGGGCATCATTACGCATCCCGCTCAGGTTGGCGGTTATCCAAAGTACTCTGGCAAGGCGTATCAGGACACCGACGGCGACGGATTGCCGGATGCGTGGGAAAAGAAGCATAAGCTGAATCCCAGAGATTCCTCCGATGCAGCCGGTGATGCCGACAACGACGGATACACCAACATCGAAGAATTCCTGAACGGCACCGACCCGGGGAAGTTCGTGGACTACACCAAGCTGGAGAACAACGTAGACAAGCTGAAGTGAGTCGCACCGCCCCATCCACGAACCGTGGCAGCCGACTTACGGAGATTCGGTCCTCCTCGGCTATCAGCCACCAACGATTGGCCACGGCCACAGCTCTCTGTTTGTTTTTGGCGGCACCCGTGGCCTCTGCTGCGGAGTCGCGCCTGATTCTCCCGGCCTCTTCCTTTGCAACGCACATCGCGCGCTTCAATGCGATGGAGGACGAGAACATCACCAACTTGGTTTCCAACTCAGATGCTTTCGATTGGCTGGCTGCGAACATCCCGCGGTTCGAATGCCCGGATCGTGAGGTGGAAGAGATTTACTACTTCCGCTGGTGGTCGTTCCGAAAGCATCTCAAGCAAACTACCAATGGGTTTGTTTTCACCGAGTTCCTGACTCCGATGCGCCACGCGGGCACGCACAACACCATCAGTTGCGCCGTGGGACACCACCTCGCCGAAGGCCGCTGGCTGCGCGATAGACGATACGTGGATGACTACACGCGCTTTTGGCTGCGCGGGGCTGATGGCAAACCACAACCGCACTTCCACAAGTTCAGCAGTTGGTTCGCCGCCGCCGTGTGGGATCGCTACCTCGTGAATGGCGACCGCGTGTTCGTCACAAACCTGCTCGACGACTTGATCGCCGATTACCACGCGTGGGAGCGCGAGCGCGGCCTGCCCGACGGCCTGTTCTGGCAATACGACGTGGCCGACGGCATGGAAGAATCCATCAGCGGTTCGCGCACCGCGAAGCAGCCGCGCCCGACCATCAACAGCTACATGTTCGCCAACGCTCGCGCCATCGCCTCCGTCGCCAAGCTCGCGGGGCGCGAAAAGCTAGCGGCGGAGTTTGACACGAGGGCAGCGGAGTTGAAGCAACTCACGCAGAAGAAGCTTTGGGACGGCCATGCGAAATTTTTCAAGGCCCGCCGCGAAGACGGCCAACTCGCGGATGCGCGCGAGGCCATTGGTTTCATCCCATGGGCCTTCGGTTTGCCGGATGTCGGCAAAGACTACGAAATGGCCTGGACGCAATTGACCGACACCCAAGGTTTCCGCGCGCCCTTTGGCATCACCACCACCGAGCGGCGTCATCCCGGCTTCCGCTCGCATGGCTGCTGCAAATGTGAATGGGACGGCGCCGTCTGGCCTTTTGCCACATCGCAGACTCTGAGTGCATTGGCGAATGTACTGCGAGATTACAACCAGTCCGTCGTGGCCAATCGCGATTACTTCGACGCCTTCCTCACCTACACCCGTTCGCACCGCTTCGACAGCAAGCCCTACATCGGCGAATATCTCGACGAGACGACTGGCGCGTGGCTGAAGGGGCGACAGGAGCGCAGCCGTTATTACAATCACTCCACCTACGCCGACTTGCTCATCACCGGAATCGTCGGCCTGCGCCCGCGCGCGGATGATGTGGTGGAGGTCCACCCGCTGCTGCCGCCGGGAACATGGGACTGGTTCTGCCTCGACGGCGTGAAGTATCACGGTCGCATGCTCACCATTCTCTGGGACCGGGACGGCTCGCGCTACCAGCGCGGCGCAGGCCTGCATGTCTTCGCGGATGGAACGCAGTTCGCGCAAGCGGCCAAATTGGGACGCGTCACCGGGAGGCTGCCGTGAGGGGAATGCTCCCTAGTTGGCTCGCCATGGCATGTGTGCTGTGCGTCCAATCGTTCTCAACTCAGGCCGCGACGCGCGCCCAATCTCCCATCATCACCCAAAGCCGCGACGGTCGCCTCGCCTACGACGCCGATGAACGCGGCAATCGTATCCCGGATTTTTCGCACTGCGGCTATGCGGGTGGCGACCGCGCGATTCCAGACGCACCCGTCCGAGTCGTTGTTGAACCCAGGCGCGGCGACAGCACTGAGCGTATCCAGCGGGGGTTGGATTACGTGGGCGCGCTTCCACCCGACACGAACGGCTTGCGCGGCACAGTGCTCTTGTTGCGTGGGCGTCACGAAGTGCTCGGCGGACTGCTCATCACCAATTCAGGCGTGGTGCTGCGTGGCCAGGGCATGAGCGACACGGGCACCGTGTTGGTCGCCGCCGGGTTGGACCGCCGGACGTTGATTCGCGTTGTTGGCCATCACACACCGGCTCCAGCCACGGCCATTCGCATCACCGATAATTACGTTCCCGTCGGCGCCATGAGTCTGCAGGTGGGGAACGCTGACACGATCAGCGTTGGTGATTCCATCCGTGTTGTCCGCCCCAGCACGGCTGCGTGGATCGAGCAACTCGGTGCGGCTGACTTCGGCGGAGGCGTGGGTGGCGGTTGGAAGTCCGGTACACGCGACATCGTTTGGGAGCGCGTGGTGAAGTCCATTGAAGGCCACAAGCTCACGCTGGATGCTCCGCTCACCACTGCCCTCGATTCAGGCGCGTTCATTAGTCCCATCAGTCCATTTGGCCCCATCACGAACACCGGCATCGAGAATCTCCGGCTCGAATCCGCCTACGACACGAAGAATCCCAAGGACGAAAACCATTCCTGGTGCGCCATCACCATGGAGCATACGCGCGACGCGTGGGTGCGGCAGGTCACGTTCAAGCACTTTGCCGGTTCTGCGGTGGCGTTGTGGGAATCCGCCGCGCGCGTGACCGTCGAGGATTGCCTTTCGCTCGCGCCGATCTCGGAAGACGGCGGCGGGCGGCGCAACGCGTTCCACACTGCCGGTCAGCAAACCCTTTTCCTGCGCTGCTTCTCCGAGCGCGGGCGGCACGATTTTTCCGTGGGCCATTGTGCCGCCGGGCCGAACGCGTTTGTGCAGTGCGAGGCAGCGCAATCCTTGCGCGACAGCGGGCCCGTGGGCAGTTGGGCGTCCGGCGTGCTTTTCGACAATGTGCGCATCGACGGCCAGTCGCTGACGTTCGGAAACCGGGGGCCACGACACGGCGGCGTCGGTTGGGCGGCGGCAAACTCCGTGCTGTGGAATTGCAGCGCGGCGCGCATCGTCTGCGCCAGTCCGCCCGGTGCGCAGAACTGGTCCTTTGGCTCGTGGGCGGAGTTCGAGGGCGACGGCGTGTGGCGCAGTTCAAACGACTTCATGCAGCCGGAAAGTTTGTATGCCGCGCAACTTCGCGACCGGCTCGGCGGGGAGCGAGTGAAGCAGATTCAACTCATGCCGCGTCCCAAGGAAGAGTCGAGCAATCCACCGATCGACAGAGCGCAGGAGCTGGCCGCCGCCTCGCACCAACCCGCGCCTCAATTTGCCGACTATATCGCAGCAGCGGCGAGGCGAACTCCCATTCCCAGCGATCCCGGCTCCGCCATTCGCGTTGAAGCTTCGCCTCCAGCAAAAACCGCCTCCCTAAGCGCCTCGCACTCCACACTCCGGATCACGAACGGCTGGCTGACCATGGGCGACAAGTTGCTGATTGGTGGAGTTGTCGATGTCGCCTGGTGGCGCGGCAACACGCGGCCGGCGGAGCAAACCAACTTCAACCTCGCCTTGACGCGTTTCGTGCCCGGACGCGTCGGTCGCGGCTTCACGGATGACTTGCGCGCCGTCGCGGACTGGATGGCCACGAGCAACCGCGCCGCGCTCGATCACAACTACGGCCTCTGGTACGACCGCCGCCGTGATGACCACGAGCGCGTGCGTCGCATGGATGGTGACGTATGGCCGCCCTTCTTCGAGCAACCTTTTGCGCGGAGCGGACGCGGTTCGGCCTGGGATGGGTTAAGTCAATACGACCTCACGAAGTTCAATCCTTGGTATTGGGCACGGCTTCGGGAGTTCGCGGGCCTGGCCGAGGAACGCGGGCTGGTGTTGTTCCACCAGAATTATTTTCAGCACAACATTCTCGAAGCCGGCGCGCACTGGGCGGATTCGCCGTGGCGTTCGGCGAACAACATCAACAACACCGGCTTTCCCGAGCCGCCGCCCTATGCGGGCGATAAGCGCATCTTCATGGCCGAGTTGTTCTACGACGTGATGCATCCAGTGCGGCGCGAGCTGCATCGTGGTTACATCCGCCAGTGCCTCGACAGCTTTGCCCGCCAGCCAAACGTCATCCAGTTCACCAGCGCGGAGTTCACCGGACCAAAACACTTCGTCGAGTTCTGGCTCGACACGGTCGCCGATTGGGAAAAGCAGAATGTGGGCGACACGCGGCGGCTGAACTCGGGCGAGAAGTTCAAGGTGAGGAATCCCATCATCGCCCTGAGCGCGACGAAGGATGTGCAGGATGCGATTCTCAACGACCACAAACGCGCGGCGGTGGTGGACGCCATCGACTTCCGTTACTGGTGGCGCACGGCGAAAGGCGAGTTCGCGCCGCCCGGCGGGAAGAATCTTGCGCCCCGCCAATTCGAGCGGCAGTGGCGTGGGGGGCGGCCGTCAGACACTGACCTCGCGGCGATGGCCTCGGAGTATCGCGCGAAATTTCCCGGCAAGCCGATCATCTGTGACTTCGATTCCGCTGGCTGGGCGTGGCTCTGTGCGGGTGGCTCGCAACCGCGACTGCCCAAGACCACCGACACTTCG
>CAYQWK010000026.1:20331-29338 GCA_964420805.1 uncultured Bifidobacteriaceae bacterium | reverse complement strand
AGAAAGTTCGTCAGTTGCAGACTGCTGATGAATTGCTTGCTCATGCTTGTGCCAAGCCTACGGCATTTGCTTCACCGCCGGAACGAGGAAGTAAAATCATCCGCCACCACCGCGCGCACCTTCTTCTCGTGGCGCGAGTTCGCGATCAGTTCGTTGAGCTTGGCTTCCCACGCCGCGCCGTCCATCGGCAGCTTCACCGGGCTTTCGATGAGCGACGAATAGAGCAGCACGTTCGCAAGCTCTACCGAACCCATCCCGTGATCGCCAGGCGCGATGAGCGGAGTGCCGTCGAGAATCGCATCGACGAAATTTTGCATCAGCGTGCCGTGCGGGTTCGGCGCGTTGTCGAAGGGGATCTCCACGTTCCATACCTCGGGTTTGGCGAAGCCGCTCTTCGAGGTCTTGCTGAACTCGACCATGTCCGCGTCATTGCGGGTGAAGGTGAGTTTGTTGTTTTCGAGCACCAGCTTGCCGCGAGTGCCGACGATCTCGAAGCGGTTCGTGCCCGGGGCCTCGCCGGTCGAGGAGATGAACACGCCGGTCGCGCCGTTGGCCCATTCGAGGTAGCACGTCACGTTGTCCTCGACCTCGATGTCGTGGAAGCGCCCGAGCTGGCAGAAGCCGCGCACGCGCGACGGCATTCCGCAGAGCCACTGGAGCATGTCGAGTTGGTGCAGGCACTGGTTGAGCAGCACGCCGCCGCCCTCGCCCTTCCACGTCGCGCGCCAGCCGCCGCTCGCGTAGTAAGCCTCGGTGCGGAACCAGTCGGTGATGATCCAGTTCACGCGCACGATGGCACCGAGTTCGCCGGACTGGATGAGCTTCTGAATCTTCGCGTAACGCGGCTCGACGCGCATCTGGAACATGCCGGCGAAGACTTGCTTCGGGTGTTTCTGGGCGCAGGCGATGAGCCGCTCCGCGTCCGCCTTGTGCGCGGAGACGGGCTTTTCAATCATCACGTGCAACCCGGCCTCCAGCGTGGCGATCCCAAGCGTGGTGTGCTGGTAATGCGGCGTGGCCACGATCACCGCGTCGCACTGGCCGGACTTGATGAGCTGCTCGCCATCGGAAAAGAGGTGCGGGATTTTGCCCCGATACAGGTCGAGTTCGGCCGGCACCGGGCTGCACGCGGCGGTCAGCTCCGCGCGGGAGATTTTCTTGTCCAGCAAGTAGCCGCAATGGTGCTTGCCGATGTTGCCGAGACCGATGATTCCGAGACGCACTTTGTTCATGGCCCGCGCAGGGTAAGGAAAGGCGCGGAGGGTGCAATGGCAGATTCAACGCCGGTCGAACTCATCCGCCCTCACCCAGCGCGTGTTGAACTCCGTTTGCCACCCGCCCTTCGCGCTTACGGGCAATGGCTCCACCGCATCGCCTTCGACGACATTGTGGTCGCCGTCCTTGTCCCAGCCCACCGAGTGGAAGAAGAAAGTCCGTGTCATTCCCGCCGGCACCGGGGGCAGTCCCTTCGCATCGAAGCGCAACGTGACTGCGTCGCCGGCGTTGACGAGCACGAGCTTCTCGTCACGCGACCTGACCAGCGGCAACACGTCGCCGTAGCGCGTGCACCAACCCTGCGGCGTCAGTTTCCACGGTGGTCGCGCCGAAACTTTCGCGTGCTCCGGCGTCTGCGGATGGCCCGGTGCGCGCGATTTGATTTCTGAGAAGCCACGAAAGGCCAGTTGAGCAGAACTCGGGCGAATGCTCCGCTCCTTCAGCCCGCCGCCTCGCTCGAACAGCACGATGCGATCCCAGCGCAACTCGAAGGTCGTGGTCAGCCGCAGCCGTGTCGCCCCTTTGGGAAGTTTGCCCGCGAGATCGCACACGATCGTCTTCGTCTTTCCCGCCGGCATTCCCACCACCACGTCCACACGCTGCCAGCGCCCGTCCGCTTCGACCTCCAGCGTCGGTGGAATGACCGGCAGCCCGGCGTTCTGCGAGGCCGCGATGTTCGCGCTCGCATCTCCGTATTGAATCCAGCCCGTCAGCGCCAGCACCAGCGGTCGGGCAGTGTCGAGCGGACCAAAGTCGAGCGTCACCGCCAGCGGTTCGCATTGCCCGCGCAAGGGCGGCGGCAGCGCAATACCCGGTTCAGCGAACACACCGTCAATCGCGCGCAAGTAATCCGTCCGGTCCACGCCGTCATCGCCCGTTGCCTTGATTGGCGTCCGTACTGCACGGAGCTCCCACAACTCGGACGGTCCGTACGGCGGCGGGCCAAGCCGATCCGTCGAATGCACCTCGACATCCGGCGCGTGATCCACCGCGATCAAATGCGCCTCATCGAGATAAAGCACCTCGCGCAGTTCCTCCGTCACCTGCAACTCATACGCGCCATCGCGCGGCTGGAAATTCTTCGCGTCACCAATAAGAACGATCTCGTTGGGGTCCGCGCCGAGCATCACGCCGCGCCGCAGCGACAGCCCGAGCGGCGAGTTGCCAAGCAGATCGGTCACGAATCGAAACTGCTTCCCATCCCACGCGTAGAGATACGGGCACGACCCCGCAGCCACGTTCTTTTCCGGCACTGTGAGCGGTGAAGCCTTCACCGCCACATCAAGCTGGTTGTCGAACACGCCGTTGCCCCAGATCGTTTGCAACGAGTCGAGTTGCGCGCGGTTGCCGACGCCGATCTCGATGGGCAGCCGCGTGACCATGCGCGTGACCACGAACTCCGCCGCCCGCGCCTCGACGCGCGTGCCGAGGCCGAGCGGGTTGGTCTTCAAGCCGACGAGCCGTAGCTTCAACTGCGAGTTCGCATTTCCGCCGTCGTTTCGCAACACGCGCAACCCTTCGTCCGTCACAAGCAGCAAGTCCGTGTCTCCGTCCGCGTCGAAATCCACAGCCACGATTTCCCGCACCGCCGGAAATGTCGCCGTCGCCAGGCCCACCGCATCGCTCACGTCGCTGAAACTCGTGCCGTCATTGCGCCATAGTTGCGCCTTCCCATTCGCTCCCGCCGCGCAAACATCGAGCAAACCGTCGTTGTCGAAATCCACCAGCGCAGCCACGGGCTGATCGAGGCCGGACAAAACCAACCGCTGCCGATCAGCGCGCTTTCCAAACAGCACCAGCGCCTCCTTTTCCGCGACCAGCACCGTGTCGGGATTTCCGTCGTTGTCCAAATCATCCGCCAGCACGCGCCGCGCGGCGGGCCACGGGCCGGGCGGCTCGGAAAGCTTCGCGTACGAACCGGCACGCTGGTTCATGAAGACCAGCGTCGGTTCTGCTCCCCGCGCGGCGACAAAGTCCATCGCCACGTTTGCGTCCAAATCCACCGGCGCGACATCGACCGGCCCCGCGACCACGCCGATGCCGGCCTGCGAGGTGACATTGCTGAATGTGCCGTTGCCGTTGTTCTGCCAGAGCTGGAGACCCGCTGTGGCGGCCACGAGCAGGTCCACGTCGCCATCGTGGTCAAAGTCGAGCCACTGCGCGCGGTGCGCCTTCGCCTCCCCCAGGCCGGCGGCGGTCGTGGCGTCCTCGAACGTCGCCGGGCCGGTGCGCTTAAGCAGCCGAACGCCGTTTGAGCCAACGAACAACACGTCGTTCTTCGCATGAACCGCGGCGTCGTATTTCTCCCCCTTCGGCACGTCATCGAAGTAGTTGCCCGTCACGCATTGTGCGAACGGAGCGCCGGGCAGGAGGAGCCCCGTCGGCGTGCGCACGAACTTCTTCTCCTTACCCCAGGCCAGCAGCGTCACCGCGCCTCCGGCGTTCGCGACCGCGATGGTGCAAATCCCGTTCGTCTCCACGTCCACGACGGCGGCTGCCGTGGAGCGGTCGTCGGGCAAAGCCTCCTTGGTGGCGTCCAAGAGCTTCACGTTGATACCCGCCGGCGCCTTGGTCGGTGGCGTGGGCGCGGGTTCCGGCAGCGCATACACGCACCGCTCCAACGCCGCGGGCGTGCGGGTGTCGTCATTGAACATTTTGCGCAGCCGCTGGAATTCCTGCTGATGCTTCGCGGCGGTGGCCTGGTCGCCGGCGCGCATGGCGAAGGTGGCGAGCTTGAAGTGCGCGCTGCCGTGCAGTGGATCGAGTCGCACGGTTTCGCGGAGCTGCGCGAGGGCCTTCTCCTCCTGGCGCGCGAGCTGCGCGGCGTTGGCGAGTTGGAACCGGAGCGTGGGCATGAACGCATCAAGCCGCACCGCCTCCTCAAGATGCGGCACTGCCTGCTCATACTGCCCGGCGTGAACATGCGCCAACCCGGTGAGGTAGCTGTTGGCGGCGGACTCCTTCTCCACCGCGCGAGCGGCGGCGAGTTGCTGGAGCGCGTCATCGTTCTGGTTGGCGAGCAATTGCGCGCGGGCGAGGTTGCGCAGCGCGGGTGCTGACCTCGGTTCCAGTTTCACAGCGGCGGCGAATGCCTCGATGGCCTTGGCCGAGTTGCGGTTCTCCAGGTGCGCCTTGCCGGCGTTCATCAACTGCGCGAACCCGGCGTCGGCGGCCAGACTGCGCGCGGCGAGGGCGAGCACGACGACGAGACTGAAGAGGCGGAAACGCTTCATGCGCGCGGACGCTATCACCCGGCGGGATAGCTGGGCAGGGTTTTCCGGGCACCCGGGCGCGCGGTTCCGCCACTTTGCACTTTGCACCGCTGGCGCGAGGGCAAAGACTTCGCGCCCGTGAACGTCCGTCCATTCCACCACCTTGCCGCCGCCTTGCTGGCGCTGGCGTTGGTGGCGCGCGGATTCGCGGCGGCGCCGGCGGCGCCCGCGCAGTCTTACGCCGTGCGCGTGTGGGAAACGGGCGACGGCCTGCCCGCCAACACGATCATCTCCATGACGCAATCGCGCGACGGCCATCTCTGGCTGGGCACGCTCTACGGGTTGGTGAAGTTCGACGGCATCCGCTTCACGGTCTTTGACGAAGGCAATACGCCCGGCCTTGGCGACTCGCGCATCGTGCATCTCTTCGAGGACAGCAGCGGCACGCTGTGGATCGGCACCGAGTCGGGCGGGACGTTGATGATGCGCAACGGTCTGGTGATGTCGCCCGAAGGCCTGCCGGCGGGCGGCGCAGAGCGGCGGCTTGTCTCTGCGTGTGAAGACGCGGATGGCGCGGTTTGGCTGGCGAATGCGAACGGCGAGCTGTGGCGTTTCAAGAACTCCCGCTTCACGCCATTCGTCCTTGGCGGAACGGACGCAGGCCGGCCCGTGGCGTTGATGCGCGAAACGAACGGCCCAGTCTGGCTGGGAACGGACCGTCGGCAATACGCCATTGGCGAAGTGGGCGCGGATGGTTCGCTCGAATTGCCGGTACGCGAGGAACTGCCTGGCGGACGCGTCGAACTGCTCGTTCCAGGAAAACGGGGTGGTTATTGGCGGTTGGGCGAAGGACGTGTTCAACATTGGACGACCAACCGCCTCGACCGTGACTACGGCGGATATCCGTGGCAGTTGCCCGCTTCCTGCGCATGTGAGGATGAGGATGGCAGCCTTCTGATCGGCACACTGGGCGCAGGGGCGTTTCGAGTCGCGCGAGACGGGAAGATATCAACGCTCAACACCAGCAAAGGACTGTCGCACAATTTCGTTCTCGCGTTGCTGCTCGACCGCGAGGGCACGCTGTGGGTCGGCACGGACAGCGGAGGGTTGAACCGCGTCCAGCGGCAGCAGTTCTTGACCGTCGAGGAAACGCGCGGATGGGCTGTGCAGTCCATCTGTGAGGACCGCGAGGGCGGCATCTGGATTGCATCGAACAGCGACCTGCTTGCCAGGCTGCAAGGGGACGCGCTTCGGCGTTTCGGGGCCGCTGACGGACTGGCCACTCTCAACCGCTCGATCAAGTCTGTGTTCGTGGATCGCGAGGGTGTTGCCTGGATCGGCACGAGAGGCTCGGGTTTGTTTCGCATGAGCGGCGAGAGGTTTTTTCCTGACCGGGCTGAAGGCGTCATACGCTCCGATGTCCAGGCCATGTTTCAGGACCGCGCCGGTTCCATTTGGTTCGGGACCGCCACAGAACTGGGTGCCTGGAACACACGGGAATGGAAACGCTTCACCACCGCCGACGGGTTGACCTCCGACAATATCACCGCGCTGGCGGAGGACGCGCAGGGTACGCTCTGGGTCGGCACGCGGCGCGGCGGCATCAACGTGTTGCGTGGCGGAAAGTTCACCGCGCAACGCAAGGCCGACGGTTTGCCCGGCGACGATATTTCGTGCCTCTGGGTCGATGCCCAAGGCGTGGTGTGGGCGGGCACATTTGGCAACGGCCTCGGTCGGTTTGAGAACGGCCGCTGGACGCGCATCAGCGTCCGGGAGGGGTTGGTGAGCAACAACATCAGCTTCATCCTCGACGACGGAGAGAACCTCTGGCTCGGCTCGAACGCCGGTGTGATGCGCCTGCTCAAGAGGGCGCTGGCGGAATTCGCGGCGGGAGCAGTGAAGTCGGTTTATTGTCGCGCCTATGGAAAGGCCGAAGGACTGCCGACCTTCGAGTGCGCGTCCGGCTCGCAACCCGGCGCGTGGCGCGGCGCGTCCGGCAAGCTCTGGTTCGCCACCATCAAGGGCGTGGTCTCATTGAATCCGAAGCGGTTGCGCCTGAACACGAATCCGCCGCCTGTCACCATTGAGGCCGCCCTTGTGGATGACGTGACAGCACGCCCCGGCGTCGATGGCGCCATCACCATGCAGCCCGGCGACGAGCGCCTGGAGTTCCGCTATTCGAGCCTGAACCTGGGCGCGCCGGAACTCGCGCGGTTCCGGTTCCGGCTGGAGAATTACGAGAAGGACTGGACGGAGGCGGGGAACAGCCGCGTGGCCCGCTACACGAAACTTTCGCCGGGGCGCTACACGTTCCACGTCTCCGCGTGCAACGAGGACGGCGTTTGGAACGAAACCGGCAGCGCGCTCGGCGTCATTGTGCAGCCGCCGTTCTGGCGGACTTGGTGGTTTCTCGGCGCTGCGGCGGTGTGCGTTTTCGGACTCACGGCAGGGATCGTGCATTTCATCTCCACGCAGAAACTGCAACGCCAGCTCGCCAGCATGCGGCAACAGGAGGCGCTGGAGAAGGAGCGCGCGCGCATTGCCCGCGACATCCATGACCAGGTGGGGGCGAGCCTGACGCAAGTCGCGCTGCTGGGTGAACTGGTGGAGGTGGACAAGGACTTGCCGGAGGAAGTCTCGGGTCACGCCAAACAGATTACGCAGACCGCACGTGAAACGACGCATGCGCTGGATGAGATCGTTTGGACGGTGAACCCGGCCAACGACACGCTTGAAGGGCTGGTGAATTACATCTGCAAGCACGCGCAGGATTATCTCGCGGTGGCCGGGTTGCGTTACCGGCTGGAATTCCCGGAGCCGGTGCCGCCGCTCACCATCACGCCCGAGGTGCGGCACAACGTGTTCCTCGCCTCGAAGGAGGCGGTGACCAACATCGTGCGGCACGCGAAGGGAACCAGCGCGTGGTTGCGTCTGCGCGTCGGGCCGGCGTCGTTTAGCTTCGAGATCGAGGACAACGGTCCGGGGATCGCCGATCCCAACGCGCCGTCCGTTCGCAACGGCTTGAAGAACATGCGCAAGCGGCTGGAGGACGTCGGCGGGCGCTGCGAGTTCCTGCGCGGGGCCGAAGGCGGGCTGCTCGTGCGGTTGACGGTGCCGATGGCCGCGAGCAAAGTTGTGGGCAAGTAAAGAGCCAATGACAAATGACGAAACACACTGCGGGAATTCATCATTGGTCACTCGTCATTAGAAACCCCCATGCCCATCACCGTATCCATCGTCGAGGACAACGAACAGTTGCGGAACACGCTCGCGCGGGTGTTGAACCGCTCGGAAGGGTTCAAGTGCGTGAGCACTTACGGCAGCGCGGAGGCCGCCATCGAGGGCCTGCCCAAGGACGCGCCTGACGTGGTGCTTCAGGACATCAACCTGCCGGGCATGAACGGCGTCGAGTGCGTGCGCAAGCTCAAGCAGATCGCGCCCAAGATTCAGATGGTCATGCTCACCGTGTATGAGGACACGGAAAACATCTTCAACGCGCTGGCCGCCGGAGCCTCGGGTTACCTGCTCAAACGCACCTCGACGCCGGAACTGCTGGAGTCGATCAAGGAGGTGCAACGTGGCGGTTCGCCAATGACCGCGCACATCGCGCGCAAGGTCGTGCAGTCATTCCAGAAGCCGGCCGCCGCGGCGGGTGGTGATCCCGCCATGGCGGAACTCTCTCCGCGCGAACGCGAGGTGCTGGACTGCCTGAGCCAGGGATTTCTCTACAAGGAAATCGCCGAGAAACTCGGCATCAGCTACGAGACGGTCCACACCTACATCCGGAGAATTTACGAGAAGCTTCAGGTCCGCACGCGCACGGAGGCGGTGGCGAGGTTTTTGCGAAGCTGACGCGCGCGGCGGCGCGGCTCACATGTTGAAATCCGGGCCGAGGTAAATCTCCCGGGCCTTGGGATCGTTCAACATCGCCTCGCCGGTGCCCTCGTAAATCACCTGCCCGCGATGGATGAGATACGCGCGGTCCACCAACTTGAGCGTCTCGCGCACGTTGTGATCGGTGATGAGGATTCCCAGGCCGCGTTCCTTGAGCTTGCGGATGATCTTCTGAACCTCGTACACCGCGATGGGGTCGATGCCGGCAAAAGGTTCGTCGAGCATCAGCAGCTTCGGGCTGGTGACGAGGGCGCGGGTGATTTCGAGGCGGCGCTTCTCTCCGCCGGACAACGTGTAGGCGCGGCTCTTCGCGAGGCGGGCCAGGTCGAGCTCGTCGAGCAGGTACTTCAACCGGATGCGACGCTCGTCGCGGCCCATTTTGCAGGTCTCAAGGATGGCGAGAATGTTCTGCTCGACGGTGAGCTTGCGGAAGACCGAAGGCTCCTGGGTGAGATAACCCATCCCCAGCCGCGCGCGCAGGTGCATGGGCTTCCGCGTGACGTCCTGGCCCTCGAAGTTCACCGCGCCGTCATCGGGCCGGACCACGCCCACGACCATGTTGAACGTCGTAGTCTTGCCGGCGCCGTTGGGGCCAAGCAGACCGAAAAATTCGCCAGCCTTCAGTT
>CAYQWK010000026.1:6969-20319 GCA_964420805.1 uncultured Bifidobacteriaceae bacterium | reverse complement strand
GGGCCGCGCTGGGGCCGGGCGTTCGTGCCGCGCGCCGCGGAGTTCGTTTCTGCGCGCTGAAGCGTGGCGCCGTCGATTTGCGTGCGGACGTTGCGGAAGAAAATCTTGTCCTGCTTGCGGTCGTAAATGATCACGTCCGCCTCGTTGGTACCCCGCATGTTGGTTTGGGTGGAGAAGAGAAACGGCCGCGCAGGCAGGTTGGTGTCATCCGGATCAAACGCCTCGGTGAGCATGAAGACATCATTGGTGCCGGTGTAAACCGCGTGACCGCCGCGGGCGTGCGTGTCGCCCTGGTCGATCTCGACGCGGCCGTGCGCGATGATCGCGTCGATCTTCCCGTCCTCGCCGCGGCGGGCGGTGAGACTCCGGCAGCGCAAGGTGGTGTTGGAATCACCGGGTTTCGCGGGTGGATCGACGACCAGCACGTTGTTGCTGTAATACACCGCGTTCGATTTCAGCAGGGCGGTCAGGAAATCGGCCGTGATAAGCAGGCCCGGCCGCGCAGGCGGCGTCTCCAATGCCGGCTCCGCCGCGCGGCTGGCGGCGGCGGTCATCAGAACAATGAGCAGTCCGAGCGTTTTCATTGTGGAATCGAATTGTCGGTCACGGCGGCCTTGTCGATCCAGGTGCGTGTCTGGTTCGAGAGGATAAGGACGCTGTTGGTGTGTTGCCACAGGAAACCCCGGCCGGTGACGAAGAGGTTCGTGGACGCGGTTCGGAACATCACGTCGTTGGTTCCGGCAACGGCCTGCGTGTTGATGCTGACCACGGCGTCGATGGACTGCGCGACCCATTCGAGAACGCCGTCCTCGCGGTAGCTCTCGATGCGGGGGTTGACTAGGTAGAAGAAACCGTTGGTCAGCATCTGCGCCTCGCTGCTGGTCAGCAGGGCCTGGAGCCGTTGCACGCCGTTGGTGGCGGGGTAATAACGCGGCAGCTTGAAGCCCTTGGCGCGTTCAATCTTGCTGAACTGCGCCATTGCGCCGCCCGCCAGGGCAACGAGCAAACAGACCGCCAGGAGTTTTCGCAGGCTGCTCATTCCATGTATCCGGCGATCACGCCGTCCCATTTGCCCTGCGCCTTGAGGATCATCGTCGCCACTTCGCGGATCGCGCCGTGGCCGCCGCGGGCCTTGGTGACGTAATGCGCCAGGGCCTTCGCCTCGTCGATGGCGTTGGCCACCGCCACGGCGACACCGGCGCGCTTGAGCAGGCAGAGGTCCACCACGTCGTCTCCGACAAAACAAACCTCGTTCCAGTTCAATCCTGCGCCGGCCAAAATCTTCTCCGCCGCCGCCACCTTGCCGCCCTTGTCTTGCGCTAGGTAATCGATCTTCAACTCCTCCGCGCGCCTTGTCGTCACGATCGAAGGCCGGGCGGAAATCCAGCCGGTCTTCAAACCGCAGCGCCGCAGCAGGACCAGCCCCAGCCCGTCCTGGATGCCGAACTGCTTGAACTCGCCATGCTCGCCCACGAACACGCTGCCATCGGTCATCACGCCGTCCACGTCGGTGAGCAGCAGGCGCACGCGGGCCAGCCGCGACCGGAGTCTGGAGCCTGGAGCCTGGACCTTTTTCAACGAACCGCCTCCCGCACGCGCAGCAACGAGCGCAGCACCTTCGGCATTTCCGCGAGCGGAATCATGTTCGGGCCGTCGCTCATGGCCTTGTCCGGGTCGGGGTGCGTCTCGATGAACACGCCGTCCGCGCCCGCGGCCACGGCGCAACGCGCGAGCACGGGCGCGAATTCCCGCTGGCCCGCCGACTTGTCCCCGCCGCCGCCCGGCAATTGCACCGAGTGCGTGGCGTCGAAGATCACCGGTAAGCCGAACCCGCGCAGGATGGGCATCGAGCGCATGTCGGCGACGAGGTTGTTGTAGCCGAAGGTGGTGCCGCGCTCGGTGAGCAGCAGCTTGTTGCCGCCAAACTCGCGCGCCTTTTTCACGACCTGGCCCATCTCCGTTGGCGAAAGGAACTGCCCCTTCTTGATGTTCACGACCTTTCCGGTCTCGACCGCCGCGTGGACGAGGTCCGTCTGCCGGCAAAGGAAGGCGGGGATTTGCAGCACGTCCACGCCGGCCTGGGCGGCGAGCCGCGCCTGTTCCTCGGTGTGAACATCCGTAAGCACCGGCACGCCGAAACGGCTGCGGATGCCGGCCAGCACGTTCAACCCGCTTTCGATGCCCGGCCCGCGGAAGGACCGGCCGGACGTGCGGTTGGCCTTGTCGTAGCTGGCCTTGAACACGTAAGTGACGCCAAGTCGCCGCGTGAGCGAGGTCATGGCCGCGGCGACCTCGAGGCAAAGCGCCTCGCTTTCCACCACGCACGGTCCGGCGACCAGGATGAACGAGCGTCCGGAGGACAGTTGTTTCCAGAGCTTGGAGACGGAATCAGACACGGCGGGTGTTTAGCAGGCGGTGCGGGAAAAGACCAAGCAACAATCGGCAAATGCCCGTTGCCCTTCCTGATTCAGCGCGACAGGACTTCGCCATGTCGCCCGGCGTCAGAACCAGACCGCTTGCTTCCGCCTGCGCCTCAATAGCGCACGATGGAGCGGACCGGGAAATCCTTCAGCTTGTCGCGTCCGTTGAGGAAGGAGAGTTCGATCAGGAAGGTGGTTTCCAGAATCACGCCGCCGACTTTGCGGATCAGGCTGGCCGCCGCGCCGGCGGTGCCGCCGGTCGCGAGCAGGTCGTCCACCAGCAGCACGCGGCTGCCCGGCTTGATGGCGTCCACATGGATGGCGAGCGTGGCCGAGCCGTATTCGAGGTCGTAACTTTCCTCGTGGGTCTGGTAGGGCAACTTGCCCTTTTTGCGGATGGGTACCAGGCCCGCGCCAAGCTTGAATGCGGCGGCGCTGGCGAAGATGAATCCCCGCGCGTCGATCCCGACAATGATGTCCACGTCGCCCGGACGAAAATCTCCCGCGAGCAGGTCGATGCTGGTGGCGAAAAGCTTCGGGTCGGCGAGAAGCGGTGTGATGTCCTTGAACTGAATGCCCGGCTTGGGGAAGTCGGGCACGTTGCGAATGGCGCCCTCGATCAGGGCGGCGGATGCGTTGCTCATTCCGGTGGGGTTGTTCTATTTCTTACGCGCCTCGAGTTTCTCGATTTTCTTGCGGAGCTTCCGCAGCGCGATGTTCTGGATCTGGCGCACCCGTTCGCGGGTGACACCGAATTTCTGCCCGACTTCCTCGAGGGTTTTCTCGTTGCCGCCATCGAGTCCGAACCGGAAGCGCAGGATGGTGGCCTCGCGCTGGTCGAGCGTCTTCACCATCTCCTGCAACATGCTGGTGACGGTCTTTTCCTCGAGCTTCGCGTACGGGTCCGCGGCGTTCTCGTCCTGCACGACTTCGCCAAAGGTGTTCGTGTCGTCGTCCCCGATGGGCGCATCCAGCGAGGCCGGGCGAATGGCGGCGGTGCGCATCTGGGCGACGCGCGACGGGCTCAAGCCCATTTCCTCGGCCAGTTCCTCGTCAGTGGGTTCACGCCCGAACTCCTCCTGCAACTTCATGGCCATGCGGCGCATCTTCGCGATCTTGTCCACGAGATGCACGGGCAGGCGGATCGTCTTAGACTGGTTGGCGAGAGCGCGTTTGATGGACTGCTTGATCCACCAGGAGCCGTAGGTCGAGAGCTTGCCACCCTTGGCGGGATCGAAGCGCTCGACCGCCTTCATCAGGCCGATGTTGCCCTCGCTGATGAGGTCCAGAAGCGGAAGGCCGAAGCCCTCGTAATCGTGGGCGATCTTCACGACCAACCGGAGGTTGGCCCGGATCATGTGCTCGCGGGCCTTCTTGTCGCCCTTTTTGATGCGGGCCGCGAGTTCGTTTTCCTCCGGGATGGTCAGCAGCGGCACCTGGCCGATCTCGCGCAGGTAGAGCTTGATCGCGGAGTCGCCGTCGTAGCGTGTGCGTTCGGTCGGCGGCGGCGGCGCGAGTACGTCCGTGTCGCGCGGCACCAGCGGAATATCCGAGGCCTTGGCCAGCCGTGCGGTCGGCAAGGCCACGGCCTTGATCCCGGAAGCGGGTTCGACCGGTGCCACCTTCGTTGTCCCTTTGCGACGCGTTTTGGCGGTCATAAGTGCGGCGAAAATCTCCGTGCAAGACATTCGTTCCGCAAGGAAATTGCCTTCCAGAACCGGGGCAATTCTTGAAAATCCGTCGCGTCACTGCTGACGTTGCGGGTGGACCGGAGCGAGCGAACGCCTTTGAAACCTGCCCGCCCATCGTCCGTCGTTGAAATTCATGGCAAGGCTGCTGGTCAGAACACCCGGTGTTGGCCTGGATGAGATTCTCCTCAATCCGGGCTGCAACGTCGTCGGCCGCGAAGCCGGGATGGCGGCGGTGCTGGTCCATGATTCTGTCTCACACCGGCATTGCGAGGTATGGCTGACCGAGGACGCCGTGCTGGTGCGCGACCTCCAATCACGCAACGGGACTTTCATCGACGGCGCGCCTGTCTTCGAGGCGGAGCTGTTGGACGGGCAGATCCTTCGCTTGGGCGACATCGAACTGGAACTCGCCGGCGCGCCGGTGCGCATCACCGTCCCGGACCTTCCGCTGCCCGCGCAGCCCAAGCGGCAGATGTTCCTTGAGGACGGCACTCCAGCCTGCCACGTCCACGACGGAGTGGCGTCGATCTACCAATGTCAGAAATGCGCGAAGACATTCTGCGGCAAGTGCGTGCGCGAGCTTCGCGTGGCCGGCGGAAGTCCGCGACGTTTCTGCCCGGAATGCGGAGGCTCGTGCGAGCGACTGCCCGAATTGCAGCGGGAGAAGAGACGCGCGTCATGGTTGGACAAGATTTTCAAGGCCTTCACCAAGCCGCCGGATCGGCCGTGAACCCGGGAAACGGAAGGAAGTTCATCCAGGCCCGAATTCCCGAAACAAGAACCGCGAATGGACGCCAATGGATGCGAATTGCCAGTTGTCGGCGTTCATCCGGCCACGCGCAGGCGACGGAAATGCAGGCGTGCAGCCATTGCCGACGCGCCATAGCCTCGTTCGCAACTCATGAAACGCGCCACCCGCAGGACGCTCACGGTCGTCGCCGTCACGGTGCTGCTGGTCGCCGGCACACTGGCATTGCTGCATTTCCTCGGTTCCAGCCGGCTTGAGCGATTCAAGACGAAGCTGCGGGCGCGGGGCGAGAAACTCACACTGCTTGAACTATTCACGAACGCGCCTCCGGCGCCTGCGACGAATTTCGCCGCGCTCCATGCGGCTGGTTCGAGCCTTCCGAACCAGCCTGTCTCGGGAGGTTTCGTGAACTGCATGACCTTCGCCGCGCCCGGGCGGGCTGTGTCCCTGGTGGATGAGCGCGCACTGGTGCATTACGGCGGCACAAGTTCCTGGGACGAGGTGGCGGCCCAGGTGAAGTCCGGCGAGGAGGATTTCGCCACCGTGCGGGCATGGCTGCGGACGGTGCCTTTGGAATCAGGAATCGACTGGCGATTGCACACGCCGGGGAATTATCCGCGCGGCCTGTTCATCCTTCAGCGGCAGGTTTCGCAGGCGTTGTCCCTGGCTGCCATCGACGCGGCGCACCGGCGCGACATCAACCGGGCGGTGGAGAACCTCGAGGCCATGTTCGCCATCGCGCGGTTTCACGAGACCAACTGTGCGCTGGTGGACGTAATGATCCGTGTGGCCCTGGCAGGGCTGGCGAGTTCCACGACTTGGGAGGCATTGCAAGCCGCGGGCTGGAACGACGACCACCTGCGCCGCTTGCAGGAAGCCGTTTCGGCCATCCGCTTTCCTGATCAGATGGTGAGAGCCGTGGAGTTCGAGCGCGCGCTTGGTGGCACCTACTTCCAATGGGCGCGCACCGACCCGCAGGTTCTGAGGTCGATGCCATCAAGCTGGTGGCTCACCAACGCGCTCGTGGCACCGCTCGACGCCGGGCTGTACCGAGTGGCCTGCCTTGATGAGGATGAATTGTCTTTTCTCGAAGCGGTGGAAGAAATCCACAGCCTTGCCCGGTCGGTGGCGCGGGTGAAATCCCATGCGGCTATCGTGATGATGTTGAAGAAACGCGAGGCCACGACCGAGGTTCAATTCATGCGCCCCCTCGCCTCGTGGCGCTTCCGCATGTCGGCCATGGTGTTTCCAAATTACACGCGGGCCATCGCGGCCATGCTGCGCCAGGAAACCACGCGATCTCTGCTGCTGGCTGACATCGCCTCCCGCCGTTTCCAGACGGCAAATGGCCGTTGGCCCGATTCGCTGGAGGAGCTTGTGCCCAAGTTGCTGGCCGAGGTGCCGGTGGATTTCATGGATGGCCGGCCCATCCGGTACCGCGTCGAGAATGGGCGGCCGGTTCTCTATTCCGCGGGCAACAACGGCGTGGATGACGGCGGAAACGGCATTCCCGAGGAACCGTGGAAGAATGATCTCAACTACTGGGACGGCCACGACGCCATCTGGCCGGTCGCGACGCGCGGATCTACGCCCGCCGATCCGGCGGAAGAAGTCATTCCGCTCATTGTTGTTGACGCTGTTCCTTTCGGCGATGCGGTGCGCAACCTCGAACGCCAGGGTGGATACACCGTGAAGTACGGTCCGGGCGCGGACTGGTGGAGGACGAACTACTTTTCGGTGAACGCTTACCTTCCAAACACAACGATCACTGCGGCGCTCTCGAACATCGCCGCGCAAGCCGGGCTGAAGGTCCATCGCGTGCCGGGAACAAACGTCTTCGGCCTGGCGCGATGACCCGCGACGCGCGCTACTCCGCCAGCGCGCCGCCTTCCGCCGTCTCCTTCCCGGCCCGGCGCTGCTGAAAAAAGGTTCGCAACAGCTCGCGGCATTCCGCATCGCGCACGCCAGCGGTGATGTCGCACCGATGGTTGAGCGTGGGCCATTGCAGGAGGTTCAATGCGCCGCCCGCCGCGCCGCCCTTGGCGTCCGCCGCGCCAAACACTACGCGCCCGAACCGCACATGCACGATCGCTCCCGCACACATCGGGCACGGTTCCTTGGTGACGTAAAGCGTGCAGTCGTTCAGTCGCCAGTCGCCTACTGCCTCCTCCGCGGCGGTGATGGCCAGCATCTCGGCATGCGCGGTAGCGTCCTTGAGCAATTCCACCTGATTGAATGCGCGGGCGATGATCCGCCCGTTGCGCACGATTACCGCGCCCACGGGAACCTCCTCCGCCTCGAATGCCCTGAGCGCCTGGCGCAAGGCCTCGCCCATGAAATAGTGGTCGCTGTGCAGGTCGATGATGGGTTCGGTCATGTTTGCAAAAGCGGTTGGCCTTTCAAACCTGCGGTTCTTGCGCGCGCCGGTTGGCGAATCGGGCGATCATGTCTCCAACATTGATGAACGGTTGTTCCACGGCGCGCAGACTAGGACGTGTTCCGTGCCGAGGCAAGTTGCCTCAGGCCGCCGGCCGGCTTTCCTCCGTCGTCCATTCGTGGCTGCCGTCTGTGTGGCAACGCCAGTGCGCGGCAAAAAACCCGCCACGATGTTTCCAGAACAATGGCCAGATCGTCTCGCGGTCCGTCCGCGGAATGTGCAGCGATCCGATTGCCTCGCGTGGAAAGAACCGGAACACGCCCTCTTTGTGCGGCGGCGGGCATTCCGTGAGCCGCTTCTTCACCTCGAAGAGGAACATCAGCCAATGTGCCTGTCCCGCGTAGCCGTGCTCGCTGATGATGGCGGAGAGGTGCAGGTCGGACGGCGTGATGACCAGGCCAAGCTCCTCATACGCCTCGCGACAGGCGCAGGCGTACGGCGATTCACCCTCGTCCATGTGCAGCTTGCCGCCGCACGGACTCCAGAAGCCGAGGTTCGGTTCCTGCGCGCGTTCGAGCAGCAGCACTTCGTCGCGCTCGTTGAAGCAATAGAGCAGCGTCGCAACTTTGTACGGGAGAGGCATGAGCGGTTCGGGTGTGCGCCGGGCGCCATGTCCGGCATTCAATTGCGCCGTCGCGGCGCGGGCGCCGGCGGGTCGGCAAGCTGGTTTTTGACCGGCAGGATCGTAAGGCGATGCAACTCCACCGATCGTTCGAGGCTCGCAACCACGTCGGTATGATTACTCGCCACATTGAAATTTTCGCCAGGATCCTGCGCCACGTTGAAGAGCAGCGGCGGTGAGTTGGTCTGCGGCTTCTCCGGGCCGTAACCGGTTCGCGTGATGAAGTTCGCCTTCCACGGCCCCAGCCGGGCCGCGTAAAGCTGCGCGCCGCGATAGTAGTAGAACGGCTCGGCGCGCTTCACCGCGCCCGTCCCCAGCAGCATTGCCGCGATGTCCACGCCGTCGATGGCACGGTCGCGTGGTGGCTCCGCGCCGGCGAGCTTGAGGCTGGTGGTGAACAGGTCCATGTGGCACGCGAACTCCCGCTGCACCTGCGCGGGTTGGATCTTCCCCGGCCACCACGCGATGCCCGGCACGCGCATTCCGCCCTCCCAGGTCGAGCCTTTGCCATCGCGCAACGGACCGGCCGAGCCGCCCGCCTCATTCATGATGAGCCACGGGCCGTTGTCGCTGGTGAAGAAGACCAGCGTGTTCGTGGCCAATCCCTCCGCGCGCAAAGTGTTCAACACCTCGCCCACGCTCCAGTCGAGTTCCTCGACCACGTCGCCAAAGAGGCCGCGCGGGCTCTTGCCGCGAAACTTCTCCGACGCGAACAGCGGCACATGCGGAAAATTGTGCGGCATGTAGAGGAGGAAGGGTTTCGCCTTGTTCTCCCGGATGAACCTTGTCGCCTCCTCGGTGTAACGCCGCGTGAGCTGCGTCTGGTCCGCTGGGCGCTCGATCAACTCCTCGTTGCGGTAGAGCGGCGCGTTCCACCATTTCGGGTCCTGATCGAGTCGCGACGTCGCGCGCGGCGGCGTGTTCGTCGGGTTCATGTCGTTCGAGTGCGGCAGACCAAAGTAGAAATCGAAGCCGTGCCGGCGCGGGTGATGCGCGGGGTCAATCGCCCAGTTGCCAAGATGCCACTTGCCGATGCACGCCGTGGCGTAACCGCGCGTCTTCAACGCCTGCGGCAACGTGATCTCGCTTGCTGGCAGGCCGCCGGTCGAGATGTTCCGAATGACGCGGAACTGGTCGTTGCACATGCCGCTGCGGATGGGATACCGGCCCGTCAACAACGCCGCGCGACTCGGCGTGCAGACCTCGGCGGTCGAGTAAAACTCCGTGAAACGCATTCCCTCGGCGGCCATGCGGTCGAGGTTGGGCGTGCGAATATTCGGGCTGCCGTAGCAGCCCAGGTCGCCGTAGCCGAGGTCGTCAGCGAGGATGATGACGATGTTCGGCATGGCCGCGGAGAGGAACCACGGAAGACAGAGAAGACACGGAATGAAAAGCAGGCGACTAAAGTTGCGCATACGAGTAATTGGTTTCGAGTTCAGTGTCTTCCGTGGTCCTTTGTCTGGCAATCCGTTCAATCTCGCCGCCAGGATGGTGTCCAAAGTTCACGAGGAACCCCAGCTTGTGCCCGGTAGCCTTCAGGTAGTTGTGAGCTTGCGCCCGGTACTCGTCCGCCAGGGCGGAGACGGCATTGAGTTCAACAACCATCTTCCCGTGGCAAATCAAGTCCGGTTGAAACTCCGAACGCAACAGCCTGCCCTTGTATTCCAACTGAAGCTTTGGTTTCGGCACAAAGAGGATTCCTCTCATCTCAAACTCGACCTCCAAGAACTCCTGATAGATCGACTCCAAAACCCGCAACCCTTCTCCTTGTAAACCTCAAAGCACGCCCCGCAAATCGCGAAGCTCTCCTCTTCGTAGATTAGCGGTGCCTTCATGTTTGCCTTCAGTGTTTTCCGTGTCTTCCGCGGTTCACCGAATGCCCCAGCGGAACGGATCTTTCTGATCCAGCAGCAACGTGGCTTCGCTGTTCACGAATGCCGTACCGGTGATGGTCGGGATGATCTTATCGCCATCGCGGCGGAAGCAGCCGGTGAACGTGCTGCCGATCACGCTCTCCTGCACCCACGATTCGCCTTCCTTGAGTTTTCCGTCGGCGGCGAGGCAGGCGAGCTTGGCGCTGGTGCCCGTGCCGCAAGGGGAACGGTCGTAGGCTTTGCCGGGGCAGAGAACAAAGTTGCGCGAATGTCCGCCGGGCAATTGCGGCGGGCCGAACAGCTCGACGTGGTCCACTTCCGGATAACCCTGCGCATTCACCGCCTGACGAATGGCCCACGACAGCTCGGTGAGCTTCTCGATGTTGTTCAGCGCCAGCGACTGGCCGTGTTGTTCCACGAGGAAAAACCAGTTGCCACCCCAAGCCAGGTCGCCGGAAATCTTGCCGACTCCGGGCACATCCACCGTCACGCCCTTGGCCTTGCGATAGCTAGGCACGTTCTCGACCGAGACCGAGCCGTCCGCGTGCAACGTGGCCGTGACCACGCCCACGCACGTCTCGATACGATGCGCCCCCGGCTGAATGCGCCCCAGATGGGCCAGCGTCACGATCAGGCCGATGGTCCCGTGCCCGCACATCTGCAGCGGCCCAACGTTGTTGAAAAAGATCACGCCCGTCACGCACGTCGCATCTGTCGGCGGCACCAGCAACGCGCCGACAATCACGTCCGAGCCGCGCGGCTCGTTGACGACAGCGGAACGGAATTGGTCGTGCTTCTCGCGGAACAATTTCACGCGCTCGGCGATGGGGCCGTTCCCGAGGTCCGGCCCGCCGCTGATGACGACGCGCGTCGGTTCGCCGCCGGTGTGGGAGTCAATGATTTGGATGCGTTTCATTCAAACTTGTTCGCTCTGTTTAGAACCAAGACCTCAAAACCCTCAAAGAAGTCTGGAATCTCCAGCAACCTTGGATCGAGCGAATCGATTCCGTTTACGAAGACGTCTAAGACATTCCGATTACCATGGTACGTTCCGACGCTGACCTTCGTGACGAATTGCAGGTTCTTCAGTTTTTCGTTCAGAGCTTGTGCGTGCGCGAATGCAGCTTCTGCCAGCGCGTGGCTTTGTGACGGGTGATCGCCGTTCTTTATGAGCCGTTGTTGATCCGGCGTAAGCGTCTTTAAGTGTTGTTCAAACAAGTAGCGCCTGAGTTCGCCGTATTGGTTCACAACCTCGTCGTATCGCTTGCGATCCTGAATCGCCGAAAACGGCATGGGTATTTTCTCGCTCAACATCCATTCAAGTTTTGAGCGGTAGCGAAAAGGTTTCTTCTGAAACGGCCAGAGCATAGTGCGTCAATTCCCTCTCAAAGCCCGCTGAATTCTCACCGGCGGCTTCAGGCTCTGGCCATCTTCCGGCGCGGCGTGAATCTTTCGCACCACGTCCATGCCCTTCACCACTTTGCCGAAGGCGGCGAAGCCCTGGCCGTCGGGATTGCGTTTGCCGCCGAAGTCCAGTTCGGGCTGGTCGCCGACGCAGATGAAGAAATGATCCTGCGCGCTGTCCGGCTCGGCGCGCCCCATGGAGATGGTGCCGTCGCGGTGCTTCAGACCGGTGTCGCGCGTCCGCTCAATGGCAATGGGCGGAAAGTAGTCGTTGGTCTTGGCCGGATTGGCTTGGGCCTGGATGACCTGAATCTTCACCGCGTTCGTCGGCTGGTTTGAGGCCGTGACGCTGCGATGAAACTGGCCGTCGTTGTAGAGATCGGCCTGCACGTAGCGCAGGAAATTCGTGACCGTCTGCGGCGCGGCTTTGGCGTCCAGTTCCACTTCAATCACACCCAGCGCCGTCTCGATGGAGACGCGTGGCTTCTCCGGCACCTCTGGTTTGCGCCACTGGAAGCGCGGGGCCTTGCTCGCGTCGTAGCCGGCGAGATGGGCGCGGCCAGCAGCGTCGCGCAGCGCCGGCTTCTTGTAGCGCCACGGGCCATCACCAAAAACTTCGGCGCAAAGCGCGGCAACCTTCGGATCGTATTCCTTCAACTGTGCGCGGGTGTGGACATGGTTGTGCAGCGCGTCGTTGAAGCGATTGTCGTCGAACCAATTCTGCGCGGCCTCAGCCCAGTACTCGCCGGGGTTACTCGCCGCATAAGTGCTTTTCCACAGTCCGGCGTTCGTTGCGCTGTGATAGGCCTCACGGAGCCGACGGTCGAAGGTGCGATCAATGGCCCGCAAGGCCACACCGTGAATCACATGCGAGAATTCATGCACGAGAATGTTCTCGGTCGAATACGGGTCGCCGGGGAACGACAGCATGTTCTCCTCCGCGCAGCTCGCGATGCGTCCCCCCAATCCGCGCGCGCGCCGATCCCAATACACCTTCGGCTTCATGTCCGCCTGTTCCGGAAGGTCGGTGGTGTATTCGTTGTGCGCCATGACCACGAGCCGCGCGCCATTGGTGGCCAGCGCACGAACGATGTCTGGACGATTCGCGAGCATCTGGCGGATGACCCAGGCCGATTCGAGCATCGCGAAGTCGGAGACGTTTGTAGAACCGAGGATTGGAAATCCATCGAGGTCGATGTGTTTTTGGTAAAAGGGCGCGAGTTTGGCGCGCTGCCGGAATTCTTGCGAGATGGGCCGGACGGAATCGGCCGCGACCGCAGCCTGGGCAATGGCGAGCAACAACAGCAGTGCCGCCCGCGCAAATTTCGGATTTAACTTCGGACCCATCGGCAAACTCACGGCTGCGGCACGAATCCCGGTGCCATTCGATTAATCGTTCCCCATACGGTGCTGCGCATGGATTTGCCGTCGGCGGAGTTCAAGCTGTATTTCACCTCGAACTGCATCACGGGGCGCAGTTCCGGGATCTCAAGGAACACGGTCCTTCCGTCGGCGAGCAGTCGGGCGGATTTGATCTCGAGCGAGTCGTGGCCCTCTTGGTCAGGCGCGGAAGGCAGGTAGTCCTTCGAGCCGTAATTGCCGGTGTAGCGGTAGTTCCAATGCGCGTATCCGTAGCTGCCCACATCCATCGCCGCCGCGCGGTCGAGCGGCGCGGTGAAGGTGATGCGCAGACCGTTCGAATGAACATGCATCTCGATAGGCAGGAGCGGATTCGCGCCCGAGTAACGCACCCGTTGCAAACATCCGTCCCGCGCGGCGCTGGTCTGCCAGCCCTGCGAGCCGACGACGTAAAGCTGGCCGTCCCTCGGGTTGAACGCGCCGCGCATCGCACCGGAAAGGAACTTGCCCGGCACCGGTGTGATCGCTCCCTGTGCCACGCCATCAATCACCTCGCGCAAGACGAGGAACTGCGAGCAACGGCCGTATGAGAAGTGAATGAAGTGGTCGCGCAACGGCCCCCATTTGTCGCTCGTGACCCAAAGCTGGCTGCCGCCGGAGTTGTCGATGCTGTGGGGAATCCAGCAAAGGTGCGGATCGTAACCCAACGGCCGCTCCGGCGCGACGCGCGGCCCGCCGAATCCGTACCAACCACCGGGCCGCGCCTCGGTGATCGCGCTCGATGGTGTCCAGTTC
>CAYQWK010000026.1:0-6959 GCA_964420805.1 uncultured Bifidobacteriaceae bacterium | reverse complement strand
CCCGGCCAGATCAGGCTGCGCCCGACCACGACTGAGCCGTCCGCGCTCACGCCCATGCCGTTTGGGTTTCTCCACCCGCGCGCGATGGTGTCGGCGGTTGCGCCATCGGCATTGACGCGATGCACCCCGACGGGATCGACGTAGTAGAAATTTCCCTTCGCATCCAGATCGAGGCTGGTCACGTAGTCATGGCTGCCCTTTGAAGTGGCGATGCCATTGTGAAAGTTCTCGTAGAAATCCGCCTCACCGTCGCCGTTCTCGTCGTGCAAGCGCGTGATCTGGTCGCGGCCCAGCACGAACACCTTGCCGTCCCGCACCCGCAGGCCGAGTGGTTGATGCAGCCCGGTGGCAAAGCGCCGCCAGGTGAGTTTCTCCAGCTTGTCGTCGATGCCGCTGACGAGCCATACGTCGCCGTGAATGGTGCAAACGGCCGCGTCGCCATTGGGGAGAAAGTCCACGCCGGCGGTGAAGAACAGCGCCTTCCACGGGTTCTGGTAAGGCACGGTGAGTGTGTCGATGACGAACGGACCGCTGCCCACACCGCGCTGTCCGCGCGTTGTGAGTGGCGTCCATTTTGGCGCGCCGGGTTTGAGGAGGGATTTGACGCCAGGCGAAAGCTCCAGTCGTTTTAACAGTGGTGCGAGATTCGCGGGATCAGTTGCGGCGATGACAAGCTGGACGCGCCGGACGTCATTGGAGGCTGGAATCTCCAGCACAAGTTCTGGACCCGCCGGGCCGAGGTGCAATCCGCCCGCTCCTCGCGCGGCAACGGCGAGGACTCCTTGGGCCGTGTCCACCTTCGCGATCGACAGCCCGTCATAAGGTCGGATGCCGATGTCTTTGGAGGTCAGGAGGGACAGCTTGAGTTCGGCACCGGCGGCAATTTCGAAGTCACGAGTAAAGGCCGGGACGCCGGCGTTGGTCTGACACCACGGGGTTTCAAGCACGCGCGTCCCGCCCGCTTCGTAGTCGAGCACCACTTTCGGTCCGTTCACATGCAAACCGCGCCAGCGAACCAGTGCGCTCCAACGCGAGTTCGCGGCGGAAACGAAGCTGAATTCCCCGGCCGGCTTGGGCGCACCCATGAGGCCGTAGCGCACGCCGTCGAACTTCAGGAAACCCGTCCAACCCGCACGACACGAGGCCGTGGCCATGTCGTAAGCGACCGTGGCCTCGCCACCCGCGCCGACGCGAATGGCGAGGCCCTTGGCCACGGTGCCGTTGGGCAGCGGCAGCACGGAGGAAAGGAACCGGCCAACCTCGGTGCTGTTCCAACGGGCATCCACCCAGTCGGATTCCTTCTGCGTGGCGGGTTCCTTTTGAGCCGCGGTGTTGATCGCGACGACACAGACCAAAGCCATCAATGCGAAGCGAGCGGGCAATTTCATGGCCCTCACAGACTCATTTCTGCTTCGGAATCTTCGGACGGCTTGCGATGCCGTCGTGAATGATCTTGAGCACGCGCTTGCGCTCTTCGCCCTTCAACACCAACCGGGGCGCGCGGACCCATTCCTTGCCAAGACCGCATTCTTGCACAGCCAGCTTGATGTATTGCACGAACTTGGTGCTGACATCCAGGTGCAGCAGCGGGGTGAACCAGCGGTAAAACTCGCGTGCTTTTTCCCATTCTCCGCGCCGGGTAAGTTCCCAGAAATACTGGTTCTCCGCTGGAAACGCGATGCCGCTGCCCGCCACCCAGCCGTCGATGCCCAGGATGCTCGCCTCCAGCGCCAGGTTATCCACGCCGGTGAAGATGGCATACCGGTCGCCGACGGTATTGTGCAAATCGGTGATGCGGCGGACGTCGCCGGAGCTTTCCTTGAGCGCCACGAAGTTCTTCTGGTCCGCCAGCCGTGCGAACAGCTCAGGCGTGATGTCGTTCGCGTAGCTGATCGGGTTGTTGTAAATCATGATCGGCAAACCGGTGGACTTCGCCACGGTGCGGAAGTGGGCGAGCGTTTCGTCGGGGTCGCCCTTGTAGAGCATGGCGGGCATGAGCATCACGCCGTCGGCTCCGAGTTTCTCCACGTCTCGCGTGTAACGCACCGCCTCGGCAGTGCTGGTCTCGGCCACGCCGCTCAAAACTTTCACGCGCCCGTTCACCGCCTTGATCATCACCTCGATGACGCGGCGTTTCTCCTCGCCGGTCATGGGCTGGTTCTCGCCGAGCGAGCCGAGGAAGATCAGACCGTTGATACCCGAGCGAATGAGCACGTCCGCGTGGCACGCGGTGGCGTCGAGATCGATGGAGCCGTCTTTGTGGAATTGCGTTGTGATGGCGGGGAAAACGCCTTGCCAGAATGGTTTCATGTGGCGGTTGTTTTCGGAGAACCCGCGCGCGATGTCGAGCCGTGGATTTCGCCGGCGGCCCGGCTATTTGCTTCCGGAGAACAGGACGATCAGGTCGATGATGAACAGGAGAACGATCGTGACTTCGAGAATCAGCATCCAGCGGTTGTTCTGCTCGGCTTTGCAGAGTTGGTAGAGGTCGTCGAGCGTCTTGACCTTTTCGTCGATGGTGCGATGCCAGTCCCCGAGGTGAAATCGCGCGGCAATGGCCTCGTAGATGCGCGCCACATGCCAGTCGCCGAAGAACTTGGTGATGTTCTGAAGCTCGTCGCTGAAGCGCGCAAGGTCGATGCGCAGTTCGCGCAGTTCACGGACGACGTCGCGCTGGCTGCGGGTGCGGCGTTCGCCCAGGTCGCGGTAGGAGCGTTCGAGCACGTCGTCGAGCAGCCGGTCGTAGGCTTCCAGTTCGGCGAGTTGAAGGTTGGCCAGTTCCATCACGTAAAGCGTCTCGTCAAACTGGTTGGGCCGGTCGATGACGAGCGCGGCATCCCAGTCCACCACCACGAGATCATGCTCGTAGTAGCTGAGGGCGCGGTGGGTGGATTCCTCCGATTCCTGCACGGAGAGCTTTTCGATTTCCGGTTCCTGGGTGAGCAGCGCGGCGACCTGCCGGCGGTGGGCGGCCAGCCATCGTTCCGCAGTCTGGGGCGTGCCGTCGCGGTCCAGCACCGGCGCTTCAAGGCAGAATACCGTGTAGGCTTCCTCCTCCGGCACGTCGAGCACGGGCTTGATGTAATAGGGCCGGAGTTCCTCGCGAATCCTCTGTGCAATTCGGCGGACATCCTCGGCCAGCGCGCCATTGCTGAACTGCAGGTCGTGATAGGCGATGAGGTCCTCGAAGTGCGAGACCGCGAACGGGACGCGAACGGTGATGCTCAACGCGCCGACCGGCAGAAGTTTGACGGCGAACTCGACGCGGACCGGGCCGTGCGGGCCGACGCGTTCCTGCGCCGGCAGCCGGACCATTTGCGGGCGGTAGAAGAACAGATGGCGCGGATTGCGTTTGCTCGAGTCGAGGATGTATTGGGCCACGGGCTGGCCGAGTAGCTCGGTCACCGGCCGGCGGGTCATTTCATACGCGACATCGTACGCGAACAGGTAAACCACCTCACCCACGTAGCGGTTGCGACGCCCGGCGATGATGTTCTTCTGGGTGTTTTCGGTCGCAGTTGCCATGCGCAGCAAGGTAGCGCGGCTGGACGGGTCAGGCAAAGGCGGAGGTGTGAACTTAAGGAGACGGGGAAGGGCCAAGCCGGCGAAGGAATTCCCGTGCCGCCGGCCGCGATGGTTGCGCCTCGATCAGTTGTTCGAGAATGCGTCGCGCCTCCGCCGGGTTCCATCGTTCCATCATCGCCGCCGCAGTCAGGCATTGCGCGTAACCGGGGGTGAAGTCCTCGCTCAACCGCGCGCTCTCGAGGTAAGCCGCGAGGGCGGCATCGCGGTCGCCTTTGGCGTCGCGGGAAAGGCCGTGCAGGAAGACATCCCGCGCGCGGCAAAAGGCCTCGGCCTTCGTGGCGTCACCGGTCCAGACGGCGGGCCAATCCCGCCGCGTGGATGCGAACTCGATCAGGCGCAGCAACGTCTCATCCGCTGCCGAATCCGTGCGGTAGGCCAGGCGCGGCGCGCCAAAAGTCAATTGCGGATCGTCGTCCGTGTTCAATGGCGCGGCCCCGGCCAATTCGCGCAACGCCTTTGGGCCCATCACGAAATGCCCGGCCAGGCGTAACGAATCGGCCAGCGCCAGTTTCTTCAACGCCCCGCCCAGCGCCGGGTGTTCGATCCGGGCTTCCACCGAGCCGCTTCTCAACGAGCCCGGCCCCATTCCTCCAACGAGGCCCATCACCGGCGCATCGACATTATGACGCAGCAACCACGCGCTGCCGTCGGGAAAGGCTTCGAGAAACGTCCTCACCACCACGCGCAGCATCACCTCGTCGAGCTGATGTAGCGGAAGCCATTGGCAGAACAGGCCGTTCGTCGCCAGGCGCGCGCGCACGGCGCGGAAATGTTCGACCGTGTAGAGCGCGCCCGCGCCGTCGCGTGCGGGATGGAACAAGTCGGCCACGATCACGTCGTAGCGGTTGGTCGTCGCGCGAACAAAACGCCGCGCATCCCCGACGTGGAGGGAAATGTTGGAGTGAAGGTGCGGTGAACCATTTGCCGGGGCGAACAGTGGCAGGAATTCCATGACTTCGGGCACAAGCTCCACGCCTTCAGCCTGAATGCCTGGATGATCCAGCGCGCCGCCCAGGGTGATGCCCGTGCCGAGGCCGAGGAACAGCGCGCGCCGCGGCTCCGGATGAAGCAGCAACGGGATATGCGCGCCGCGCCGCTCGGCGTCCGCCGCCGCGGTGCCGCCCATTTGAAAACGGTTGTTCACGCGCAGCGTGCGATGGCCGTCCGCGTTTTCGGTCACCGCCACCGCGGCCATCACGCCTTCACGAAACGCAGCAACCTTGCCGCCGGACGGCACGCTCACGATGTGCAGTTGAGCTGGCGCGGTGAGAAGCAACACGAGGGCGACGAGGAGCGCGGATGCGCGGGGTCCTCGGAATGAATCTCCGCCGCAGTCGGACAGGCGCGGCGCCTGTGCCATCGCGCCACGCGCGAGTATCAGCGCGGCGTAACCGCACACCACGGCCGCCAGAGTCCACTTCGATCCGAGCCAGGGCAGCAGGCCCACACCGAACAGGGCCGGAGCCAGCGCGCCGCCGAGCGTGTTCCACGCCACGGCCCGGCCCACTTCGCCGCGTGCGCGCGCCAGTTCCACCAGGTGGCTGAAGGTCGCGCCCATGCCCATTGCTGGCAACGCAAACACCGCCGCCGCCACGATCATTTCCGCGAGAACGCCCGCACCCGGCGCATCGCCCAACCCGCGCGCGGCGGCATGGATGGATTTCGCATGGCCCAGCGCCAGCAGACCGCCCGCACAAGCCAGCGCGGTGGCGGCGAGGAGATTCGCCGGCAGCGCGCGTGGGTCGCAGCGGCCGGCGAAACGTTGATACAGCGCCGCGCCCCCCGCCGTGCCGAGCAGGTAAATCGAGAGCACGGCGGCGAAGCTGTAAATCGTGTTCTCCAAAACTTGCGCCAGCACGCGCGTGCCGGCGACCTCGAAGCCGATGCCGAGCAACCCCGTGATGAACAGCACAACGGACAGCGATCGCACCGCAGGTTGGCTTGATGGCGAAGGCACTGCCGCGGCAGAACACGCTGCACGGGCGAGAGAGAGGAGGAACGCACCGGCGGCGCAGAGCAAATTCACCACGGCGAGTATCTGCACCGTGCGGCCAAGCCCGGCGCGCGGCGCGAGGAGGAAGACGCCGCCGAAAATCCCCGCCACCGCGCCGAAGGTGTTCGCCGCGTAAAGCGCGCCGATGCCGCGCGCCCCGCCGTTCAGCGCGGTGACGAAACGTTCCATGGCCGGAAACGTCGCCCCCATGGCGGCGGTGGCGGGCAGCAACGCGACGGCGGGCAACAGGAACGCGATCAGCCAATGCCGCCACGCCGAGGGATCGGAACCAACGGCCCGCCAGGCGAACTCGTTCGTCGCGGCCAGCAGCGAAGGCGAGGCCAGCGCCCAGAGTCCGATGACGAGTTCGAGCAACGCGTACCAACGCGCGGGATTGGGACTCGCGCGGATGCGCCGGTCGAGCGCCCACGCGCCGAGCGCCATGCCGCCCATGAATGCGGCCACGACGGCGAGCATGGCTGGCATCTCGTGGCCAAGGCCGGCGGCGAGCAGGCGCGACCAGGCCATTTGATAGCCAAGCGCCGCGCCGCCGGAAAGGAAGAGCAGCAGCAGGGCGGGAATGGTTCGCGCGCGCGGCATGTCGGGGGCAAAGGCTTCCAGCGCCCGGAAAGGCGGGGCAACAAGAATCTGGGGAAGCTCCGAGCGCCCCTCGCTTCAAATCGAACCCTGCGTGGTTGGAACCCGAAGCTTGGCGCTTTCACGGAGCCTTGAGCTTGGTGATTTCCCTTCTCCGCCATTCCATCCTTGCGCCTTTTGTTCGCGGAGTTGAAAACCCCGCGGCGATGAAAAACTCCGCGTTGTCCCAACTGGCCCGTCGAACCCCGGAGCCGGCCATCTCGTGGCTGATGAAGCTCACGCTGGATCGGCCCCGGCTCGTTTCACTGGCCGCAGGCTTCACCGACAACGAGTCGCTGCCGGTGGACGAGGCCCGCGCATTGCTCGACGAGATTTTGCGCTCGCCGCGGGCCGGAAGGCCGGCGTTGCAATACGGCACCACGGCCGGAGCGCCGCGTTTGCGCGAGTTGACCGCGGCACATCTGCGCCGCTGCGACCCCGGCGCGGAGGCGGCGGTGCTCGATCCCGCGCGCGTGCTGGTCACAAGCGGATCGCAGCAACTGCTCTACATGACCACCGAGGCGCTGTGCGACCAGGGCGACATCGTGCTGGTCGAGGACCCCACTTACTTCGTCTATCTCGGCATCACCCAAAGTCACGGATTGCGTTGTCGGGGAGTGCGGCTGGCGGAGGACGGCATCGATCTGGCGCATCTTGAACAGGTGCTCGACGGGTTGAAACGGGCCGGGGAATTGCCACGCGTGAAGATGCTCTATCTCGTCACCTAATTTCAAAACCCGACTGG
>CAYQWK010000025.1:18053-29754 GCA_964420805.1 uncultured Bifidobacteriaceae bacterium | reverse complement strand
ATCGACGGTCTCGAGGGCGATGTGGTGACCCTGGCGCTGGCCTACGACATCGACGCGATTGCCGAGAAGGGAAAACTTCTGCCAGCCGACTGGCAAAAGCGCCTGCCCAACAACAGCTCGCCTTACACCTCGACCATTGTGTTCGTGGTGCGGAAGGGAAATCCCAAGGGCATAAAGGACTGGGATGACCTGGTGAAGCCCGGCGTGGCCGTGGTGACGCCGAATCCAAAAACCTCCGGCGGTGCGCGGTGGAATTACCTCGCCGCGTGGGGCTACGAATTGCGCCGCAGCAAGGATGAGGCGAAGGCGCGCGAGTTTGTCTCCAAGCTCTTCAAGAACGTGCCCGTTCTCGACACCGGCGCGCGCGGAGCGACGACCACGTTCGTCCAGCGCGGCATTGGTGATGTGCTCGTTTCTTGGGAAAGCGAGGCGCACCTGGCCATTCAGGAGTACGGCGCCGGCAAACTCGAAATCGTAGTGCCCTCGGTCAGCATTCTTGCCGAGCCACCCGTGGCCCTGGTGGACAAAGTGGCGAAGCGGAAAGGCAACGAAGCGGTCGCAAGCGCCTACCTCGAATACCTCTACAGCGACGAAGGCCAGGAAATCGCGGCGAAGAACTTTTACCGCCCCCGTCGCGAGGCCACGGCGGCAAAGTATGCCACCCAGTTCGACAAACTCGTCCTGTTTAACATCGACGAGTTCTTTGGCGGCTGGCAAAAAGCCCAAAAGACCCATTTCTCCGACGGCGGAGTGTTCGACCAGATGCAACGCGCCGCCAGCCGGAGGTGAAAATGACGGGTACAACTATTCATGAAGGACAACCATTATCGAAGCGTGGTGAAGGCGATCTCGTGGCGCGTTACGGGCACGCTGGACACCATCCTCATCTCCTTTCTCATCACCGGAAAAATCAAAATGGCGGTGTCGATCGGGTTTGTGGAGTTGTTCACGAAGATCTTTCTCTACTACGTGCACGAGCGCATCTGGAACAAGATCAAGTTCGGCCGCGTCATCGAGCCGCCTCGGAAAGACTTCGATATCTGACTTTCCCCGGTTGCGCGGAGGGTGCTTCGCAGGAAGGCTTCGCTGAATGAACCGGAGCCGGAGTTACAACGCGCTGCCGGGGCTGCGCCGGACACTGGGGCTGACGCTGTTCTTCCTGAGCGTCATCGTCCTGATTCCCATCGCGGCCCTGTTCCTCAAAACCGCCCAGATGTCCTGGCCGCAATTCTGGGATGTCGTCACCACCGACCGCGCACTGGCCGCGTATGAGCTTACCTTCGGCGCCTCGCTCATCGCGGCGCTCATCAACGCGGTGTTCGGGACCATCCTCGCTTGGGTCCTGGTGCGCTATGACTTCCCCGGCAAGAAGTTCATCGACGCGCTGGTGGATTTCCCCTTCGCGCTGCCCACAGCCGTGGCCGGCCTGACGCTTTCAAACCTCTTCGCCCAGAACGGCTGGCTGGGAAAATACCTCGTGCCGCTGGGCATCAAGGGCGCCTTCACGCCGTTGGGCGTCGTCATCGCGCTCACCTTTGTCGGCATGCCGTTCGCGGTGCGGACACTCCAACCCGTGCTCGAGCAACTCGACCGCAGCGTCGAGGAGGCAGCCGCCACCCTCGGGGCCGGGCGCTGGCGCACATTTCTCCAGGTCATCGGCCCGAGCCTCGCGCCGACCATCATCACGGGTTTCGCGCTCTCGTTTGCGCGCGCGGTGGGAGAATACGGCTCCATCGTCTTCATATCCGGCAACATGCCGTTCAAGACCGAGATCGCGCCCTACCTCATCGTGTTCCGTCTGGAGGACTACGATTACCTCGGCGCCACTGCCATCGCCGCGGTGCTGCTCGTGATCTCTTTCGTGATCCTCATCGGCATCAACTATCTCGAAGCGTGGGCGAACCGCTTCTCCAAATAAAATGGCCGGCTACGTCAAAACCAAACGCGGATCAGTCATCGCCTCGCGGCGCGGCACCGAGGAATCCCCGGTGGTGAAATGGCTGCTCATCGGCATCGCGCTGGCATTCTCCGTCGTCTTCCTGCTCCTTCCACTGGTGAATGTCTTCGCCCAGGCCTTCAGCAAAGGTCTCGGCGCGTACTGGCAGGCGCTGGCAGATCCCGATTCTTGGGCGGCGATGAAACTCACCCTCCTGGTCTCTGTCATCACGGTTCCATTCAACACGGTATTTGGCATCGCCGCCGCTTGGGCCATCGCCAAGTTCGATTTCCCGGGCAAGTCGCTTCTCACCACGATGATCGACCTGCCCTTTTCCGTTTCGCCCGTCGTGGCCGGCCTGATGTACGTCCTGCTCTTCGGTCTGCAAGGCTACTTTGGCCAGTGGCTTAACGAGCACGAGATCAAGATCATCTTCGCCGTGCCGGGTATCGTGCTTGCCACCGTGTTCATCACTTTTCCATTCGTCGCGCGCGAACTCATCCCCGTCATGCAGGCGGCCGGCAACGCGCAGGAACAGGCCGCGCTCACCCTTGGCGCCACCGGGTGGCAGACCTTCTGGCACGTCACCATGCCATCGGTGAAATGGGGTCTCATTTACGGCATCATCCTCTGCAACGCCCGGGCGATGGGCGAGTTCGGCGCCGTCTCCGTCGTCTCCGGCCACATCACCGGCCAGACCGACACCATGCCGCTGCGGGTCGAGAAACTTTACAACGAGTACAACGCCGTCGGCGCCTTCGCCATCGCCAGCGTGCTCGCCATGCTCGCCCTCGTCACACTCGGCATCAAAACCTGGCTCGAGTACCGCGCCCACCGCGAGGAACAAGCCGCGCAGCGCGCCGTCGAAACACCGCCGGCCGGAACCCATTTCTAAATGAGCATCGAAGTCAGAAACGTCAGCAAGCGCTTCGGCGAGGTCGCGGCCGTGAAGAACGTCTCCTTCTCCGTGGACGACGGCGAACTCGTCGCCCTTCTCGGCCCCAGCGGCGGCGGCAAGACCACCGTCCTGCGCATGATCGCCGGCCTCGAAATCCCCACCGAGGGCGACATCATCATCCGTGGCAAACGTGTCAACGACGTCCGGGTCCAGCACCGCAACATCGGCTTCGTCTTCCAGAACTACGCCCTCTTCAACACCATGAACGTGTTCAAGAACATCGCGTTCGGCTTGAAGATCAAGAAGTGGAAGCCCGCCGACATCGAGGCCCGAGTCACCGAACTCCTCGCCCTTCTCGACCTGCGCGGCTTTGAGAAGCGCCTTCCCCACCAGCTCTCCGGCGGCCAGCGCCAGCGTGTGGCCATCGCCCGCGCCCTGGCTCCCAAGCCCGATGTGCTCCTCCTCGACGAACCCTTCGGCGCCGTGGATGCCAAGATTCGCCAGGAACTCCGCGAATGGCTCGTCCACCTCCATCACGACCTCCACGTCACCACGCTGTTCGTCACCCACGATCAGGAGGAGGCCATGGAAGTCTCCGACCGCATCGTCATCTTCTCACAAGGCAACCTCGAACAAGTCGGCAGCCCCCGCGACGTGTACGAACAGCCCCGCAACGAATTTGTCGCCCGCTTCATCGGCGTGATGAACATCCTCGAGTGCGAAGTGAAGGACGGTGTGGCCCGCTGCCACGGAATGGAGTTTTCGGCCGCCGTCGCGCCCGGCGCGAAGATGCTTCGCGTGGGATTCCGCCCTTATGCCGTGCAAGTTTCCCCGGACCTTGATGCCTACCAGTACCAGGCGGTCCTCAAGCACACGTATTTCCTTGGCATCATGCTTCGCGTGGAACTCGAACTCCCGGGCGGCTTCGTCATTCGTTCCCGCATGACCAAGGAGGATTACGCGAAACTGGGTCTTCGCGACGGACTGCGGGTTTCTTTCCAGATTCGGCAGTATCGCGTTCTCAGCACCGATACCGGTGATCTTCCACCCGAAATTGCCTCCACCTACCAGGCGCCTCCCAACCTCGGCGAAGGAATTTGACCTGAAATCCGGCGGCCAAACTCGGAGGTCCGAAAGAAATCCAAATGCCAAAACCCGAATGACCGGTGTGGCGGCACCCGCTACTCCGGGCTCTTTCGGGCGTCGAGGGGTGGTTCATGTCGCGGTTGGCACCCCATCTCGGTTGGGTTCCAAGGTGCGGCGAGCGGGTTCCGAGGTGTTCGAGGCGGCTTCGACGCTGCCCAAAGCGTGCCTAAAGGCCCTCGGAACGTCAGAAAAGCCGTTCCGAGCAGGTTAGAAGGCGTTCGGAGCAGGTTAGAAGGTGCTCCGAATGGGTTAGAAGCCGTTCCGAGCGGAACGAAACCTGCCCGGAACGGCCGACGACCCGTTCGGAACACCTATTCGGCTGCGCCGGGCGGCCAGAAAGTGGCAAAAAGCGGTTCTTTTCGGTTCCTCGCTGTTTTCGGTGGGTAAAATGATTGGAACCATCTGGCGGTGGCCAACAAATCCTTCATCATGGAGGGATGGCAGAAGGAAGCCGGGGGTGGAGCGAGGCGCCCCCCCCGGTTGGCTGCCCAAGGCGGTCGCACCCCGGACGAAGTGCAAGAAGCCCTCGCCGTTCCACCGAAAATAACGGGGAACTCAAGCGGGCGACGCGCCCGCCCCCGGCACCTCCGTTTCACCCTCCTCGCTGATCACCGGCGCGATGCCCTGCAGCTTGTCGCCGGATTCGAGGTTGATAAGTTTCACGCCCATGGTGTTGCGGCCAGCCTCGCGGATGTCGCGCACAAACGTGCGGACCATCTGGCCGCCAGAGGTGATGAGCATGATCTCGTCGTTGTCATGCACGGTCAGCGCACCGACCACGCAGCCAGTCTTGTCGCCGGTCTTCATGGTGATAATGCCTTTGCCGCCGCGTGATTGGACGCGGTATTCGTCAAACGGCGTACGCTTGCCGATGCCATTCTCACCAGCGACGAGCAACGTTGCATCGGAAACGACGATGGCTGCGGCCACCAACGCATCCCCTTGCTCAAGGGTAATGCCACGGACACCGGTGGCAGCGCGGCCCATGGATCGAACATCAGCTTCGCCAAAACGGATGCTCATGCCGTCCTTGGTGATGAGCACCACATCGTCTCCCGGGTCCTTTACCTCGTCGTTTTCAACGATGCTGCCACGCGTCAACTTGACCTCAATCAGCGTGTCGCCCGGTTCAATCGTGATGGCAATGATGCCACCCTTGCGGACGTTGGCGAAGTCTCCGAGAGCGGTCTTCTTGACCGTGCCTTTCTGAGTGGCAAAGAAGAGTTCACCCGGCTGCTGCCAGGTCACATCGTTCTTCGCCGCATCGGCTTTGGAGAGGATTCGGATCATGGCAGCGATCTTCTCGTCCGCCTTGAGTTCAAGGAGATTGGCGATGCTGCGCCCCTTCGAGGTTCGCGGCATGTCGGGAATCTCATGCACACGCTCGACATACACACGGCCAGTGTTCGTGAAGAACATCAAGTAGTCGTGCGTGCTGGCGGTGAAAAGGTGCTCGACAAAATCGGTGTCCTCATCGGTTTGCCCCTCGCGTGTGGCCATGCCGATGACGCCCTTGCCGCCGCGGCGCTGGCTGCGATAGCTGGAGACCGCGGTGCGCTTGATCAAGCCGCCGTGCGTGAGGGTGATGATGACTCCTTCATTCGCGATCAAATCCTCGATGGCAATTTCGCCCTCGTCCGGGACGATGTCGGTCAGGCGCGGGGTGGCGTGCTTCTCGCGGATGGCGCGCAACTCGTCCTTGATGATCTGCATCACGCGCTCCTCGCGGGCAAGAATGTCGAGCAGATCCTTGATGCGCGCGATCAACTCGCCGTACTCGTGGCGGATCTTGTCCATTTCCAGACCCGTCAGGCGATAAAGTTGAAGCTCTAGTATGGCATCCACTTGGCGTTCGGTGAGCGAGTAGAAGCCGCTGTTCAGGCGGGCTTCGTTGCGAATGAGAACACCCCAAGCCTCGACCTGCGCGCGTGTCCACTCGAATGCCAGCAGCTTGACGCGGGCCTCGTCACGATTGCGGGAGCCGCGAATGATGCGAATGAACTCGTCGAGGTTCCGCAGTGCGCAGATGTAGCCTTCGAGTATTTCCGCCCGCTCCTCGGCCTTCCTCAGCTCGAAGCGCGTGCGGCGGAGAATGACTTCGCGACGATGGTCGATGTAGGCCGAAATGAGTTCCTTGAGGTTCAGCGTCTTGGGCCGGCCGTGATCAATGGCGAGGGCGTTGACGCTGAAGCTAACCTCCATCTGCGTGTGCTCGTAGAGGTTATTGATGACCACCTTGGCGATGGCGTCGCGCTTGAGTTCGATGACGAGGCGGCAGTTCTCATCCGACTCGTTCCGCATGGCGCTGATGTCGGTGATGATCTTCTCGTTGACCAGGCCGGCGATCTGTTCCTCCAGGGCGGCGCGATTGACGTTGAACGGAATCTCCGTGATGACGAGCTGCTCGCGGCCACCCTTGAGCTGTTCAATACCCACCTTGCCGCGGAGTTTCACGGAGCCGCGGCCGGTCGTGAAGTAGCTCTTAATGCCCTCGATGCCGCAGATTACACCGCCCGTGGGGAAATCCGGGCCTCTGATGATCTTCATCAGATCCGGGATGGTGATGGCCGGGTTGTCGATCTGCGCGCAGATGCCGTCGATGACCTCGCCGAGGTTGTGCGGGGCCATGTTGGTGGCCATGCCGACGGCGATTCCCGTGCCGCCGTTGACCAGCAGGTTGGGAAACGCGGCGGGGAAGACGGTTGGTTCCGTCATTCGCTCGTCGTAGTTTGGGACAAAGTCCACCGTGTCCTTGTCCATGTCCTGCATCAACGCGGCGCCAAGGTGCGTCAGTCGCGCCTCGGTATAACGCATGGCTGCGGGCGGATCATTTTCAACGGAGCCGAAGTTGCCCTTTCCCTCGATCAACCGCTCGCGCATGGCCCACGGCTGGGCCATGTGAACGAGCGTCGGATAAATGACCGCTTCACCATGGGGATGGTAATTGCCAGAGGTGTCACCGCAGATTTTGGCACACTTGTAGGGTTTGCGTCCCGGGAACAGGGACAACTCATGCATCGCGAACAGGATGCGGCGCTGGGAAGGCTTGAGTCCGTCGCGCACATCCGGAAGGGCGCGGGAGACGATCACGGACATCGAGTAGTCGAGAAACGAGTTCTTGATCTCGTCAGCGACGTTGATCTTGGTGATGCGCTCGTTGGCGGCGAAAAGCGGCGTACCGCCAGATGCAGGGCGAGACTCGCCCTGCGGTGTTTGATCAGTTTCGTCAGGCATGAGTTGTGCGTCCTAAATCTTGATCGGCAGCGTCTCGGGAAAAACCGGCACATGAACCTTCCGCGCAGCCTCGTGCATTCGTGCGTCCGTCGTGCATAGCGGAAACTCCTGTGCGAGGTCGCATGTGGCGACGTGCAGGGCGTCCAATGTCCGGATCGGCACGATTGGATGGCACGCGGCCATCACCTGCCCGGCCTTCTTGAGGACGCGGTTGCTCAGGTTCCGGAGCTGGAGGATTTCCTGCCCGATCAATTCAGCCAGTTTAGCCTCGGCCCGAAGCCGCTGGTCGGGTGAAATCAACTTGACGCGCTCTTTGGCCAGCAAGGCCGACTTGATCTCGGCAAGGGCAAGTTCCGACGTGGCAATCGAATGCCCGCGCAACTCTCGCTCAAACCAAGCGCTCTCCGGCTCGGGAGTCAGCAGTTTCACCAATATGCCCGTGTCGAGATACATGTCACCAACCGCGACCTTCCCGATCGGCGCGGATGAGTTCATCCGCGAACGGCCCCTCGGTCTGCACCGGCATGGACTTGAGATGATCTCCCAATCCCATGAAGACCTTGCGCGGTTGCACCGCCACTGCGCTTACGAGCTTGGCCTTCGGCTTGCCGTCACTGGTGATGGTCACCTCAGTCCCGCCTGCCACAAGTTCGAGGAGCGCCGAGAGGTGGGCCTTCGCGGAGCGGATGCTGATCACCGGGCCGACTCCCGGCATGGCCGCCACTTCCTTGAGCACGGAAGGCTTGGAGGCTTTGGAAATCCTGAATTTGACTGGTTTCATCTCTTTCACGCCCGCAATGTGGTCACATGTGACTACATGCTTCAACCAATTTCTCACACATCCAAGTTTCGCACGTTCAGTGCATTGTCCTCGATGAACTGCCGGCGTGGTTCAACCTCGTCGCCCATCAACTTGGTGAACATCTCCTCCGCCTCCACGGCATCCGTCAGATCCACGCGCAGCAGTTTGCGCTTCTCGGGGTTCATGGTCGTCTCGAACAGTTCCTTCGCGTCCATTTCGCCCAATCCCTTGAAACGCGTGACCTGAATGCCCTTCTTCCCGACCGCCATCACGCCCGCGAGAATTTCGGGGATGGCGAAAAGCGGTGTGGTGACAGCTCGTTCACCCTCACCTTCGATCAATTCGAAGAGCGGTTTGTCCTGAGCGGCGTAATGATCCACGCTCAAGCCCTTGCGCGACAACCGCGCCAGCAAATCCGCCACGGCCTTGCTCTCATGATGCAGGTCCGTGCAGGTCGCGCGGCGGGTAGGGCCTTCGCGTTTGCGCTCCACCTCGGTGTCGCCACCGAAGAGATCCGCGTGGCCGGCCTTGAATTCCTCCATCGCGGACTGCGTGACGAAATACTCGACGGTCTCGTTGTTGCCCTCGCGAATCTTGATCATGTGCTCGGGAAACTCGCGATCACCGGATCGCTTCTCAACGTAGGCCGCGAAATCGCCGCCCTGGCGCCGAATGTAAGTAGCGTGGCGATCCAGTTCTTCAAGCAGTTCGAGCACCTCCTCCAGTTGCTTCTGCGTGAATTCCCGTCCATCAGCCAGGTTTCGGAGTTTCACCTCCTCCGAACCGATCTGGATAAGGATCTTGTTCAATTGGGCGTCGTCATCCACGTAATCCGTCCGCTTCTTGCGCGTGATGCTGTAAAGCGGCGGTTGCGCAATGTACACAAAGCCCTGCCGCACCAACTGCGGCATCTGCCGGTAAAAGAAAGTGAGCAGCAACGTGCGGATGTGCGAACCGTCCACATCGGCATCGGTCATAATGATGATCTTGTGGTAGCGCAGTTTGCTGATGTCGAACGCCCCTTCCCCCTCCCCATCACCGATGCCGGTGCCGACGGCCGTGATCATCGTGCGGATTTCAGCGTTCTGAAGCACCTTGTCCAGGCGCGCTTTCTCCACATTGATGAGCTTGCCGCGAATTGGGAGAATCGCTTGAAAACGCCGGTCGCGCCCCTGCTTGGCCGACCCGCCGGCGGAGTCTCCCTCGACGATGTAAATCTCCGTGTTGACCGGATCGCGATCCGAGCAGTCGGCCAGTTTGCCCGGCAAACCGCCGCCAGTGAGCGCGCTCTTGCGCACGGCCTCGCGGGCCTTGCGCGCCGCCTCGCGGGCGCGTGCAGCGTTGAGTCCCTTTTCGATGATCTTCTTTGCCACCGACGGGTTCGCGTCAAAGTGTGACATCAAGCCGTCATAAACCACCGACGACACGATGCCTTCCACTTCCGGCGAGAGCAGCTTCACCTTGGTCTGAGACTCGAACTTGGGATCACTGTGCTTGACTGAAATGACGGCCGACAAACCCTCGCGCACATCATCGCCGGTGATCTGCGGATCCTTTTCCTTCAAGAGATTGTTGGATTTGGCGTACTGGTTGATCGATCGGGTAAGCGCGTTGCGGAAGCCGCTCAAGTGCGTGCCACCATCGGGATTATTGATCGTGTTCGTGTAACAGAGCACCTGGTCGTTGTAGCTGTCGTTGTATTGCAGAACGACTTCGACATGCACTTCGACTTCCTTTTCGGCTGTTTCCTGCTTGGTCTGTTTGGCGAAGGAAATTGGTTTCGGGTGCAACACCTCCTTGCTCTTGTTGAGCTGTTTCACGAACTCCTCCACGCCGTCCCTGTAGAAAAACCGTTCCTCCTTGGCCTCGGCGGCGCGTTCGTCGGCGAAGACGATTTCAAGTCCGGAGTTCAAGAAGGCCAACTCACGCAACCGCTGGGAAATGCGGTCTGACTTGAATTCAGTCGTTTCGCGAAAAATCTCCGCGTCCGGCTTGAACGTGATCAGCGTCCCCGTGCCCTTCGCCTTGCCGATGACATCGAGCCTCTTCACCGTCTTCCCGCGCTCAAACTCCATGTGATGCACCTGTCCGCCGCGGGACACTTCGACCTCGAACCATTCGCTCACCGCGTTCACGCACTTTGCACCAACGCCGTGCGTGCCACCGGAAAACTTGTAACCGCCCTGGCCGTATTTACCGCCCGAATGCAACGTCGTCAGCACCAGTTCCACGCCAGGCAAACCGCTGTCCTTGTTGATATCGACGGGGATGCCGCGCCCATTATCGCGGATCGAGATCGAGCCATCCACGTGGATGGTGACGTCGATTCGGTCGCAATGTCCGGCGAGATGCTCGTCCACGGAGTTGTCCAGCACCTCGCTCACGCAGTGATGCAACGCGCGCTCATCCGTGCCGCCGATGTACATCCCGGGCTTCTTGCGCACGGCCTCCAACCCCTTCAACTGCCCAAGCTTTGACGCATCGTACGTCTCCGCTCCGGCAGCCGGTTTCACATCCACGCTTTCGCTCGAATCTGGCATAAAAAATCCCCCGAATTCGGGGCGAAATCCGCCACAGAACCGGGTCGCAGAGATTAAGGAAAAGCCCTTCCACACCACAACAGGAATCTCCCCCTTTTCCTGTCTGGAAACCCCATTAGTTGGGCTCCCATCGGGAGTCCAACCAAAGGGATTGCGTCCAGCCTTCTCGCGCCGAATCCACCTGCTTTTCCAGCCAGGCCACCCGGTCAACTTCCAGCTTTCGCCATTCACCCGCCCCCCTATTCTCCCGCCATGCCAAACTACGAACTAGCCAGGCTCGCCAATGTCGCCCCGACTCGTTGTCCGTGCGGGTGGGCCAAACGCGCTTTCGCCGCCCCGGGCAATGTCGCCTCCATGCACATCGTGCAAATCGAAAGCGACTCGCGCACCCATTACCACCGGCGAATGACGGAGATCTACCTCGTCCTCGAAGGCGAAGGTCACATGGAACTCGACGGTGAACTCGTCCCCGTGCAGCCCATGACCGCCATCTACATCAAGCCGGGCTGCCGCCACCGCGCCATCGGCCGGCTCAAGATACTCAACGTCCCGGTGCCCGCCTTCGACGAATCCGACGAGTGGTTCGACTGAAACGCCGTCACCGGCGTGCCACGGAAGTCGTGACACGCGGGCGATAAGTGACGATTTGAAACGGTTGGTCGTTCTCGTACGAACCCAGCATCTCACCCAACTTCATCAACACCCACGGCTGTAAGGCGTTGAATCCGTTCTTTGTGAATACCACGTCGTCCGCGATGAACACACACATGTGCAATGCCTGGTTGCCCTGCCCGAGCAAGAGCAGCACATCCCCGAACTCGCGCTCTCCCGCACCAATGCGGTCGTAATCGGTCCGCAACGCGCGCTGCGTTTCGTTCGGGTCGAAGAACCGGTTGTCGGGCTCCTCGTTGCGGAAATTCATCGCAGTCCAGAAGCAGTCCTCCCGAATAGCGTTCGTATCGTCCGGGCGCGGATACGTGTAGAGCCTCAACCGCGCGAACGCCGGCATGAAGAAGCTCACGTCGATCGCCCCCTTCTCCTCCCGGGCCAGCGACTCGACGAACGGCATGTAGCTCCGCGGGCCCCCCACCCCACCCCCACACACCGCGCCCCGTCCTCGCGCGGCTGCTCGCTCACACGCGCGG
>CAYQWK010000025.1:2651-18043 GCA_964420805.1 uncultured Bifidobacteriaceae bacterium | reverse complement strand
GACCCCAGTAACTCATCAGCGTCTCGACATTCACTGTCTCATCGAGTTGCACACTCATCTGGAATGTCGAGACCCGCCACAACCCCCTCACCAGGCAGCGCGTTTCCTGGTCCGACGCCAATTCCGAGAACGCCACCGCGTCTGCGAAACACAGGCTGCTGCCGCGCGAATACGTCATCTGTCGCACCACTTCCATCTTCGCCGGCGACAACCCACACGAATCGAACCATTCATCGAATCCTCCTGCCCGGAACAAGAACGGCATCCGGTACGGCACGTTCGCCGGCCAACGCGCCAGTTCGCGGTAGAGTTTCTCACGCGCCGGTGACGACAGCGCCAGCACCACCGACGGAGGCGGAATGACGTGAATGTCTGCTGAAGACACCCGCCAGTTCGCGCGGTTCTCGAGAAACGCCTTGGCCTCGCCATCCAGCCTCAGCGACGAAAACAGCGCAGCGAGCTGCACTTCGGACATTCCCTCGAACACCCATTGCGTCCTTTGCCGCGTCGGCAGTTCTTGTTGAAAGTACTCTTCGGGACGGTCCAGCGCGATTGGCGCATACTGAATTTTGCCCCACCGCGCCGTGGCGTTCGTGGATGCCGCTGGCTTTTGCTCCGGTCCCAGCGTTTGTCCCGCCCCTGCCGCCGGAATCCAGCTTCGCCAGGCCACCTGCAACAATGCCATCAAAACCATCCCCGACATCACCAGCAAGATCTGGCCAAACGTGATGCGAAACGACCGCCCAGGCACCGGGCGGTCGGACACGGACAATTTCTTCTGCTTCTTCAAAGGCGGCGCACGTTAGTGGCCAAGCCATCAAATGCAACTGATCCACGTCAAAACCACGCGCAACTTCCGGCCAAGGTCATTTTCACTGCCCGCAGTCCGCTTCGGGAAATTGCATTGCGCGCCAGACTCGACGCGGAGGAAGCTGCCGCCATGACGACGACGATGAAACTCATCTTGGTTGCCCTGCTCGCCGCCGCGACGTGTGCGACGCGGGCGGCGAACCAACCCACGCCTCTGCGCGCGCTGATGGTCTGCGGCGGCTGCTGCCATGACTACCCGCAACAGAAACACATCGTGTCCGACGGCATCAGCAATCGCGCCAACGTCACCTTCACCATCGTCCACGAGGGCAACGACCGCACGAACCGCGTGTCGATCTACGAGAAACCTGCCTGGTGGAAGGGCTACGATGTAATCGTCCACAACGAATGCTTCGGCTTCGTGACCGATGACAAGTTCGTCGAGAACATCGCGGCCGCGCACCGCGCCGGCGTCCCGGCCGTTGCGCTGCATTGCTCGACCCACAGTTACCGCATGGCCAAGACCGACGCCTGGCGCGAGATCCTCGGCATGACCTCCTTCAGCCACGAGAAACGCCGCGATTTGAAAGTCGAGAACATCAACCCCGGCCACCCTGTAATGAAAGGTTTCCCGGAGTTTTGGAACGACGCCGGTGACGAACTCTACAAGAACGACAAGGTCTGGCCCAATGTCGTCCCGCTGGCTAAAGCCTACGGCGAGGACACCAAGAAGGAACACGTCTGCGTCTGGCTGAACACCGCCGGCAACACGCGCATTTTCGTCACCACGCTCGGACACGCCAACGACACCATGAAGTCCGACCTCTACCTTGATCTCGTCACGAGAGGATTGCTTTGGGCCTGCGACAAATTGGACGGCGGCGGCAAACCCAAGGCCGGCTACGGACGCTGAACCCCGCTGACACACACCATGCTCAAGATCGTAACCAAAAGCCGGGCACGCGCTGCCGGAGGCCGTTTCGCCATCGTGGCCTCGAACTACAATCGCCGCTACGTGGACGCAATGGTGCGCGAGGCGAAGAATGTCCTGAAAGGTGCCGGCGTGGACGAGGTCACCCTGGTGCGGGTTCCGGGCGCGTTTGAAATTCCGGTCGTGGCCGCGCGCTTGGCGGCCGGCAATCCGCCTTGGTCAGCCCTGATCTGCCTCGGCGTGATCCTGCGCGGCGCAACCACGCACGCCCAAAGCATCAGCGATGTGGTGAGCTTTGCCCTCGGCGAACTCGCCATTCGCCGCGAAGTGCCGGTCATCCACGAGGTGCTCCTTCTCGAAAACGAGCAGCAGGCCCGCGAGCGTTGCCTCGGCAGCAGACACAACCGCGGCGCTGAAGCCGCCCACACCGCGTTGAACATGGCAAAGGTGATGTCGCGGATTTAGCAATCACACTGGAAAACTTCTCTTTACAACCCGCCGCCCGTCAGGAAACTCCCGGCCCTGTGATCGATTTTTCAGACATCAATGTGTGGGGCATCTTCGCGATGCCGGTGGGCGTGGCCATTTGCTTCGGCCCGGCGATGCTCGTTTGGTGGCTGATGGAAGGCCAAAAGCAGCAGAAGGCCGAGCCAGCCCGCAAGAACCGCCATTAATTCTTCCTACAAGCCCGTCGGGTGGTCGATGAACACCCACGGCACGCCAAACTTCTTGGCCAGGTGCGAGGCCAGTGCCTTCACCCCGAACGTCTCGGTCGCGTAATGCCCGCCGTAGAGCACGTTCACTCCAAGTTCCTCCGCCAGCGCAAACGTCCAGTGCGGTCCTTCGCCGGTCACGAAGGTGTCCACGCCCTCGCTCGCTGCCAACTTCACCTCCGCGCCCGCGCCGCCCGTCACCACGCCGATCCGCCGGCAGACTTTCGGGCCGCCCGGAATCAGCTTTACCTCGTTCTTCGTGACGTTTCCCAGGCGGCGGGCCAGTTCCGTCCGCGGCACGGAAGCGGTACATTGCAACCCAAGGAATTGATCCTTCACGGAAAAGAACGGCTTGAACCCGCGCAACCCGAGCGCCTCGCACAACTGCGCGTTGTTCCCCAGGCGCGGGTGAACATCCAACGGCAGGTGCGCACTGTAAACCGCCACGTTGTTCTCCAGCAACAGCTGCAACAGCTCGAAGTTTCGCCCCGTCCATGGCTGCCGCGACGACCAAAACAGGCCGTGATGAACCACCAGCAGGTCCACGCGTTCGATAATCGCCTTGCGGATCGTCGCCAGGCTGGCATCAACCGCCGCGCCGATTTGCGCAACTCCGCCACGGTTCTCGACCTGCAGGCCGTTCACCGCGCCATCGTAATCGCGGATTTCCGGAACGCGCAGCAAACGGTCGCAATACGTGGCGATTAGGAGCGGTGAAATCTTCGGCATGCGGCGAGGTTTGGCGCTGCGCCACGGTTTGTCAGTCCAGAAAATTTCAGCGCGAAACTGGAAATCCTCCACCGGGGCAGGCAGACTGCTCCCATGAAGATTGAAGCGCTGCATGTGGGAATGAAGGTGCGCCATCCGCAATATGGCGTGGGGATTGTGAAGGCCATTTCCGAATCAACCGCCGAGGTCCGCTTCGACACCGGCCCGCACACCGTAGCTCCGGAGGCAGCCGGTCTGGAACCCGCCGAGGCGCAGATCACCGTCAGTGGGTTGCAGGAACCGTTGAAAGTTTTCGTCGCCGAGGCCGTCCGCGCGACCGTGGATGCGCTGGGAATCGAGCAACCCTCGGCCGCGATCGAGGAACTCCTGCCTCGCTGGCACGGCGGCCGGTTCGTCCTGCATTCCGCGGACCCGACGCTCCAGACCAAGGAAGTCCCGCTCGAAGTGTTCTTCCACAAGATCGTGATGATGCGAAACAACCTCCGCGTGCTCGAACAGAAGATCAACGCGCACGACAAGCTCAACGAGACTGAGAAGATCGACATGCAGCAATACATCACCAAATGCTACGGTTCGATGACCACGTTCAACCTGTTGTTCCGCCACAAGGAAGGCCAGTTTGGAGGCTGATATGATTGACGACACCATCCAGCGCATCGAGGCGCGCCTGAGAAATGCCGGAACATTGCCCGACGCCACCCGCGCCGAGTTGCTCCAGCTCCTTGCCACCCTGCGCTCCGAGGCAGCGCAGCTTGCGCCTGCGCACACCGACCAGGCCCAGGCCATTGCCCGCGCCGCCGATGTCTCCACCGCCGAGACGCTGGCCTCGCAGCGCGACCCGGTTTCGCACCGGCTCGCGCTGGAAGACCTTACGGCGTCCGTGCATCAATTCGAGGACTCTCACCCGAAGCTCGTGCAGGTCGTGAACAACATCGCGAACACGCTCTCGGGCCTGGGCATTTGAAATCCAGTTTACCGCCGGCCATGAGGCCTCGGCACCGGCGTCCAACTTGGAAAAGAAATTCGCGTATTTCCCGTCGTGGGATCACCAGGAGAAATGCAACAGCGACACTGCCTGGCGCGGCAGGTTGAACTGAATTCCAACCACACCGTCCTTCACCTGCGCGGTGTTCGCCCCATCCATCCGCGCCAACTGCCCGGCTTTCTCGAGTCGGGCGTATTGCTCCAACGTTGGCTGCTGCGGTGATCCCATCCGCTTCCACGCGGCGAAGGCGTTGCTGTGATCCTCGTCGATGCGGAAGTGTTCCAATCGCACCGCGCCATCCGCCGCCTGCAGTCCGTTCAACATCAGGTCCACCTTCGCAGCCCCACCGCTTACATCGTCGTCGTGGTAATGCCAGACGACCAGCCAAAGATCCCTGCCCTCACCTGCAGCGGTCGCGGCGACATCAGGCCGGCCACGCACGCCTTGGCGGAGGATTTCATCGAGCGGAATGGCGCCGTTGCTCACCACGGGAAGCCGGCGTCCACGCATCCGGGCGAACATCCGGAACACGTTGAGCACCGGTTTGTCGATGCCGTTGCTGGCGAGCGAACGGAACCCGGCGAAATAGGGCTGGTCCTCGAACTCGAAGGCCCAGGTCAGCGCCCCCTCCAGGTTCACCCCATGTCTTTCCGCCAGTTCGTGCTTCCGGGCAAAGCTCGCCGCCGTGTAGCTCGAATACATCGTGCCGTTGCGATACGCGAGTTGCGGCCCCTGGCAGGCCGCACAGCCTTCCGGGTCCGATTCGCCGATGACCACCGGCTTGGACTTCAGTTCCGCGTACGACGAGACGATCCGGAAGCCCTCCTCGATCGTGCGCAAGTGGACGGCGATTCCCATGCGCACGTGGTTATTGGTGAACACCGGTGCTCCCTTGGCGTGGAACGAGATGAAATCCAACGGCGTGCCGACCTTGCCCGTGGCGTAATTGGTGCCACGCAGGCAATGCTCCAGAAATTCGCGCGTGAACCTGCCGCCGCTGCCAGCGCAATCCGCACCACCCACCCGCGCGGTTGGTAACGCGCGCTTCACGCCATCAATGGCGTAGTCGTGAAGCTTGCGAAACTCGGCTGGCGTTCCCTTCCAATAGCCGATGTTCGGCTCGTTCCACACCTGCCAGTACCAGGTTTCCACCTCCGCGCGGCCGTACCGTTCCACGCAATGCCGCACCCACTCGAAGACCAACTCGCGCCACTTGTCGTAGTCCTTCGGCGGATACGCCCAACCTGTGTAAATCTCGTTGTAGCGCAGCTTCGGGTTCCAATGATGTCGGTAAGGCTGCGGCTTGGTCGAAAGTGCCTCGGGCATGAAGCCAATCTGTGCGTATGGCCGCACGCCCCGTTCGAGATAGGTGTCAAAGATGCGGTCTAGGATGCTCCAGTCGTAAATCGGCTGCCCGGCAGCCTCCTCGCGATAGACACCGGTGGAACCCCATTTCAACGCGGGAGTGCCGTCGCCGGAAGTGAGCAGGTTGTGCGCTCGAAAATAGACCTGACGCGGGGCCAGCTCGCCCAGTTCGGCAATGAGCTTCCGCCCGTTGGTCATGTAAGCGTAGTTCGGCTCGTCCGCGCCGAAGAACCGCCAGACGGGCTTCACCGTGCTGCCCGGCTTCGCCGCGTCCACCCGGATGCTCACCGGAAACGAATCCGCCGCCTTCGCGCGCAAAAGGCCCGACGCCAGGAACAATACGAGGAAGCTGCAAGGTGCCCGGAGTTTCATGTGCCGATACTGGCGCCTACCGTCGAGGAAGCAATGCAGCGATGAACAGCCGCGACATCTGTTTCGTTATCTGGTGCGCAGTTTCGCCGCCCGTCCATTGAACACCGCTTGCGACACTCCGATCACACGCCGCATAGTCCTCGCGTAACATGACCGACGGCATCGGCAAGGAAATCGACGACGCTGACCTTGTGTCCCGCGCCAAAGCGGGCGATCTGGCCGCATTCGAGCAACTCGTGGCGCGTCACGAGCGCTCCGTGTTCACCCTGGCACATCGCATCCTCCAGAATCCGCACGACGCCGAAGATGTCACCCAGCAGGCCTTGCTTAGTGCCATTGAAGGTCTGCCTGCATTCCGGGGCGAAGCGAGGTTTTCGACCTGGCTGCATCGCATCGCCACGTTTGCGGCGCTCAAGGTCATTCGCAAGCGCAAGGGCTTGGACATGATATCATTGGAGGAGGCCACTGCTCCGCGTGAAGATGGTTACGAGTCTGTTCCGCATCCTGAATTCATTGCCGACTGGAAGGAATCCCCGGAGCAATTGGTCGACCGCAACGAAACGCGACGCCTTTTGGATGAAGCACTGGCGCAGCTTGACGAAAAGCACCGCATCGTTTTCGTGCTCCGTGATGTCGAAGGTCTGTCCGTGCGGGAAACCGCCGAGGCACTCGGCATCGGAGAATCCAACGTCAAAGTACGGCTGCTCCGCGCCCGGTTGCAATTACGCGAGCAACTGACGCGCGCCTTTGGCGATCCAGCCACGCGGATCGAACGCGGCCATCATCACCATGCCTGAGCCGCACCCATCGCAATATGCCGTCAAGCGCGGTGGAGCCTGGGTGCTGGCCCAATCAATCCTTATGGCCACCGTCTTTCTGCTCGCGGTGTTCTTCAACGGCACGCTGCCGGGCACTTTCATCCAGATGCTCGGCGCGGTGCTGCTGCTCGCCGGCGGATGCCTTGGCATTGCCGGCGCGCGCACGCTCGGCCGGAACCTCACGCCGTTTCCCCGCCCAACGGCCGGAGCGGAATTGGTGCGGCACGGAATCTATTCCCGCGTGCGACACCCGCTTTACACCTGCGTGATGTTGACCGCGCTCGGCTGGGCGCTGGTCTGGCAAAGCATGCCGGCCACCATTGCCACGCTCGCGCTTGTTCCGTTCTTTCGCGCAAAGGCGCGCGGCGAGGAACAGTGGCTGCGGGAGCGCTTCCCCGGCTATGCGGATTATGTGCAAAGCGTGCCTGCATTCCTGCCACGACTTCGATGCGCGAGGAAACCAGACTGTAACCTGTGAGCCGGACGCGGCTCAAAACCAACGGCGGCCATGAAGTGCGAAGAACTTTTGAAGATGTTGAACGAATACGTGGATGGCACCGTGGACCCGGCAATCTGCGCTGAATTCGAGCAGCACATGGCCAGCTGTAATCCCTGCCAGGTGGTGGTGGACAACATCCGCAAGACCGTCACGCTCTACAAAGACGGCCAACCCTTCGAGTTGCCCGTCGCTTTTCGCGAACGCCTGCACTCGGCATTGCGTGATCGATGGCGCGAGAAGCATCCGACGGTATGAAAGTCTTTCTTCCTGCCCTCGCGCTGGCGTTGGTCCTGGGCTGGGGCTGCGCAAAAGCTCCTGAACCACTCCCGCCCTTGACGGCGGAACAGCAAGCGCTCGGCTTGCAGCGGGGCAGAGCCATCGCGGCGGAGACTTTCGCCCTGCTCAGTTCCAATCTGCAATCTGCCATCAAGACCTCCGGAGTGAGCAACGCTCTGCCTTTCTGCTCGATGTCTGCGTCACCCCTCACTGCGGGCATGGCGGCAAAATACGGCGTTAAGCTCCGCCGTATCACGCACAAGCCGCGCAATCCCGCCAGCCGCGCAGATGCCGTGGAAATTGCCGTGTTGAAGTCCTTCGAGGAGCGACTCGCCGCCAGTTCATCCACCAACCCGCCGCCGCCTCTGGTCACGAACCTGGCCGTCAACACCGCCACGTTCTTCTCGCCAATCCTCTTAAACAATGCGCTCTGCCTCAAATGCCACGGTGAACCTGGACGAGACATCGCGCCCGAAGACGCAGCAATCATCCAGCGGCTTTATCCCGGCGATGAAGCCACTGGATTCAAGTTGGGTGACTTGCGCGGAGCGTGGCGCATCGACATGCCCACGGCATCGCTTACACCGGCGAGATAGGTCCGCAGCGGCGTTCGCGACGCGGGAAAGCAGCGCGGGATTTTTGTGAAAGTGCTGATCATTGAGGACGAGCGCAAAATCGCCTCGTTCCTCCGCAAAGGACTCGAGGCACGGGGCTTCGTGGTGGAACACGCCGCCAACGGCGACGACGGCCAGTTGTTCGCGACGACCAGGCCCTACGACGCAGCGATTATCGACATCATGCTGCCCGGTCGCGACGGCTTGAGCATCCTCCGGAATCTGCGGGACCGGAAGATGTCGCTCCCGGTGGTTCTCCTCACCGCTCGCAGTGAACTGAACGAACGGCTTGAAGGTCTGAATCTTGGCGCCGACGACTATATCACCAAACCGTTCCACATCGAGGAACTCATCGCCCGGCTCCACGCCGTCACACGCCGCGCCGGCGGACAAGGCAGGAGCTTGCTCGCCGCAGGCGACCTTTCGATGAACCTGCTGACCCGTGAAGTGACGAAAGGCGGCCGGAAGATCGAGTTGACCACGCGCGAGTTTTCACTGCTCGAAAACCTCATGCGCTCGCCCGGCCGCGTCCTAACCCGCATCGAGATTTGCGAGCGGGTCTGGGATTACCATTTCGACCCAGGCACGAACCTCGTGGACGTTTACATCCAGCGCTTGCGCCGCAAGGTCGAGGGGGAGACGCCCGGCAAGTTGATCGAGACCGTGCGTGGCGTGGGGTACCGCATCAACGAGGGCGGCGAATGAAGATTTCGTAATGTGCGGCACGGGCTGCGGTTCACGCGCCCATGCCTGGATCACAACCAAATGACGCGCATGAAAGAAATCCTGATTATCCTCGCCGGTTTCCTGATCGTCCGAGCCGGAGCCGGCGATCTCGCGACTTTTGAAACAAGCCACTTCAGCGGAGCCGGGAACTGCGCCTTCTGCCACGACCCGTTCGACCCGACCCGCGCCGGCAAACCCGACCAGGCCGCCGTCCTCGCCACGGACTGGCGCGCCACGATGATGGCAAACTCCTTCGCGGACCCTTTGTGGCGCGCCGTCATGGAAGCTGAAACCGCCGAACGCCCGGCCCTCAAGTCATTCATCGAAAACAAATGCCTGACCTGCCACGCGCCAATAGCCCGGTACCAGGCGGAAGCTGGCGGCATCAGCGAACTGTCCTTCGCAGCAGCCCTGCAATCGCCACTCGCCGTGGAGGGAGTCGGCTGCACCTTGTGTCATCAAATCCAGCCACGAAACCTCGGCACGCCCGGGAGTTTTACCGGCCGTTTCCAGATCGGGACCAGCCGTGAGATTTTCGGCCCCTACGACGATGTGTTGACCATGCCGATGCAGCGGCACGTGAATTACACGCCAAAGTTCGGAGCCCACACGCAAGACTCCGCGCTCTGCGCAACCTGCCACACACTTTTCACCCCCGTCATTGACGACGGTGGAGCATTGCGCGGGCAGTTCCCGGAACAAGTGCCGTTTCTCGAATGGCGACAAAGTGATTTCGCGCGACGCGGACAGCACTGCCAGGACTGCCACATGGCGCGCGAAGACAAGCCAGTGAAGGCGAGCGCGCGCCCGCCCTGGTTGGAACCGCGGCACCCGTACTGGAAACACCAGTTCGTCGGCGGAAACGTGTTCATGCTGCGCCTGCTCGCCGCGAACGCGAAAGCACTGGGAGCGAATGCAACCCCTTCGCAGTTCGAGACAATGATCGAGAAGGCTCGCGAGCAGTTGCGCAAGGCCGCCCGACTCGAAGTCACCGCACAGCGGGAGGCCGGCCAACTCGTATTGCGGGTCACGGTGCAGAACCTTTCGGGCCACAAATTCCCAACCGGGCATCCCTACCGGCGTGCCTGGTTGCATGTCCACGTCAGGGACGCAAAAAAACGGACCATCTTCGAGTCCGGCACGCCGGACAAGAGTGGTGCCATTCACGGGGTTCCGGACGGCTACGCGCCGCACCGGGATTTGATTACGCGCCCTGAGGAGGTGCAAATCTACCAATCCGTAATGGCTGACAACTCGGGCAAGGCAACGTGGTCGCTGCTGCGCGGCAGCGCCTATCTCAAGGACAACCGTCTGCCACCGCGCGGCTTCACCGCCACCGGCCCGGATGCGGCGTCAATCGCCGTGACCGGCGGGGCGGAAGCGGATGCCAACTTCAATGCCCGCAGCGGCGGCAGCGACGAGGTCACCTACCAAGTGCCCCTTCCGCCCAATGCGACCCGGCTCACTGCAGAAGTGGAATTGCTCTACCAATCCGTCCCCCCCGAAAGCGTGGCCCGCTTGCTTAAAGCGAATACTCCGGCGGCGAAGACGTTCTCCCGACTGTACCGACGCGCAGATCACCAACCGGAACTCGTCGCCTCCCGGCGGCTCGAACTCTGAACCACCGCAATGCGAAAACTGCCTTTCCGCGCCAGAATCGCCGTCTTGTCCGCGGCCGTTGCCGGGGTCGGACTGGCCGCGTTCGGTTTCGCGGCATGGTGGCTGGTTGGCGCGCAGAAGCTCGAGTCGATCGACACGGAGATCCGCTCGCTCGGGGCGCGGCATCCCGGCTGGATAACGGCGCGCGGGAACTTTCAGCGCCTGGACGAGGCTCTGGCGTTCATCTTTGGCGAGACCCACGCCAGCAACATCATCCTGCTTGTTAAGGACGCCGGCGGAAAAGTTCTGCACACTTCCGCCGGATGGCCTGGAGACTTGGATGCAAACGCGCTGGACTGCCGTCTCGAAGACGACCCCGCCGTGCGAACGGCCACTGCCACCAATTCTCCCGTCTTCGGCACTGGGCCGGGCCGCGGGCGCGGAGGTTTGGGGCGCGGATTGGGTCCGGGTGGCGGCGGAAGCGTTCCATTCACCAAGCTCCCACGCTTTCAAACCGTGAAGACAGCGGCTGGAGAATGGCGGCTTGGCATGCTCGGCACGGCGGACACGACATTGGCCATTGGCTTGAACCACGGTCCCGTCCGCGCCGAGATGCGCCGCCTCCGCAACGCATTGTGGAGTTTCGGCACGGTGGTGCTGACGCTGGTCGCACTTGGTGGCTGGCAGGTGGCCGGGCGCGCAATCCACCCTTTGCGAACCATCGCCGACACCGCGGAACGCGTCACCGCGAGCGGCCTCGATGCCCGCATACCGACAGCGGGCGAGGCGCCGGAAATCGCCCGCGTCATCGAGGTTCTGAACCGGATGATGGACCGGCTGGAGGCGAGTTTCCACCAGGCCACGCGATTCGGAGCTGACGCATCGCACGAATTGAAGACACCGCTGGCGATCATGCAGGGCGAACTGGAGGCCGCGCTGCAGGCGGCAGTTCCAGGCTCTTCAGAGCAGAAGCTCTTTGCGAATCTGATCGAGGAAACCCACCGATTGAAGGACATCACACGGAGCCTGCTCCTGCTGGCCCGGGCCGATGCCGGCCGCCTCAACCTGGCGCGCGAACGGCTGGACCTCAGCAACACGCTGGCAGATCTGGTTGAAGATGCGCGCATGCTCGCCCCCGAACTTGGACTCGAATTCCAGGTGGACATTTGTCCCGAAGTCCAGTTCCTCGCCGACCGGACATTGCTCAACACCGCCATCTTCAACGTCATCAGCAATGCCGTTAAGTATAACCAACCCGGCGGACGTGTGTCCGTCCGCTTGGAACAGGAAGGCGACAAAGCGCGCTTGATCATCGGCAACAGCGGCCCGGTTATTTCCCCGCCGGATCAGCCAAGGGTGTTCGAGCGCTTCTTTCGCGCCCATCGCACCAGCCACGCGCAGGTTCACGGGATCGGTCTCGGATTGAGCATGGCGCGCGAAATCGTGGGTGCTCATGGCGGCAAGCTCTTGCTCAAGCAAAGCCACCAAGGCTGGACCGTGTTTGAGTTCAGCCTTCCGCTGGATGCCAGTCCCCTTGTAACCCTTTCGTGAATCGTGGCCCGGTCCCATGCAAACAAGTCTCATGAGTGAAACAAACTGTGATTGTGGGAACGGTGATTGCCGCGTGCGATCGACCGTGAAAGCCCGCTGGAATCCATACCTCGTCGGCGCCGGCATCGGCGTCCTGAGTTGGTTCGCCTTCGGCGTGGTCAATCAACCACTTGGAATCTCAACAGCCCTGTCAGCCGCTTCAAGCGTGTGTGCGATGCCGGTGCTGGGAGCCGAAGGCGTGGCCCGGAACCCCTACTGGGCGAAAACGCCGATGAAGCTGGACGGCGGAATGCTGCTCCTGGCCGGCACGTTTCTCGGCGCGCTGTTGAGCGTGGCGGCGGGCCGGGCTTTCCGCTGGGAGAAGGTCCCGGCCACCTGGTCGAAGCAGTTTGGCGACGCGACCTGGAAGCGAATGACCGCCGCGTTTCTCGGCGGGGTCATCATCATGTTCGGCGCCCGCATGGCCGGCGGATGCACGAGCGGACATGGCATTAGCGGCTCACTGCAACTCGCGTTGAGCAGTTGGACGTTCTTCCTGACCACCTTCGCGGCCGGCATCGCAACCGCGCTGGTGATGTTCCGCAAGCGAACAAGCAAGACCCACTGACCTTGAACACCATGACTATTCCCGTCTCACCTGAAGCCGCGCTGTGGCTCGCCTTGCCCATGGGCATCGTCTTCGGCGTGCTCCTCCATCGCGGCGGCGTGGCGGACTACAACGTGATTGTGAACCAGTTCCGCCTGCGCGACTTCACCGTGTTGAAGGTCATGTTCACGGCGGTGATTGTCGGCGGCATGGGCGTGCTCGTGCTGCATGACAGCGGCCACGCGCAATACCACATCAAACCCGCGAACATGCTCGGCGTGGTGCTGGGTGCCGCGCTGTTCGGCGTGGGAATGGTCCTCTACGGCTATTGTCCCGGCACGGGTGTGGCGGCATTGGCCACTGGCAGCCTGCACGCGTTGAGCGGTTTCATCGGGATGCTCTTCGGCGGCGCGCTCTACGCCTTCAGCTTCTCCTGGGTCGAGACGCACATTCAGAAGGTCGCAGCGCTCGGCAAAGTGCGCCTGCCCGAGGTAACTGGCATCCCGGATTGGGGCTGGTTCGCCATCCTCTGCGTCATCTCTGGGGTCGTCTTCTGGCTGATTGAAACGCGGGCCCGGCCCGCTTCCTGATTTTTCCGCCGCAGGCAGGCCGGAAAGCGGAAACCGCCTCCGGCCTGCGCGCTTCCTGGCGTGATCACCTGCCGCGACTCGCCGGGCCTTTGGGACCACCGCCGCCGTTGCGCGGTCCCGTCCCGTCGCGCAATCCATGGCGTCCACCCGCGCCTTGCCCACCCTGACCGTAGCCTGGACAGTCCGCACGAGGTCCGCCGTTCGGACAGACGCCGCCGTTCTTCTCCAGACACGCCTTCTGACGCGCGGCACGTTCCTGATCCGATTTGGGCGGGCCACCATACCCGTAGCCACAACCATTCTGCGCCAAGGCCGTGACCGCCGAACCGCCGAGCATTGCCACCGCAACCATCATTCCAATCAGTGTTCTGTTTTTCATTTTTTGTTCTCCGTCGATTTGTCTTTCTCTCTTCACGGCACGACCACCGCGCCGTCTTCATAGAAACAGACCCCGGCAACCTGAACGAAAGGAGCTTGCTGGAATTACATTTCGTTCATGTGCCGTCGTGGCGGAGGTGGAATACGGCTTGCCGTGCGGGAACCCCCGCAGTCATAGTTCGCGCACACCATGACCGACGGCACCGGCAGAGAATGCGGCGAGCGCCACACCTTCACGGCAATCCGCCCTGAAGCGCAGGGCACCGACGGTTCAAAGCCACGATTCCAATGAAACATACAAATGCTCAACTCTTCGCGCCAACCCGGCGCGGTTTCCTCCAATCCATCGTCGCCGCGGGAGTGGCACCGATGTTCGTGCCCGCCCGCCTGCTTGGGGCAGACGCTCCATCCGGCAAGATCAACATCGGTGTCATCGGCGTTGGCGCGCAGGGCACGAGTGACATGCAGGCGTTCCTTAACGAGAAGACCGCACGCGTCGTGGCCATCTGCGACGTCAACAAGCGCAACCTGGCCCGCGCCCAGAAAGCCATCGCGGCGACCTACGGGCCGGAGCCGGTCAAGGAATACACCGACTTCCGCGATCTAAATGCCGACGCCTCCATCGACGCCGTGCTCATCGCGCTGCCTTTCCACTGGCACAGCATTCCCGCCATCGACGCCATTCTGCGCGGCAAGCACATCTACCTTGAGAAGCCGATGGCTCTTTCGTTCGAGGAAGGGCGCCGCATCCGCGCCGCTGTGCGCAAGAAGGGCGTCGTTTTCCAGTTTGGCACCCAGCAACGCTCCGAGACGAAATTCCGCTGGGCCTGCGAACTCGCGTTGAATGGACGGTTCGGCAAGGTGAAGGAAATCCTCGTCTCCGTTCCGGGCGGAAAGCGAAGCCCTCTGTTCGCGGAGCAACCCGTGCCGGATCATGTGGATTGGAACCGCTGGGTCGGTCCCGCGCCCATGACACCATTCCATGAGGCCAAACTCCAACGCGACAACCACGAGAACATGACGAACTTCTCCCTGGGCATGATCGCCTGCTGGGGCATTCATCACCTCGACATCGCGCAATGGGGTAATGGCACCGACGCCACCGGGCCTGTTTCGGTGCAGGGCCGTGGTGAGTTTCCGCGCGACAGCGGTTGCGACGCCATTCTGAGCTGGAAAGTAAACTTCGATTTCGAGCAGGCCGCCCCGGTCACGTTCGTCAACGACGGCACGCCGGGCTTCGACCACGGCATCCGCTTCATCGGCGACGCGGGATGGGCGCATGTCCGGCGCGGCAGTCTGACTGCCTCGAACGAGGGTCTGCTCCGCGACGAGAAGAACGCCTGCGGCACCATGCCGGTAAAACTTCAGGCCAGCCGAAGCCACGCGGGCGGATTGCTCGACGCCATCCGCAACCGAACCCAGCCCGTCTGCAACATTGAAACGGCCATGCGTTCCGACACGATGTGCCAGCTCGCCTCCATCGCCGTGAAAGCCGGTCGCAAACTGCAGTGGGATCCCAAGGCCGAACGCTTCGTCAACGACGATGCCGCCAACGCGATGCTACAACCGCGTCCCTTCCGCGGAGAATGGAAGCTGCCGGAGGTAGTCTAACTGAACCGAGCTGCTGCAAACCGCGGGAGCAAGGGGAAATCAAGGTGCTTTGCCGGGTTGGAAAAGTGGCGCACCCATTAGGAGTTGAACCTAAAACCTTCTGATCCGTAGTCAGATGCTCTATCCAATTGAGCTATGGGTGCGCCCAAGGCTCGCAAAAGTAGGCGTCGCGAACGCGCCGCGCAAGTCATTTCACGGGCGCGTCGTGCTGCAATTGTGCCGCAACACGCTCAGCTTTG